>JBEIGJ010000130.1:0-5877 GCA_040381935.1 Acidimicrobiaceae bacterium | reverse complement strand
GTTCAACGTCACCTGCAGCACACCATCAGCGGGGTACGAAAACTGAAGATGAGGAAATGACTCGTAACCCGTCATGACGTTGTATTCATGATGTCGTATTCATGATGTCGTATTCATGATGGTCAGCATCCGATATCTCAGAGGCGTTCGATGATGGTGGCTGTGCCCATACCGCCACCGGTGCACATGGTGATCAGAGCAGTGGATTTGTCTTGACGTTCGAGTTCATCGAGAGCGGTCTGCATCAACATCGGACCACTACCGCCAATGGGATGGCCAAGGGCGATGGCCCCACCGTTGACATTGACGTTTTCGGTTGTGAGACCGAGTTCGCGCATGGCCTTCAAAGGAATAGCAGCGAAGGCCTCGTTGATTTCCCAAAGGTCGATGTCCTTGGTGGTCATACCGGCCTTGTGCAGACATTTCTTCGATGCAGGTGCCGGGGCAGTGAGCATGATCACTGGTTCGGCGCCAGCAACTGCCGACATGACGATGCGGGCGCGCGGTTTGAGTCCGTGCGCTTTGGCATATTCGGGACTGGTCACCATGATCACCGCGGCCCCGTCGACCACGCCCGAGGAGTTACCGGCGTGGTGCACATGGTTGACCGATGAAATGTGTGGATACACCTGACGGCACATCTCATCGAAGGGGCGATCGAAGCCGTCGAGGTGCCGCAGTCCCAACTTCTCGAACGACGCCGGCAGTCCTGCCAATGATTCTGCGGTCGTCTCGGGGCGTAGATGTTCATCGCGATCAAGAGCAATTGACCCATCAGGATTGAGAATTGGCACGATGCTGCGATCGAAGCGACCTTCACTTTGGGCGCGTGCGGCGCGTTGCTGACTGGCCAAAGCGAGAGCATCTACTTGTTCGCGGGTGAAACCTTCGAGGGTGGCGATGAGGTCAGCAGAGATTCCTTGGGGCACCATAGGGAACATGGCCCGCAAATCAGCGTTGCCGGCAGTGAAGTCGGGCGCTCCGTCGGGAGCGGGCCAACGAGACATGGACTCGACTCCACCAGCGACCACGACGTCCTGGTGGCCGGCCTGTACGCCCATGGCAGCCCAGGTGACTGCCTGCTGACCTGATCCGCAAAAGCGGTTGATAGTGACTCCAGGGGCTTCAACCGGCCAGCCAGCAGCGAGAACCGCCATCCGTCCGATACAGGCTCCGTGATCACCGACGCTGTTGCCATTGCCGATGATGACATCGTCCACATCTGCAGGATCGAAACCGACTCGCTTTTGAAGAGCATTCAAGACTTGGGCCAGGAGTTCCTGGGGATGGATGTGGTGCAGGGAACCCGAGGACTTTCCTCGCCCGCGCGGGCTGCGTACACCGTCGATGATCCATGCTTCAGCCATGATGACCCCTTATTTGCTGTGCAACCGCCGGCTTGGCGGTGATGTCTCAAACCGTAGCCGGAGAGATCGCACTCCCTCCAAGGCGGTCGACGACCCCGACTTCTTTGGCGATAGGAGTCATGGTCACGACTGGACGAGGAACGCTCCAAGTCGACTCTCCTCGCGGTCTCGTAAACGAGTGTTGACCTCGTGACGTTCGAGAATCTGCTCCAGAGTTTTGGCAGCTTGTGGGATGGGGTGAGCAACGAAGAATTCGTGGACATCTCGGAGCAACGTCGGTGTATTCAGATATTTCACCGGATCGACGAGGCGAATGATGGTGTTGGACGGGAATGTGGCTAGAGCTCGATCCCACATGTCCTTGATGAAGGCCCAGGCCATCGAACCATGGGAGCGTGAAGTCAGACAACGTGCTAGCACGAAGGGGGCATCTTGGGATTTCACCTCATCACTGAGAGCGAACTCGCAGGTGCGTCGCAGGATCTGTGGATCATCGAATTCCGATAACGCATAAAGAAAACGCAAGCGCTCCTGAGGCGTTTGACCGGTGCGGTAACACTCGACGAGGGTGTCGAAATCTTTTTCATCGCCGGTAGCCGCCAACACGCTGATTGCGGCAGCTGCAACTTCAGGATGGACAGTTCGGGGATCAGTGCGATAGGCGGTGAATAACAGGCGACAGCGTTCCCTGGCTTCAGAGTCGCCACCCGAGATCGCCAACAGGCCAATCAGGAGGCCCCGCAATTTCGACCGCAGATCCTCTTCGGCCGGTGCCGGATCCCATCCGATGCTGGTCAAGACGGGAAGAGTCAATGAGCGCACTCGCTCTTGGAAAGCACGGTAGGCCGCACCCTCGATCAGTCGGCCGCAGGCTCGCAAACTCTGAGCCATGACCTGCCAAACGGCGTACTCGCGCTCATCATCGAATGCCGCTAGGAAAGTGAGAAAATCTGCAGCCGGGAGTCGACCAGCGACAACGGCATTCCAACTGTCATCAACGAGGGCGTAGCGCTCGATGGTTGCCAAAGTGGACAAGGCACGGCGGTCGAGTCGCTGCAACAGGACCGTGTCGTAGGCGACGCGATAAAAGCCGTGACCGCCGCTGTTCACCACTATTGGTGAGCTGTCATCTTCCAGGGGAATGCGCAGGGTGGTTTGGTCGAGGAGATGTTTCGTCTCGTTACGCCCGACTCGAATTTGAATCGGTATCAGCCAGCGTTGTGCCGAAGCGGCCGTATCGGCCACGTCGTGAAAGGAAAAGCGTTGCTGCTCCAGCACCAGAGTTGCCCGGGATTCGTGGGTTTGGATCGATGCATTAATCAGGGGATAGCCGGGCTGCCAGATCCACGAGTCCATCAGGGCACGCACTGGTTCGCCGCCGTCGTGGGCAACGGCTTCTTCGATGGCATCCCACAGATCTGAGGTTTCAGTGTTGCCGTAGGCATGGCGCCCGAGATAGTGGCGGATTCCGGCCCGGAAACGTTCAGCGCCGAGATATTGCTCGAGCATGCGTAAGAGAGCGCCGCCTTTTTGATACGTGAGGACATCGAACATCCCCTCGCAGTCCTGGGGGGAGCGCACTTCGAATTCTACCGAGCGAGTATTTTCCAAAGAGTCGGTTTCAAAGGCCACCGAACGCTCGAGAGAAAAGTTCGTCCAGCGCGTCCAATCGGGTCGATATTCATCGACCGCGGCAACTTCCATGAACGTGGCAAAAGCCTCGTTCAACCAGATGCCATTCCACCACTTCATGGTGACCAGATCACCAAACCACATATGGGCCAATTCGTGGCTGACGACATCGGCCACATTCTGCTGTTCCATCTGGGTGCTGGTCTCGGGATCGACCAGCAGCAAACTTTCGCGATACGTGATGCAACCTACATTTTCCATGGCACCAGCGGCGAAATCGGGTAGGGCCACCATGTCGATCTTGGCATCGGGGTAGGGAATGCCGTAATAGTTCACGAACCATTGCAGACTCTTGGCGCCGACATCGAGGCCGAAGGCAGTGAGATGGGCTTTGCCCGGTACATGCACGATTCGTAATGGCACACCACCGACATCGATTGGCGCAGTGGCCTCAAGTGGACCAACGACAAAGGCTACGAGGTACGAACTCATAGGCATGGTGTCGGCAAAGGCCACTGCCACTTTGTTCACCTCGGCACCTGAGCCATCGGTGCCCAACACCGAGATTCGACTGATCTCGGGGCCGTTGCTGATGGCCAGGTTCTCTGGTTCCGTAATGAGAGTGATTGCGAAGACCGCCTTGAAATCAGGTTCGTCGAAACAGGGAAAGGCGCGTCGGCAATCGGTGGATTGCATCTGGGTAGTGGCCACGACATGTTGTTGTCCCTGGCTGTCGGTATACGTACTTCGATAGAACCCGCGCAACTTGTCGTTCAAGGTGCCGCGAAAGGTGAGATCGATGTAAGCCGTACCTGCCGGCTGTTCATGATCTAGTTCGAGAAAAAGTCGTTCATCATCGGTCTCGAGACTCCAGACCACTGCGTGTCCATCGATGAAAGCCCCAGTGATCTCTAACTCGATGGCGTTGAGAACGATGAGACGTGTGGGCGCTGTGACGTTGACGCTGATGATCACTCGGCCATCAAAGGTGGCTTGTTGCAGATGGGGCTCGAGTGTGACTTCGTAGCGCTGGGGCAGAACATGTCGGGGAAGACGGTAGGGATCGAGGTCGCGGCGATCGTTGGGGGCGAAACGTGGGGTGATTGTCACGACACGATCGTAGCGGTGAGGAAAATACCCCTTCTGATCGACTGCAACATCGGTGAATCGACAGGGGGGCCGGTGGAAGGTACTAGGTTGGCAGATCGTGGCTTTCCCCTCGGACCGTCCGTCCTACGACGTCGTAGGAATTGGTAATGCGTTAGTTGACGTCATCGCGCATGCCGACGACACATTTATTCACCGCGAATCACTGGTCAAGGGATCGATGACCCTGGTGGAGACCGAGCGGGCGTTACATCTCTATCGCGCTCTGGGAAGTGCCGTGGAGATGAGCGGAGGTTCGGCGGCCAATACGGTTTGCGGGGTGTCCAGCTTCGGGGGCAAAGCTGCCTACATCGGCAAAGTGAGCGGTGACGATCTGGGTGAGGTCTTCGGCCATGACCTCTTGGCTGTGGGCGTTCATTTCAGTCCGGGTCAGCCCCTCGATGGCATTCCGACGGGGCGCTGCATCATTGTGGTGACTCCCGATGCCCAGCGCACCATGAATACGTATCTCGGAGTGTCGTCCTATATGAAGCCACCAGATATCGATGAGTCGGTGGTGGCTGCGGGACGAGTGCTCTATATGGAGGGTTATCTCTTCGATCGAGATGACGCCAAGGCAGCGTTTCGCCATGCGGCTGAAGTCGCTCACGCCGCAGGGCGCGAGGTGTCGCTGACGTTGTCAGACAGTTTTTGTGTGGATCGTCATCGTGATGACTTCCGCGCTTTGGTAGCAGACGAGGTCGACATCTTGTTTGGCAATGAGCACGAACTGATGTCGCTATATGAACTGGATACTTTCGAAGCGGCCATTGCTGCTATTCGGCGGGACAGCGCTCTGGCAATCATCACCCGGGGTGACTTGGGAGCAGTCGTCATTACCCGCGAGGAGATCATCGACGTGGCCGCCGAACCCGTGAAGCAGGTGATCGATACCACCGGAGCAGGGGATTTGTTCGCTGCTGGGTTTCTTTACGGCTACACGAATGGTTTCAGTCTTGCCGAAAGTGGAAGGCTTGGAGCGTTGGCGGCGAGTGAAGTCATTTCCCATGTTGGTCCGCGACCCTTGGTCGAATTGCGAACATTCCTGCCACAATCGAAAGGTTAGGCGGATGTGAACACGAATCGAGCGGGAACCGATGTCGAGACGCGGGCTCGATCCTGGCTGGCTGCGGAACCCGATGAGGATGTGCGCTCTGAACTGCGTTCGTTGCTGGATGGAGAGCCCAGTGAACTCATCGAGCGATTCAGCGGAGGTTTGAGTTTTGGTACCGCTGGACTGCGTGCCGCCATAGGTGCCGGACCGCGACGCATGAATCGACTGGTCGTACGTCAAGCAGCAGCGGGCATCGTAGATGTCTTGATGCGCGATGTGGATGGCGCGGCTGAACGGGGTCTGCTCATCGGCTACGACGCCCGTCATAAGAGCCGTGATTTTGCTTTCGATACAGCCAGGGTTGCTGCCGCGCGCGGGATGCGGGTGAAGGTTTGTGCACAACCCGTACCGACACCGGTGTTGGCGTGGAACATCACCCAAGTTGGTGCAGCGGCTGGGATCATGGTGACTGCTAGTCACAATCCAGCGGGAGATAACGGATACAAGGTGTTCTTGGGTACCGGCGCACAGATTGTTCCTCCTTGGGATGCGCTATTCGCCACCGGGATCGCGGCTCTTGATCCGGTTGCCATTGAACTCGCTGATCCGGCATCGGCATCGATCGAGATTGTCGGTGATGAATTGGTTGAGGATTATCTGGCGGCTATCGCCGGGATC
>JBEIGJ010000129.1:0-5932 GCA_040381935.1 Acidimicrobiaceae bacterium | reverse complement strand
GAATTGACGGACGACATCATTCCAATCCTCGGCACGAACGCGTTCATCGCAAACATCGTCGAGTACTCGACCAAAGGTGAACGACATGATGAACGACACCAGGGCACGAGGAGACAGTGACATGTTCACCCAACCTTGAGCTTGGGCCCGCGCCAACATCTCTTCTCCACGTCCCCGTAGCCGCTCCTGCTCTTGGGCGAGTACACGAGCGAACTCAACATTGGACACCGAGGACCCAATCACGCGGGCGCGATCGATACGACCCGAGGCTCGGGCCGGGTCATGGGCCACGGGAATGACAGCAAACAAATTGTTACGCAATTCCTCAGCCGAACGGGCACTTCCGAAAGCCTGTCCGAGCATGCTGATCGCCTCATCGACAAATGCCGAATAGTTGCGTATCTGCACTGTATTGATCAAATGATCGAAGTCTTTGAAGTGGTGATACAGCGATCCTTTGGAGACTTTTGTTTCGGCCAGCACCATTTCAACTGTTACCCGGTCCACGCCGTGCGTGGCGATCAAACTTTGCGTTCCTTCGACAAGGATCCTTTTCGTTGAATGCTCGACGGATTCCAACACACTATTTGCCTATCAGACGGGTATCAGGCCCCCCGCTCCAAACGAAAACCTTTGCCTGCTCTTAATCCGACCATTACCAACAACGGCTAGGAAAGGAAACAACCGGGGCGATCTCTGCCTCTGGTATGCACAATCGGGTCCCAGACGGCAGATGCAACGAACGTCTTAGCGGCGTCGGTCAAAAGCGAGAGTGAACGACCGTACAGCTCGAGCAAAAATATTTGGCTCGACATCTGGTTCCTCGATCACCCGCAACTTGGTGATGCGTTGAGAGAGCTGAGCGAACACCGTCACCAGAGAGGCTCGCGCAAAGTTGCTGCCCACACACAAGTGGGTACCAAAGCCAAACGACAAGTGAGGGTTCGGCGTTCGCCGAATGTCAAAGTCGTACGGGTTCGTAAAGACCAATTCATCACGATTGGCCGAGGGATAAATCATGATCACCCGATCGCCGCGCTTGATTGGTTGCCCGGCGACCTCGGTATCAACGATGGCCCGACGGAAGAAGTTGTTGAGCGGTGTCACCCAGCGCAGAACCTCCTCCACCGCCCCTGGTACCAAACTCGGATCTGCAGCCATGGCCTCCCACTGATCCGGATGGTCGGCAAACACGCGTAAACCATGACTAATTGCGGTGCGGGTTGTCTCTGCTCCTCCGGCAATGAATAGCCCGGTCTCATGAATGATTGCGTCAGGAGACAAACCAATTCCATCAATTTGGGCCGTTAACCAGGTCGTCAAAAAATCGTTCATGGGACAGCCCTGACTGGCGGCTTCGATTTTCGCCGGTGCCAACATGCCCACCATCGTGGCGAACTGCATATTGGCATCGATGAATTCAGCGAACAGATCGCCATTTTGATGCATCATGTCCCCACGCATCAAACGTTCGCTCCACTCTTTGACCTGAGGCCAGATTTCTTCAGGAAATCCCAACAATTGACATGTGGTCCGCGCCGGTAGCTGTCCAGCCAAGGCCTCCACCATCTCCACACCGGTCGAGCCCTGGTCGATCACTGCATCGATGAGTTGAACAACGAGCGCATCGAGCCCTGCCTGACGAGCCTCAACTGCCTTATGCGTGAGCATGGGTTGAACCAACATGCGTTGCTGGCGATGCCGCGGATCGTCTTGAGCGATCATGTTGGCTTCATTTGGGGACCAATTCGCTCGATACCCCAAACTGGAAACGAAGACCGAGGAACGTCGCTCCACATCTTGGATATCGGCATGCCGGGTAATTCCCCAGAGGCCGTTGCGCGCATCGCGATAGACCGGTTCATGATCTCGCATCCAGGCCCAAGCATCATGAGGATTGGTGCGATAAAACTCGGGATCCAAAAGGTCAAATATCGGTCGGGCCGTGGTGGTCATGGTCAAAATGTAGCCACCCACGCACCATTCACACTCGTTGGGTCTGCGACCAAGTCATCCCCGCCAACACATCCACGTCATGGGGCAGCCCCAATACCCGCTCCGAGACAATGTTGCGCTGCACTTCACCGGTTCCCCCGCCGATTGTCAGCGAACGCGCAAAGAGATATCCATGCATCCAGCCGACATGATCGAGAGGTCGCAGGCCGACACCGCCGCCACCGCCCAGACCGGTATGGCCTCCGTCATCGGAGTTATCGGTCATGGGTTCAACCATGGCCCAGGCACCGATCAGGTCACGAGCGGCCTCCATGACATTTTGTCCGTGTTCGTCAGCCAAGATTTTGCGGATACTGGCTTCGGGTCCAGGTTGCTCATTGCGAAGGCGTGCCGTCAGCGTTCGCATCCGGATCAGATCGAGAATGATGTGCTCGGTATAGATACGCGCCAATCTTTGTCGCATCACCGGATCGAAAACCGGACCGTGGGCGCGAACTGCATCCAACATCTCCAGTGCTGTCGGTCCACTCCCCCATAAAACGCCGCCAGTGGATAGCGATACCCGTTCATTGCCCAACGTCACTTTGGCCAGACGCCATCCTTCATTTTCGGCACCCACCAAATTGGCCGCCGGAAGACGGACATCATTGAAAAAGACTTCGTTGAATGTGCTGCCACCAGTCATCTCTTTGATGGGACGAATCTCGATCCCGGGCAAATCCATCGGACAGATGAAATAACTGACACCTTTATGTTTGGGAGCATCGGTATCGGTTCGGGCAATGAGAATGCCGTACCGGGCGAATTGAGCCCCGCTGGTCCAAATCTTTTGTCCATTGACGATGTACTCATCTCCGTCACGTATGGCGCGAGTGCCCAGATTCGCCAAGTCACTTCCGCTTCCCGGTTCACTGAACAGTTGGCACCAGAAATCCTCACCCGATAACAACCGCAAGAGATACGCGTCCTTTTGTTGCGGGGTTCCGGCATAGATGATCGTGGGTCCGGCCCAACCGATACCAATGGGATTAGCCGGACGTCGCACCCCAGCCTTGGCTAACTCGTCATCGATGATCAGCTGGTGAATCGGATCAGCATCGAGCCCATAGGGACGCGGCCAATGGGGTGCGACCAACCCTGCTTCAGCCAGCACCCGTCCCGACGGTTTCGGATTGGCTTGCAACCATTCCCGAATTTCCTGTCGCCGAGGGTCGTCTTGTCCGGGCACTTGAAAATCCATACGGTGACCTTATTGCAGCCATTCCCATGCGACCAGTGATCAAACCGCGTAGATAACAAGGGAACTAGGCAAAGGGCGTACCATCGGAAACTGTGACCGGATGGAACTTTGCCACGATGTTCGAAGAAGTTGTCGCCCGTCTTCCCGAGGCTCCAGCCCAGGAATACGGCGATCAGGTTTTCTCCTGGTCCGATTTCAATCGCCGAGCCAATGCCCTCGCCCAGATGCTCTTGGATCGCGGAGTGCAACACCAAGACAAAATCGCCCAATACCTCTATAACTGTCCGCAGTATTTGGAGAGCATTTTTGCCGCCTTCAAGATCGGCCTGGCCCCGGTCAACACCAACTACCGCTACACCGACGATGAACTCGTCTACCTCTGGGACAATGCTGATGCCGTTGCCGTTGTTTTCCACGGCTCATTCACCGACACCATCGACCGCATTCGACTGCGGGTACCGGGGGTTCAAACCTGGCTCTGGGTCGATGATGGATCAGGATCTTGTCCGCAATGGGCGCTCGATTATGACGAGATCGTGGCCTCACCATCAGCGAATCAAGGCGCCCTCAATGTCACGGCCCCCTGGGGACGCAGCGGCGATGACCTTTTGTTGCTGTATACCGGTGGAACGACCGGCATGCCCAAAGGTGTGATGTGGCGTCAAGAGGATCTTCTCTTGACTCTCGACAGCAACAATAAAAAGCGCCTGCCCCCGGTCCCCGAACCAGGTGCGCTCGAAGATCGCACCTCGCGCCCCGGACCGCGCAATGTTCCCGCCGCCCCACTCATGCATGGAACGGGACTCTTCAATGCTCTCAGCAATCTCATGGCCGCCGGCTGCATCATCACCATGCCAGGACGAAAGTTCGATCCGATCGAACTGCTCGACACCATCGAAGCCAAGAAGGTCAATTCCATGTCCATTGTTGGCGATGCTTTTGCCAAGCCACTACTACGCGTTCTGGATGAGCATCCCGGACGCTGGGATATCTCTTCGCTGCGCGTGATCGTGTCGAGTGGGGTGATGTTTGCCGCCGAAACCAAATCAGGCCTTCTGAACCACAGCAACCGCTTGATCATGGTCGACGCCCTTGGTTCATCAGAGGCCATCGGCATGGCTCAAAACACCACATCGGCAAACGGTGAATCTCGGACTGCGGCATTCGAACTTGGCCCCAATACCCGCGTGCTCACTGAAGATGGACGCGAGGTCACACCGGGAAGTGAGGAATTAGGACGAGTCGCCCTGCGAGGCAATACGCCCATTGGCTATTACAAGGATCCCGACAAATCTGCCCAGACATTTCAAATCATCAATGGTGTCCGGTGGTCGATACCGGGAGACTGGGCCCGTGTCGATATCGATGGCACAGTGCACCTTCTTGGACGCGGTAGCCAGTGCATCAACACCGGAGGCGAAAAGGTCTACCCCGAAGAAGTGGAAGAGACCCTGAAATTGCATCCAGCGGTCGCCGATGCCGCGGTCGTAGGTCTTGCTGATGACCGGTTTGGTCAAGCAGTCACGGCATTGGTCGAATTATTGCCCGGGCAATCAGTTGATGCCGCTGCTCTCATCACCCATACTCGCCAATTTTTGGCGGCCTACAAAGCACCCAAGGAAATACTCATGGTGGATACATTGGCTCGCGCGGGAAACGGCAAACTCGATTACAAAGCCCTCACCGAGCGGGCGCGAAACGCTCTGCGCTAGGGTCGATCGGGCACATTCAAGGACCCTCAATCATCATCAACCACCACAAGGAAGGTAGAGAAATGTCTCGCCTGGGATACGACGGAAAAGTAGCCATCATCACCGGAGCCGGAGGAGGACTCGGCCGGCAACACGCATTGCTCATGGCCAGTCGCGGAGCATTGATCGTCGTCAACGATCTCGGCGGATCAGTCGATGGAACGGGTTCCAGTGCTTCTGCGGCTCAAGTAGTGGTCGACGAAATCAAAGCCGCTGGCGGTGAAGCGGTAGCCGATACCAATTCGGTGGCGACACCCGAAGGGGGTCGGGCCATAGTCCAGACGGCGATTGATGCCTTTGGTCGGGTCGACATCGTGATTAACAACGCGGGAATCTTACGAGACAAGGCCTTCCACAATATGGAGCCCGAGTTACTCAACCCGGTTCTCGATGTGCACTTGAAGGGCGCCTTCTATGTCACCCAACCAGCATTCGTGAAAATGCGCGAACAAGGTTTTGGACGAATCATTTCCACCTCATCGGCCGCCGGTGTCTTCGGTAACTTTGGGCAGACGAACTACGGCGCGGCCAAGATGGGCCTGGTCGGTTTCACTCGTGTCCTGGCCGTCGAAGGCGCTCGCTTCAATATCAAGGCCAATGCCATTGCACCTCTTGCTCTAACCCGCATGACCGAAGACATCCTGGGTGGCCTCAAGGACAAGCTCGATCCAGGTTTGGTGTCACCGCTGGTTGCCTACCTTGCCCACGAGGACTGCCCGGTCAGTGGACAGTTGTTTTCCGTTGGCGGTGGACGCGTGGCACAGGTGTTCATGGGTGAGACCAACGGCTATTACAACCCGGCGCTTTCTCCCGAAGACGTACAGGACAATTGGGAGCAGATCGTGGATCGCCAGGGATACGCAGTACCCAACAATTTGGGTGAAGAAACTGCTCTCTTCCTTCCCTTCTTCTCGTAATTCACTTTCTGGGGGCATCGAAGATGTTCTGCGTCGTAGTTTTTGCCCGTGTGGCTCAAAATTGGTTG
>JBEIGJ010000128.1:0-5947 GCA_040381935.1 Acidimicrobiaceae bacterium | reverse complement strand
GACGAGACGTCGTAACGCTTGCGAACTTCTTCGGGCAAGGCCAAGAGACGAACGAAATGCGTTGGCACCATCACCGAGGTCTCGGTTCGATAGTCCTGAATCGCCCGCAACGTTTTCTCGGCGTCGAATTTGGCCAGGATCACCATTGGTACGCCGCGCACCAAGAGTCGCATCCCATTCAAGGGTCCGGTGTGGTACATGGGACCAACGACCAAATGCGTGCCAAAGACGGCGAAGCGATTTGCCTTCATTCCCTCGAGGTGCTCGGCCATGGTGTCACCGCCCGCGAACATCGTTGGCGGTAATTCGGTTCCCTTGGGTCGACCAGTCGTTCCCGAGGTGTACAAAAGATTCGCCCGAGGGCGGACATCCAGTGGTGGATCGGAGCCATCGCTATCAGCTAGCCACGAATCCCAGGGCGCCACATCGGGATGGTCGACTTTCCACCCGATGATCTCCACCTCATTTCCATCGGCTCGCGACAATTCCGCAGCGTGCAAGCCGCGTTCGTACGTCTCTGGCCCAACGAAGAGCCAGCGCGAGTGCGAGTCACTGAGAATGTACGCAGTCTCTTCGGCAGTCAAATGGAAATTGACCGGAACCGTAGACGCTCCGCCAAGCAAACAGCCCAAGTGGGTGAGGGCGGTTTCAGCGGCATTTTCCGCGAAGACTGCGACACGACGTTCGGGACCCAAATCGGATTGCAGGGCACGATTCGCCACTCGGTTCAAGATGTCGCCAACGGCGGCCCATCCCAATTCCTGCGACTCATCGCGAATGGCTATTTCTTGAGGACGTTCGTCAGCAAGAGCAGTGGCAAAACTAGGCATGATCAGATGTCGAACTTCTACCGAGAGTTCGTTCAGAGCGCGCTGTCGTCGACCCAACTGCCGTGGAAGCCAAAAGGCACACGTTGCGGCAGATGCACTCGGGCGACTGGCGGCTTGGCAACATCGCTGGCATCGAGAATGACCAGATCAGATGAATCCGTTGCCGAGTCGTAGACGAATCCCATGGCCCAACCTTCGTCTTCTCCAGCAGCAGCAGAATCTTGCACGAAAACGAATTCACCCGGATGTGATGTCGGGCCAAAATCGTGAATCACTTTGTCGCCGGTGGTCATGTCGTAACGGGCGATGACGCCGGGGTCACCCATCTCCCCTTTTGAACCGGCGCGCGTTCCGGCCACCCAGCCGTACCGGTGCTTCAAACCAATAACCCGGTCATCGACGCGGGGAAAGGCGTGGGCCCAATCATCCATCTGCTGCTCAGTGACTGCGCCGGTAACCAAATCGAATGTCCAGCGATGCATATAGCTCGGCGAGAAATCATCCATCGAGCCCCGCCACATGCTGGCGTGACGTCCCACGTCGCAGATCACAGTGTCACCCTCGACATAGGCGTTGAGGGGATGGAACACATAACACGGATCAACTTCGAACCAGCGAATATCCCTATCAGTGCCAAAGCGCGGCATGATGCCAATTCGAGCACCGTAATTGTCATCCCAGCCAATTGGCGGTTGCCCGGCGGCCAAGAGATCCAAATTAAAGACGACTGGCAGGTCCATGAATATCGCGTGGTGACGAGTGATCATGAAGTCGTGCATCATCGTGCCCTTGGGGACGGTGATCGGAGCGGTGTGCACCAGTTGACCAGCGCTATCCAAAACGTGATAGGTCAGAAAAGGGGCCACTGGTGAATAGCCAAAGAAATGCAGTTCATTGGTCTCGGGGCACAATTTGGGATGCGCCGTGAATGCTGTGGTCAACCGGCCATCGAAGTCGTCGCAACCCATCGACTCAAGTTCTGGCGACAATTCCCACGGCAAGTGGCCTTCTTCCAAAGCCCAAATTCGCCCGGCGTGAGCCAACACATGGGTGTTGGCCGCACTCGCCGCCGGATCGAACATGGCCTCTTCATCCATGGCGTCGAGACCCTTTTCCCATTTCGGGGTCTTCACATAGCGATTCCGGTACCACTTAGCTTGACCGTCTTCCAGTCGAACTCCATGGACCATGCCGTCACCAAAGAACCAGTGACCCGCTTCCCCATTGCGGGGATTGGATCCATTGCGTAGGTACAACCCGCTCAAAGATGTCGGGATCGAGCCAGTCACCTGAATGTTCGTATCGGTGATTTCGTCGAAGACGGGGGCGTAATTCCCCCGCAAGAACCAGGGCTTGGCCTGCTCGGTCCGACTATCTGCAATATCAACCATTTTCGAGCCCCCCGGTTCGTCTCAGTAGTGGGAACCTTACAAGAGTTTCCGGCCCCCGTCTCATGGACCCGACATTCACCGCCATCAGCGCAATACCTACTTCGTGATCAGGCTCAGGCTCAGATTCCATAAGGCCAGAGCCCGCTCGAGATCAACTGCCCGCTCTAGCACCCCGACGCCGTTGACGCTGTGGGCCGACGGCGACGATCCAAGGACGGGCGACACGGCACAATCCTCGCAATAGTGCCCACCTCGGCCCTCAAGTTCGGGGGCAGTGGCCGCCCACACGGTGGTAGCGGCACCTTGAGGAATCGTCTTCCACTGGAAACCCGACGCCCGAGGGGCGTCCTCACTCTTTTCCTGGCTGGCCCCTGGGCTGCTGCTTTCATTGATCCGCTGCATCAGCGAAGTGATGACTTCGGGAGTCATGTATCTCCCCAATTCGGTGTGAATACCCCCAGGATGCACCGCAAAGGCGCGCACTCCCCGATCTTTGAACTGGTGATCCAGAGCCACGGCGTGCAACACATTGCAGGTTTTGGCTGCACCGTAGGCCAGCAATGGTTCATACGGTCGCCGCTCGAAGTTGACATCATCGAGATCGACATCGCCCATGCGATGACCAGCAGAACTGAGAATGACAACCCGTGCCGGGGCTGACTCTACGAGTCGCGGCAAGAGGTGCCACGCCAGACTGAAGTGGCCGAGGTGATCGACACCGAATTGAGATTCAAAACCATCTTCGGTTCGAGTCAATGGTGTGGCCATGATTCCAGCATTCAGAATCAAGCCATGTAACGGCCGACCGGTCGCCAGAAACTTCTGCGCTGCTTCTCGTGTCGATGACAGCGAACCGAGATCCACCGTCAAAGGCTCGAGATCGGCGTCAGCGACTGTTTCCCGAATCAGTTCACGGGCCGCATCATTCTTGGCTGCGTCTCTAGCCGCCATGACGACCGATGCACCCTTGGCTGCAAGGGATCGGCAGGTTTCCAATCCGAGACCACCAGAAGAACCAGTCACCAAGAAGTGGCGACCTGAAAGGTCGAGACCCCTCAAAACATCATCAGTTGTCGATTCGTACGAAAAGTCCCGGGCAGCCATGGGTGAATCGTAGACCGGAGAGTTGCAATTCGGCGCGGTGAGCTCCTCGTGCTATTCAGCCGAGAGATCCACCCGCGAACCAACGTTCAAACATCGGCTGCAATCCGCTCCACACCAATTCGACGATCAACCCACTTGGCGGGCGAACATAGACAAAGGCTCCATAGCCCTTGTCGGGGGCAGCCTGAGCCATAACTACGGTCCAGCCTTGGGCCACAGCGTGTTCCGTGGACTGGTGAACATCATCGCACCACAGTCCAATGTGATGAAGGCCCGGCTCTTGGCGACCATCCCACAACGACCCGGGTGCTCCCTCGAGAAGTTCGAGATGGATCGGACCCTGGCGGGAATAGGTGAACCGCAACGGAACCTGGTGCGAACCCTGCTCAGGGGTCCAAATTGTTTGCACCGTCTCTTGAACCGTGCACCACGAAAGATCGAGCCCGGCCCCAAGCTCATCCATGGCCCGGTCCAGATCGGCGACGCGAATGCCATGGTGATAGATCCTCTGGTTGGACCCGACACTGGAACGAGCAGAGCCACCGTGTGGCGCACTGTGGTCAATTTCTGGCATCGCGGTACCTGTGCATCAGTTGAGTCGCGCTCAAATCCGACGCGTCTGACCTTCCCAATAGGGGGCCCGCAGCGGTTGCTTCTGAATTTTCCCGGTGCCGGTTCTCGGGATGGAGTCGATGAAGTCGACTGATCGCGGTGCTTTGTATCCCGCCAAGAGGACTCGACAATGGGCTATCAGTTCGGCTTCCAAATCCTTCGACGGCGCAAAGCCTGGCGCTACTTGCACCAATGCCTTCACGCTTTCGCCGAATTCATCATCGGGAACTCCAATGACCGCTACATCGTCAACTGCTGGATGCGCGGCCAAGGCTCCTTCTATTTCAGCAGGATAGATGTTGACTCCGCCACTGATGATCATGTCGATCTTGCGGTCCGACAGCCACAGGTAACCCTCGTCATCAAGGTAGCCAACATCACCAGTGGTGAACACGCCAGGCTCGAGATGCGCATCCTTGGTCTTTTGTTCGTCATTGTGATAGGTGAAGTCCGAACCCATGAGACTGCGGAAGTACAAAGTCCCTTCACCTCCTTGGGGTAGCCGATGTCCTTCGTCATCGACCACGATGACCTCGACCGTGGGCACGGGCTTACCCACACTCCCGCCCTTGCGCAGCCATTCCTCAGCGGACACCGTCGAGATGATCGACCCCTCGGTACTTCCGTAGTACTCGGTGATCTTCGGTCCCCACCATTCGATCAATCCTTTTTTCACCGCCGGGGGACAGGGGGCAGCACCATGCCAAACAGCAACGAGTGATTGGCCATCGAATGAGGCCTTGACATCAGCAGGAAGATCCAGGAGACGCTTCATTTGGGTCGGCACCAAATGCACATTCGTGCATTCGTGTTCGTCGATGAGTCGCAACATCTCCGCCGAGTCGTACTTGTGCTGCATGACCACCGACGACCCACCCACCATTGGAAGAAACGAATAGGCCCATTGAGCCGAGTGATAAAACGGCCCACACAACATGGTTCGGCCCGGTATCGGCAAGAAGTTGGAGAAACTGGCACCGATGAGTTGCATGATGTCGGGTGTCAGCGACCCACCGCCAGAAAGCATGCCGCGCACCCCTTTGGGGCGACCGGTGGTTCCCGATGTGTAGAACATCGGTCCGCCCAAGAGTTGGTCGCTGGGCTCTTCATCGGACCCACCGGCGACAAGATCTTCATAACCAATAAATCGTGCGTCCTGTCGCACTCCTGCTTGGCTCTCGGTTCCGATGCCCACCACCAACCGCACACCCGCTGATCGGGAATCCTGCAAAGCCGAACTCACCTGATCATCGAAGCGCTGATCGACGAATACCGCTGAAGCGTTGGCATCGCTAAACACATAGGCCAATTCATCGGCCACCCAGTGCCAGTTCACGGGCACGTAGGTCCAACCTCCGTGGGCACAAGCCTGAGCGATCTCGAACCATTCGCACTGGTTGCCGGCCACGACGGCAATCGTGTCCCCCGCCGTCAAGCCACGGTCCCGAAGGGCATTGATCAACTTGTTGACACGACCATCGAGCTCCGCCCACGTCACTGAACGTTGGTCGTCAACGAGAGCCTGAACCGACCCGCGTTCTTTGGCTTGAGCCATCGTTAGATATGCCATGATCCCCTCACTGTTTCCCGAAAATTGCCGGTATCCGCCACCTAGACGAACACTCACTCACATCGATCTTCCCTACGTGATTCACGTAGGGATCTCGAGCACGTTCACCACTCCAGTATCGCCATCGACTTCAACAATGGCCCCGTCAGGAATACGCACCGTGGCATCAGTCGCCGATACCACGCAGGGCAAACCGAGTTCGCGACTGACGATGATGGCATGGCTGATGGCGGCACCAACGTTCACCACAACGGCACCGCACGTCATGAACAACGGGGTCCACGCCGGATCGGTATTTGGAGCAATCAGTACATCTCCGGGCTCGAGATTTCCCGGCTCAGTGGGATCGAGGATCACCCGCGCTCGGCCGACGTAGCGACCCGTGCATCCAGGCACCCCTTGCACAACATCTCCGGCACGGGCGCGTGCCGCAGTCGAGG
>JBEIGJ010000127.1:0-5962 GCA_040381935.1 Acidimicrobiaceae bacterium | reverse complement strand
TGCAACTTCCGCTGCACCTATTGCATGCCCGAAGAAGGTTTGGTCTGGCTGGACAAATCTGAGATTCTGACCTTCGAAGAAATCGATCGGTTAGCGGGGATTTTCGTTCAGAGGTTCGGGGTGGATGGAATCCGCTTGACCGGCGGAGAACCAACCGTGCGAGCCCATCTGCCGGTACTGGTGCGCAAGTTGGCCCAGCTGGTTGTACCTGCTGATTCGTCTTCATCCCTCGCTGGGAAGCCGATCGATCTGGCCATCACCACCAATGGCTCCACTCTGGTCAGTCAGGCCAGTGAATTGCGCTCTGCGGGTATTCAGCGAATCAACATCAGTTTGGATTCGCTCGTCCGAGAGAAGTTCGAACAGATGACTCGTCGTGACGAGTTGCACCGCGTTCTCGACGGCATCGCTGCTGCAGTAGCAGCCGGATTTCATCAAGTGAAGATCAACGCTGTGATCGAACGCGGTGTGAATGACGATGAGATCGTGGATCTGGCACGGTTTGGTCGGGAAAATGGTGTCGAGGTGCGATTCATCGAATTCATGCCCCTCGATGCTCAAGGTCACTGGATGAGCGAAACGGTTGTTAGTCAAGACGAAATTGTCAGTCGTATTGCGGAGGTCTTTCCGCTGGAATCGGTTCCTGCCCGCGGTGCGGCACCGGCTGATCGCTGGCGGTACTTGGATGGACAAGGAACAGTGGGAGTCATCCCGAGTGTGACCAAGCCATTTTGTGGAGACTGCGACCGAGTGCGGCTCACCGCTGATGGTCAATTACGGACCTGTCTGTTCGCCACTGATGAGTTCGATTTACGGGGCATGTTGCGCGATGAATCACCCGACGATGTGCTGGCGGCCGAGATTGAGCGCGCCGTGGGCACCAAGTGGGCCGGACACCAGATCAATCAAGTGAACTTCGTGCGACCACAACGCTCGATGAGCCAAATCGGCGGTTGACGCCGGGAACGACTCAGGTGTTGAGCCGCTCCAGGCTGAACACGGTGGTGGAGACGCCGGGGCTGTAGTGCACCAGAGGATCTCCTTCGGGAGCCGGTAGTCCAGCAGCAATAAACAGTTCGTCTTCGAGATCGAGAAGTTCAGTATCGTGAAGCGTCCAGGGTTCATGTTCGATTGGCCCGTACCACACTGATGGAGGTCGGCCGAACAATGAAGCCGTGGCCACGAGACCCCAGCGGGCAGTCAAGAAATTGGTTAGCGGTGTGGGGGGTATGAGCTTTCCGATACGAGCAGCCAGCGTTGACCGGCCGCGCCCGGGCCAACGACGCTCCACACTGCTGGCAAAAATCGATCCCGGATCCGAACCCGTGACGGTGACCGAGGCTCGCGCGAGGCAATAGGGCAATCGGAATGCCGAGCGAGCCACCAGGGTGGGTAGCACTTGAGGAGTATCGAGGGAGAAGAACCACACCGCTGGCCGCCCCCGATGCGTGACATACGTGCGTACGTTGATTTCGGGGAAATTCGTCGTCGTGGGAATCGGCGGCAAGGCGCGCAGCCGCAGGTTCTGCATCTGGAAGGGGACAAGGCCGACATAAGCCCGGCCCTCGAAGGTGTCGAGTTCCACGCCGTGATCACGGAGATGAGCAGGAAGGAGTGCTTCCACGGTGGCGGGCTCATAGCTCCAATGCGCAAAGAGAAGATGGCGCCAATCCTGGGTCATGACCTTCATAGGAACCCCTTTCAGGGAGAAGTGATTCGCTACCAGGAAACATCGTGCTGGAAATCGAGAGGCGGTGCGACATCGGGAGAAGGTTTTCGGGCACGGCGAAATTCGGGCTGGCAGTTCTCGAGTCGCAACCTTCAAGTTGCGACCTTCGAGTCGTAACCTTCAAGTTGCGACCTTCGAGTCGCAACCTTCTGGTTGCGACCTTCGAGCCGTAACCAGCCAGCCGCAACCTGCCAGCCGTAACATAATGGCGTGGCACCAGCGCAGAGCCAGGGAAACGGGTCCGGAGAATTCAGTCATCTCGATGACCGTGGACGGGCGCGGATGGTGAACGTAGGGGCCAAGGAACCCACGGTGCGCCGAGCAGTAGCCCGGGGGCGGGTCGTGATGTCGCCGGCGACTGCTCGCGCCGTGGCCGACCAGAGTTTGGCCAAAGGTGATGTGTTGGCTGTGGCCCGCATTGCTGGGATCCAAGCCGCCAAGCGAACCAGTGAGGCCATCCCGTTGTGTCATCCGCTGATGTTGAGTTCCGTCGAGGTGGATTGCACGGTGACCGAGTCGGCAGTGGAGATCGAAGCCCGAGTGGAGGTTGTCGACCGGACCGGGGTGGAAATGGAAGCATTGCATGCGTGCACTGTGGCTGCCTTGACGGTGTACGACATGTGTAAAGCCATCGACAAGGACATGGTGATCAGTGATATCGCCCTGTGGGAAAAGACCGGGGGCCGCTCGGGGACCTACACGCGGGCCAGCGATCGCTGAAGATCGTATGTGACCGTCGTCACTTATTTTCGCCAAATCCGCACCCAGGATGCACCAAGGGCTCAAATGTTTCAGTAGTGTGACATATGTACGTGGTCACGGCCACGAGAACGTTCTGAAAATGAGTTGACCGGCATGTTGCTGGTTAGCGTCGAGGGCTGGAAGTAAAGGGGAGGACCTACACGTGGGAAAAATCGTTTTGGTACTCGTAGCCGCGGCCTGGGCCGCAGTGTTGTTGCCACCACTCCTTCGTGGTCGAACCGATAGCCGGGCGGGCTCCTCAGTTGTCGACTTCCGTCGCCAGCTGTCGACTCTGCAGCGGTCAACGCCGATGCGGGGCACCGCTATGCGGTCGATGGCTCGTCCTTTGGCGCCAGCGCCTTCGCGTCAGCGGGGTATGGAGTCCCCGGGCTATGCCTATGAATCCAGCGGAGCAATGGCTCGTCCCGTTCGTCGCGACCAGGCAGATGATCGCAGCCGTGATGATTTCACTCATCCGGGCCGGCGTGACCACTCGCGACCGATGGGCCGAGCAGTCTCGGTGCGCCAGCGTCGTCAGAACGTGCTCATGTCTTTGTTGATGGTGGCGACCGGCTCGGCCTTCATCGCCTTCACGACCAAGAGCGATCTATTCGTCTACCTTTTCGTGTTGGCTGCTATGGGTCTGGCCGGCTACTGCTACCGGCTCTCGCAGATGCGTCGCTATGGGCGCGGTCCGCAGAACTACCGCCGTGATTGGATTCGCGCCGCCTGAGTCGGTCGAACCCCGCTAGAGTCCAAACGCCCTTGGGGGTGTAGCTCAGTTGGCAGAGCGCTACGTTCGCAATGTAGAGGCCAGGGGTTCAATTCCCCTCACCTCCACCAAGGTTCCCTGTGTGACCGTGTAGATCGCCTCTCAGGCGTTCTTGCCGGGGGCGATTAGGGTCGCACCTATGTCTGGTCCTTTACAAGGTGTCACCGTGGTCGAACTCGGAGTTTGGGTGGCCGGTCCGGCGGCGGCCGGGGTACTGGGTGATTGGGGAGCCGATGTCATCAAGATCGAGCCTCTGCAGGGAGACCCGGCGCGGAGTTTCCAGCACATGTTCGGCGGCGATAGGTCCGACAATCCAGTCTTCGAATTGGACAATCGCAATAAGCGGAGTATCGCTGTCGATATCACCACCCCCGACGGTCGACAGGTGGCCTATGAACTTTTGGATACGGCCGATGTCTTCGTTACCAATGTGCGGGTCGAAGCGCTGAAACGAGCCGGGTTCGATTATGAAACCCTTCAGAAACGACAGCCGCGCCTGATCTACGGACTGATCACGGGCTACGGACTCCACGGGCCCGATGCCAATCGACCGGGATTTGATATCGCAGCGTTCTGGGCCCGCTCCGGTATGGCCCATTTGCTGACTCCTGAAGGTGGTGATTTACCCATTCAGCGTGGCGGGATGGGCGACCACTCCACGGGGGTCACGTTTGCCGGAGCAATATGCGCGGCCTTATTCCAGCGGGAGCGCAGCGGCCAGGGACAAATGGTGTCCACGTCGTTGCTTCGTCAAGGCGTGTACACCGTGGGGTTCGATCTGAACATGTACTTGGGCTGGGGTCGACATCAAGCCATTGGTCGAAGGGATTCGATGGTCAGCCCAACGGTGAACAACTACCAAACTGCCGACGGTAAATGGTTCTGGGTGGTAGGCGTGGAGGGGGACCGACATTGGCCCCCCTTGACCCGGGTCGTGGGGCATCCCGAATGGATGGAAGATCCACGCTTCAATACGGCCCGGAACCGGGCCATCAACCGCAAGGAACTGATTGCACTGTTGGATGAGGCCTTTTCTGCCAAGTCACTGGAGGAATGGACGGCAATTTTCGATACCGAGCCCGACATGTTTTGGTCACCGGTGAATTCTGCGGAGGATGTTTTGAATGATCCGCAGTTGGCTCATGCCGGCGGATTCATCGATGTGCCCCACCAGTCAGGTACCACGACCATGATCGCCTCTCCGGCCGATTTTCACGGAACACCGGGTGTCCCGCGCTGGATTGCTCCGGGTCTGGGCGAGCACTCGATCGATATCTTGCGCCAACTCGGGCGAAGTGAGGAGCAAATCACCGCGATGATCGACGCCGGGGTCGTGGGTCGGCCCGAGAACTGATGCGGCTCAATTGTTGAGGCGATCGATGAGGCCATCGACGAGTTCGACGACTTCGAAAGCGCAACGGATGAAGTCGTCCACCTCACCGCCGCCAGGATCGACTACCTCTTCCCAGGACTCCAATGCCACCTCGGCCAATCCCAACGATTCGACTCGTTGGCCAAGGGGGCCATCGGAGTCGAGATAGCGAACCAATCGTTTCAAGGTGGCAGTGCGATGGGCGGCTTCGGGGTGTTGACGTCGCATCCATTCCACGTGTTCGGGAGCGAGAGCGATGATCAATCCGGCTTGTTCAACATGCGGAGCTTGAATTTGCCGACTGCGATGATGAGGGGCCGCCAGACCAATCTGGCGTAACGCCTCACGAGTTCGCCAACTGATGGGTTGACCATCAATGGTCAATGTGCCCGCGGTTTCGACCCAGAGGTGCGGCTGTCGGTCAGTGATGATGGCCCCAGCCATCACCGATCGAGCGGCATTCCCGGTGCAGATAACGAGGAGAGAACCCCCCGAATCACCACTGGTCATATCAATTGATGTCAGCCATCGTGGTCCGAGGCTGGGTGGCTGCCAACAAAGGCCTGATGACGGCATCGACGTCTTCTGGCTCGGCAGGAGGAGTGGTGATGGTTGGTCCACGACGCCAACCTTCGGCAATGGCCAGGAACATGCCGTTTGATTCGATGATCTGTCCGGTGACGTCTTTGGACAGTGGTGAGGCCAACCAGGTGACGATCGGGGCCACCCAACGCGGATCGAATTTGGCCAACATTTCATCGGGCAATGCCAGATCCTCGGTGAGGCGAGTCAGGGCTCCGGGGGCGATGGCATTCACCGTGACGCCATAGCGCACCAATTCCTGGGCGGCGATTTGGGTGAAGGCAGCGATACCGGCTTTGGCCGCTCCGTAATTGGCCTGACCAGGATTGGCATACAGGCCGGCAACTGAAGAGGTATTGATGATGCGCGCATCATTGGCCTGGCCATCTTTGGCGCGATTGCGCCAGTATTCAGCGGCGAAGCGACTGGTACCAAAGGTACCTTTCAAGTGCACGGTGATGACCGCGTCCCACTCCAGTTCCGACATGGAAAACAGCATGCGGTCGCGCAAGATGCCGGCATTGTTGACCACCACATCGAGGCCACCGAAAGTATCGATGGCTTGATCCACGATGCTCTTCGCGCCATCCCAACTGCTGATGTCATCGGTATTGGCCACCGCAGTACCACCGGCTGCTTTGATTTCGGCCACGACATCGTGGGCCGGGCCCTGATCCCCACCGGTTCCATCACGAGAGGCACCGAGGTCGTTGACCACGATTGATCCGCCTTGGGCCGCCAGCATGAGGGCGTATTCACGGCCGAT
>JBEIGJ010000126.1:0-6052 GCA_040381935.1 Acidimicrobiaceae bacterium | reverse complement strand
TGTTGTCGATGGTAAAAACTGACCGCCTGATCATGGATCTGATTGCCCAAGGCAAGGCCGATAAGAAGATCAGTGAGGAAGCGTTCTTGAGTTCGCAAACCGTTCGTAACCGTATCTCGCGACTGTTGACGTTGTTGGGGCGAGACAATCGCACGCAGCTGGCATTGCTGATGAATTCCCTCGATGCCGTTGCCCGACCCGAAGAATGACTGAACTACACAAGGTCGACCAGCACTGATTGTGCTGTGGCGATCAGAACATCGATTTGTGAGTCTTTGGCAGCTAGCCCTTGTTCGATAGCGCTGAGGCGATCCTTCAGTTCTGGTCGTCCAAAGACACCAAATGTCCCGTGCAATTGGTGAGCCAATTTTCTCGCTTCGGTTGATGTGGGGCTTTCGTCTGGATCCCGATCGATTTCTTGCATCAGGGCAATGAGTCGCTTGAGATCATCGATGACTTCCGGCCGGCGCTGATGCCAAAGAGTCGTTAGCGCATCCTGAATAACTGCTGCCAATTCATCGGATTCGCCTGGACGATGCGCTTTTGGTGTTGACCCGCCACTCATTGCTTTGAAACATTACCGTTGGCCTATGGGTGATGTTCGGAGAAGAGTGACGATATGAAAAGAACGATGAATGGCGCTGAGAGTCTGTTGCGAACCTTGGTGGCCTCGGGAGTGGATACTTGTTTTGCCAACCCGGGAACTTCGGAAATGCACTTCGTCTCGGCCTTGGATCGAGTTGACGGTATGCGTGCCGTCCTGGGACTCTTCGAGGGTGTGGTCACTGGTATGGCTGATGGGTATGCCCGTATGGCCGAACGACCACCGGTTACGTTGCTACATCTCGGACCGGGGTTAGCCAATGGCATCGCCAATTTGCACAATGCCCGCCGCGCCGCATCTCCCATTGTCAACGTGGTGGGCGATCACGCCACGTCTCATTCCTCTTTTGATGCGCCCTTGGCCAGCGACATCATCGGTCTAGCTCGGCCGGTTTCTGGGTGGGTGCACACCAGCGTGAGTCCTTTGACCGTGGCGTCGGATACTGCTCGTGCGGTCCAGGCGGCTCGGCAGGCACCAGGTCAGATTGCGACGTTGATTTTGCCGGCCGATGTTGCCTGGCTCGAGGCCGAGCATCCGGCTCCTGCGCTTGATGTCCCTTCGCCCAGCACGGTCAGTGGCGACAGTGTCGATAGTGCGGTGAAAATACTGACCGGTAATCGGAACAGCAGCGCCAAGATTGCCATCCTCATGCGGGGCACCGCCTTGACGGGCAGTGGTTTGGAAGCGGCGGCCCGAATCGCCCGTGCGACCGGGGCGCGGCTCTTGTGCGATACCTTCGCTCCGCGTCTTGAACGGGGTGCCGGACGGGCCATTGTCGAGCGTTTACCGTATTTCGCCGAACAACTTGTTGAATCCTTGGCCGATCTTGATCATCTGATTTTGGTTGGCGCAAAACCACCCGTGTCTTTTTTTGCCTATCCGGGTAAGGCCAGTTGGTGTACCGCTCCGCACACAGTCATCACGTATTTGGCTCACCCGCATGAGAACGGCCCAGCAGCGTTGGCCGCTGTCGCCGACGCGGTTGCTCTGCCCGGTCAGCCTCCCGTGCGGTCGGCGATATCCGAACTCGCTCTTCCCGACGAACCAGGTGGTCGGCTCGATCAGTTCAGTATCGGTCAGATCGTGGCTCGCTATCTGCCCGAGGGGGCGATCGTCTCCGATGAGGCGGCGACGAATGGACTCGGTCCGGGAGTGGCTTTGGGCACGGCTCGCCCTCATGATCATCTTTCGCTCACCGGAGGTTCCATCGGTCAGGGATTGCCAGTGGCTGGTGGCGCAGCGGTGGCATGTCCTGATCGAAAAGTGGTCTGTCTCCACGGAGACGGAGGGGCGATGTACACCGTGCAATCTCTATGGACGCAGGCACGCGAGAATTTGGATGTCACTACCGTAATTTTCTCTAATCGGGCCTACGCCATTTTGCGGGTCGAGTTGGGACGAACAGGTGCCGCCGCCCTGATGCGAGAAGGTGACACGGCGTCCACGTCGAAAACATTGTCGTTGTTCGATCTGTCGCATCCCGATATCAACTGGGTGTCGTTGGCCCATGGTCTTGGAGTGGAAGCCGTTCGGGTGGACGATGTCGAAGGCTTCTCGGCCGCTTTTCAGTCAGCCATGAACCAACGGGGCCCCCGCCTGATCGAGGCCGTCATCCCCTGACGATCTCGTTTCTCACGAGACCTTTGATCCACGCTGGAAGGCGATGAGGTCGACCAGCGGTGTCAACATAGGCGTGGACCGTGCGGGCCTTCGTGGTGATCCTGTTATCCACAGTGAGCAGGTAGTCGATGGTGAAGGTGGCTCCCGAGGCTCGGGCGGGTTGAAGGTGCACGGTCACGACGTCATCGAATCGCAGCGGCGCGTGGTACTTCACGTGACACTCCAGGACAGTGAAGTCCCGTCCGGCATTGCGGTTCTCTGAGTAGGGGTGGCCAATGGAGCGGAGAAATTCGACTCGGGCTTCTTCGAGATAGGGCAGGTATCGACTGTGGTGCACGATTCCCATGGCATCGGTTTCGGCGAACCGCACCCGGAGGGAATGAACAAATGAGTAGTCGGCACGATCACCTGACACGTCGGGCTTCACCGGCCAAACCGTAGTGCACGCAGTTTTGTGGGATTAAGGCGAAATTGCGATGAATGTGCGCCGAGACCATGCGATGGGGCCATCTCGTGTCGAGGCCCTCGAGCAACGGAGTGATCTGGCGGGAGATCTGGTGAATTATCCGGGAATTATCGCGGTTCTGGTCCTTCCATGACACAGATGGTCTCTCGATGCCATAGGGTGTGGGGGTCTCGCACAAAGTGGGGCACTAGACAGAAATGAGTACCGCCGTGGCGCTCGGCACAGTGAAGTTTTTCAATGCAGAAAAAGGTTATGGTTTCATCTCACGCGAGGACGGACCCGATGTGTTCGTGCACTTCTCGCAGATCCAGTCTTCGGGGTACAAAACCCTGCAAGAGGGTCAGAAAGTTGAATTCGAAGTCGGTCCGGGTCGCAAGGGTGATGAAGCCCGCGACGTCCGCGCACTCGACTGAACCCATCAACTGAGCCAGTCGGCTCCTCTGTTACCACAGAGTCCATTTTCAACCGTCCTGACGAAATCACGTCCAGCTGCGATCGCTGATCGCTGCCGTCGTGGCCTGAAGAAGTCGGGTCAAATCAGCGGTGGATATTTCGATATCAACACCGCGACGGCCCGCGGACACGAAAATGGTCTCCCAGTCCCGTGCGGACTGGTCGATGACGGTGGGAAGGGCTCGGCGCTGTCCGAGAGGACTGATGCCTCCGACGACATAGCCCGTCATTCTTTCGGCGGTCGCAGGATCCATCAGTTCAGCGCGTTTTGCCCCCAGTGCGGCGGCCAATGCTTTCAAACTGACCTGCTGCGAGACGGGAACGATGGCGACGGCTGCTGGGTGTTTGGCGCCCTGGAGGTCGACCAACAGGGTCTTGAAGACGCGCTCGGGTTCGACACCGAGTGCATCGGCGGCGGCGACGCCGTATCCGCTCTTCGTGCGTGGTCCCGGGGGGTCGCTTTCGAAACTATGAACGGTGAAGGGGACGCCAGCCTGGGTGAGAGTCTGAATAGCCGGTGTACTGACGGGGTGCCTGTGCTGGTGTTTTTTCATTGAGGTGACCTCAGTTTGGGTGGAGCGAGCGCCGGGATGTCCAGTGGTGTTCGATGACGGTAGGGTACCGAAACGCCATTTTTGCCCGGTGGCGTTGACCTCATAGCTCTAACTCTGGCAGTGAGATTGACCACTATGGCCTCCCAGCATCCCGACCTCGCCGACGAACAGGCTTATATCGATCATGCGTACGCGTGTTTGGAACTTAGCCGTCGTGATGCCTGGAAGATGCGTAACCTCACCGAGTCCGGTACTGGTGGCACGTTTCAAAATCGGTTTGAGCGCAATGCCATTGATGATGCGCTGGTCAAACGGTTGACAGATCTTGATTTGGGTGACGCCGCTTTGGTGTTTGGCCGGATTGATCGCCACGAAGGCGAAGGGCTAGAGACTTTCCATATCGGACGTTTGGCTGTCTCAGATGAGGACCGTGAACCAGTCGTCGTTGATTGGCGAGCACCGGTGGCCGAACCCTTCTATCGCGCCACAGGTCGCCAGCCGATGGGTTTGGCTCGCCGCCGACACTTCGTCGTTCAAGCCTCGCGACTACTGGGAATCGAAGATGAACTCTTCGGACGAGGACATCTCGGGATTGGTCACGATGATGGCCTCGCCGACATTGTCGATGATTCACTGGTTTTCGATAATGACGGTGTTGGGATCACTCAGGCAACGACTGGTTTGCGAGGATACAGCGCCCTCTTGGCGTCGATTGAACGGGGTCGTACGGGACGCCTCGGTGACATCGTGGCCACCATCCAGGCGGAACAAGATGAAATCATTCGTTCACCCCAGCCGGGTGTACTCGTGGTTCAAGGAGGACCAGGTACTGGTAAGACAGTCGTGGCGTTGCATCGGGCGGCGTACCTGCTCTACACCAATCGATTCCCCCTCGAGGATCAAGGGGTTTTGGTCATTGGACCGAACCGAGTCTTTCTTCGTTACATCGAACAAGTCTTGCCATCGTTGGGTGAAGCGGGGGTGGAGCAGGTACTTCTTCAGGATCTGGTTCCCGGCGTTCTGTGGACGACGGATACCAAAGGCCGCCGTGATTCGGTTGAGACCGAAAGGATCAAGGGCGATGAGCGAATGGCTGATGTCATCGAAAAAGCCGTTCGCGATCGTCAACGTGCGCTACGCGATTCCTTACGCATTCCGTTTCGATCCGGATATGTCACCTTGCGCGCCGAGGAAACCAAGCGCATCGTTCAAGCGGCGCGGCGGCGTTTCCGCCGACACAATGCGGCGCGTAAGTGGGTTGAAAACGAGGTTTGGTCTGCTTTGGCTGCGACGTGGCGGGACGGGGACACCAGCCCTGAAGATGTGCGCGAATCACTACGCCGCGACGATCAAATATGGTCGGCGCTCGAACGCATGTGGCCGGTTCTGACCCCAGCGCAGCTGCTTCATGATCTTTTTGGTTCACGGGCGCTCTTGAAATTGGCTGCTCAGCAGTTGTGTGGCGAAGACGAAATAGAGGCACTTTTCCGTGAGCGTTCGCCATCATTGGATGACGTTCGTTGGACGCGTGCCGATGTTGCACTCTTGGATGAGGCGCGTGTCCATCTCGGTCCGAAGTTGAAAAAGAACGGCAAAGTCGATGAAGCCGACGAGATTCGTACCTATGGACACATCGTTGTCGATGAGGTTCAGGATCTCACCCCCATGCAGTTGGCCATGGTTACCCGGCGTTCGCTCTCGGGTTCGATGACTGTTGTGGGGGATTTGGCCCAAGCCACGGGCGTCCATGCTCCATCTTCGTGGGACGATTTGCTCGAGCATCTGCCTGAAGTGAAAAACACTCGAATCATTGGTCTTTCTGTGAGTTATCGCATTCCGGGGCAGATCATGGATCTGGCTAACCGAGTGATGATGGCCGCTAGTCCCGGTTTGCGAGTTCCTACTGCTGTGCGATCCGGAGACGCCGCTCCAAACATCGTGTCCGTTGCTGAAAGTGCTCGCCTGGCAGAGGTTGTCATTGCCGAGACTCGGCGTTTGGTGGAGCAGGTCAAGGGTGGCAACGTGGCCGTCATCGTTCCTGATGCCATGGCTGAGGCGACGTCGACGGCCTTCGAGCAAGCTGGTCTCGAACATGGGCGAGCAGCGACGAGCGCCTTGGACTCCGGGGTAACAGTGGTTCCGGTGAGCGTGATCAAAGGACTGGAATTGGATGGCGCTCTCGTCGTGGAACCCGCCGACATCGTTGATTCCGAAACCCAGGGTATGAGAGCGCTTTATGTCGCTTTGACGCGCTCAACTCAACGCTTGACCGTGGTTCATCATCGACCGCTGCCGGCGCCGATGCGGGAGAACTGAGCGGACACAACGAGCCGTGAGCGATGCTCGATTATCTCA
>JBEIGJ010000125.1:0-6074 GCA_040381935.1 Acidimicrobiaceae bacterium | reverse complement strand
TCGTGAGCATGGATGACATCGGGAGTCCACGAATGCAATCGACTGAGCAGTGCGACCAGGTGATGATTGGCTGAAGCCATCAGGGCGACCGGGTCAGCATCGGTCATCAAGGGCATCTGTCCCCCAGCACGCAGAATTCGCACGCCCCCGAACAGTTCATCGGTGATGCCGGGTGTGGTCTCCTCGGTGCCAACGGTGGCGATTGTGACCTCGTGCCCCGATTGCACCAAGGCCCGTGAGAGGCCATCCACATGGGCGGCGACCGCGCCAACGTCTCGGGGCGGGGCTTCCCACGTCAGCATCAGCACACGCATAGGGCGACGGTAGCGCGTTCGCTCTTCACCCTCTCGGAACAACGTGTGACGTGGATGCAATGTGGGGACGTGATTGTCCGAGTTCTAGAGTCACGCCCATGGATCCGAAGCCCACGGAGTCGACCTTGGCCTGGTGGCAGGACCCGACTCTGCGTCCCATGGTGGTGGCGTGTCTGACTTTGAGTGGCGCTGTTGGCGTATTTGGAGTGTCTTTCGGAGTTGGTTCGGTAGCGGCAGGTTCAAGTGTTTTGCAGACCTGCGCGCTGTCACTGTTGGTTTTCACCGGAGCCTCGCAATTTTCTGCGGTGAGCGTCATCGGAGCCGGGGGATCGTTTGGTTCGGCTCTTGGTGGAGCGTTGCTTCTCGCAGCGCGAAACGGAGTGTACGGAATGGCCATGTCTCGTCGCTTGGACGGTGGATGGGGACGAAGAATACTGGCGGCACAACTGACGATCGACGAGACCACTGCGATGAGTGTTGCTCAGAGCGATCGGCGCGCTCAGCAGATTGCCTTCTGGCTCACTGGCGGAGCGCTCTATCTGTGTTGGAATGTGGGAACACTGATCGGGGCCCTTGCCGGAACGGCCATCGACCCGACGACCTTTGGGCTTGACGTGGCTTTTCCGGCGGGTTTCGTGGCCATGGTCTGGCCGTTACTGCGCGAACGTCCGGCACGAATAGCGGCATTGATCGGAGCAAGTATTTGTCTTCTGACTGTTCCTTTGACCCCGGTTGGCGTACCAATCTTGCTTTCCGTCATTGGCGTCTTGGTCGGACTACAAGAACCGGTGAATGCTCCGTCTCGCACCATTTCCCGGGGGGGAGAGTCATGAGTTGGGCTCTGATTATTGCCCTGGCAGTTGGCGCCTATGCCTTCAAATTCACCGGTCTGGTGGTACTGGGTGGGCGGTCCTTGCCAGCGTCTTTCGAAAGATGTCTGGCCTTGATTCCGGCTGCCGTGATCAGTGCGTTGATCGTGATCGACACGCTGACCAGAGGTCGCGAGATTGTCCTAGATGCACGGGCTGTGGGAATTCTGGTGGCCATCGTTGCTGCTTGGCGTCGCCTGCCACTGATTGCCGTCATTGTCCTGGGAGCGACAACGACAGCACTCCTTCGTCAAATCTGAATGTCAGTCTTCTTCGAGCAGACTGCGGACCACAGTCTCTTGACCCTTCATCAACTCTTGGATCATGATTTGGCTGATGGCGTTGTGGGCCCTTCTTCAATCGACGTGAGTTGGGCAAACGCCGCGTAACTTCCCGGGGCTTTGGCACCCAGCGCTCGAATCCGCACGGCAATGAGATCTACCGCAAGTGCCAGTCACTCCTCGACGAGACCCTTTAGCTTTTTCAGATTGCGACGCCAAATGGCCTTCATGACCACTCCTCCGCCAATGATCTCGCCCAGGCGTCCACCGAGCCACCAAGGAAAGGTGAGTTCCTCACTCCAGGTGAACTTGGTACGACGACCATCATCGAGAGGGGCCAAGGTGAAGATGCCGGTTCCGGTGACCAGTCCCGTGTGTTTGACTCCCATGGCTTCACCAGGAATCCACTCGGTGATCTCCATTTGGTCGGTCAATTTGATCGGTCCGACTTTGGTGTCACAGGCGAAACTGGTTCCGACACCCCGTCGCTGATCACCGTGAAAGCGAATGGCTACTGCGTCAGCCATCCAGTCGACATGGCGTTCGATGGGTTCAACGATCTCCCAAACACGCGCTGGTGGGGCTGCCAATTCGATGGACACAGTGATTCGGCTCATGCCGACAGTGTTACCTAGTTCGGGTCGGCGCGCCCACTCGGCGCAATTCTCCGGCAGCTTGCTCGGGAGGAACGATGTTGATCATCACCCCGGTGCCTCTTTCGAATCCGGCCACGGTGGTCAATTTCGGGAAGAGATGAAGGTGCCAGTGGAATGAGCCGTTGTGATGATGAGGCGCAGTGTGAAAGACCAGGTTGAACGCTACATCGTCGAAAAGAGCATTCAGATTTTGCAGGGTATCGCGAATGATTCGTCCGACCGCGGCCAAGACATCATCGGTGGAGTCGGGGAGATGTTTGTCGTGGTGCCGGGGAATAATGAGAATTTCGTAGGGGGATCCACTCCAGAACGGGCAGATGGCGATGGCATCATCGGTGACGAGAACCACTCTTTCACCGGATACCAATTCGGCTTCCACGGTGGCGCACAAGATGCAGCCTCCCTCGAACCGAACGAAGGCCCGCTCTTCATCCAGGATTTCACCGGGGACAAAGGGGAGACCCAGGAGTTGTCCGTGAGGATGAGCCAAAGAGGCTCCCGCCTCGCGCCCATGATTGACGATGGCCTGGGTATAGCGAATGTTCTCCGTGGAGGCATGTTCCAAGAGGCGGCGTTTCAACATCCACATCAATTCAGCGCAGGATTCGTCGGAGAAGGAATCGATACGAGCCGTGTGACTGGGAGTGAAGACGAAGACTTCGTGCGTTCCGCTGGCTTGTGCCATGACATGAACTGGTCCGAGATTGCGCACAGCCAGTGAGTCTTGGCCGTCGAAGGCCGGATACAGGTTCGGGATGACTCGCATCTCCCAACTGTCTTCGGGTCCGAGCGATTCCAGTGCCGGCAGGGATTCCTCTTCATTGCCGGGACAGAAGGGGCAAGGTCGGGATGGACCGGATTCAACTGCTTTCGACCGAGCGGCGAAATCCGTAGGGCGCATGGCGCGCTCAGCGACAATGGTCACCCAGCGACCAGTCAGTGGATTCAAACGCAGTTGGCTCACGGTGATCTCAGGATACGCGATGGAAGGCCGATTGGCTGAACCTCGGAGTCCTTCTCCCCAAAAAAGTCAAGAGACACAGTCAACGACCGTACAAAGACACATGGCCAGCCGCTGATTCATCGAACGGCGTCTGGTGCATATCGCTCCACCGAGACCGTAACGACAAACCTGCCGCAGCCGCCATGGCGTCGAGCTCGTGCGGGTAGCAGTAGCGGATACTCCACGGTCGCAATCGGACGCCACCGGCCTCCGTGAATTCCACGAATTGACCGTCCACTAATTGCTGCTCGGGGTCATGGAGGTCGACAGTCAATACCACTCGGTCGGCACTGAGCGAGCGCACTCCGACTGTGCCGCCTGGGGGACGTTGGGGGTCGGGGACGACAGCCTCGACCACGAAAGTGCCGTCCGGGGCAAGGCGGGAGGCCACAGTGCTGAAAAGTTGGGTTTGGCGCATCGGTGAACGCAAGCTGAACACGGTGTTGTAGGCAATGAAGACGACATCGAAGGGTCCCGCCGGCAGATCGTCGACCATATCGCCGTGCACCGCAGTGATTGGCGATGAATTCGTCACCAACGGGGATCGGCTTTGGGCATTGTCCCGCAACCGGTCCAACATGGCCAGACTGGTGTCGATTCCGGTCACCTGTGCTCCTGTTGCGGCCAGTGCCAGGGCTAAGCGTCCGGTTCCAACACCCAGTTCCAGATAACGACCGCTACCCCCGAGTTGTCGCAGAGTGGACACTGTGGCCTCGATATCGCTGACATCGGCATACCAGTCGTCATAGACATCAGCGAATGCATCGCCATACGAGGAGTCGTCGTAATTTTTCAATGCTCGGCGCGCCCAAATGGAGTCACGTATCGAACGGTACTCTGACAAGGTGACTTCTGGGCTCGTTTACTTGGACCATGCGGCAACCACGCCCATGCGCGCCGAAGCGATAGCGGCCATGTTGCCCTACCTCGCCGATAACTATGCCAATCCTTCTGGTTCGCATCGGTTTTCGCGCCAGGCTCGTCAGGTCGTGGATGAGGCTCGCGAAACTGTGGCTGCAGTCGTTGGGTGCAAACCAGGTGAGGTTGTTTTCACTGGCTGCGGCTCGGAAAGCGATAACGCCGCGATATTGGGAGCGGTGCGTCGCCACGGTGGCATCGCAGTGTGCTCGGCTGCTGAACATCATGCTGTCTTGCACTGTGTCGAACACCTGGGTGGACGGGTCGTGGCAGTTGACTCCGCTGGTTCCATTGATCTGACAGCACTGAGAGAAGTACTCATTGCTGCCGCTGACGATTCATCGGGAGGAGTCAGCGTCGTGGCAGTCATGGCTGTGAACAATGAAGTAGGCACCATGACCGATTTGGCAGCGGCAGCCAAAGTGATCCGTCGTTTTGCCCCGCGTGCCATCGTGCATACCGATGCCGTTCAGGCGGCGTGTTGGTTGGACTTGCGGACCGTGTGGTCGCATGTCGACACACTGGCGCTCAGCGCTCATAAGTTTGGGGGGCCCAAAGGAGTGGGAGTTTTGATCGTCCGTGAAGGTGTACTTCTCGAACCTCTAGTGATGGGCGGGGGTCAGGAGCGGGACCGTCGGAGCGGGACTCACAATACGGCCGGCATCGTGGCCACGGCTGAAGCCCTGCGTTTGACCGATCTTGAACGGGAGACCGAGCGGGTCCGAATTGGCCGCTTGCGGGATCGACTGCTGACGGGATTGAGTGTCATCGACGGTCTTCGTGTCACTGTTCCGAGTGAGACTGCGGTCCCGGGCGTGCTTCACCTTTGTCTGGCCGATGTGGAGAGTGAAGCCCTGTTGTATCTTCTCGATGAGGCCAATATCTGCGCCTCGGCGGCTTCGGCATGCGCCAGTGGGGCGATGGAACCATCTCATGTCTTGGCGGCGATGGGTATTGATCCGGAGTGGTCACGGGGGGCGTTGCGATTGAGCCTCGGTCACACCACGACCGAGGGCGATATCGATCGGGCCATTGCGGTGATTACTGGCTCGGTCAACCGCTTACGCGAACTGTCGCACCGGCTCCGTCACTAGCTAGCACTGGTCAATTCAGTCCATTCCGGACAGTCGTGCCGATGCTCCGAGGTCGATGGCCGTAACCTGTGACAGGTGAAAGTGCTGGTGGCCATGTCGGGAGGAGTTGATTCCTCTGTCGCAGCTGCAATCCTGCGCGACCAGGGACACCATGTCGTCGGCGTCACGATGCGACTGTGGGGTGGCGAGAGCGACACCGGTTGCTGCAGTGTGAGCGATGTCGATGACGCTCGGCGAGTAGCCCAGCAATTGGGTATCGACCATTTGGTTTTCAATTTCGGAGAAGACTTTCATCGCTCGGTTGTGGATCCCTACGTTCATGATCATGCTCGAGGTGTCACTCCCAATCCCTGTATCGAATGCAATCGACATGTGAAATTCGATCGCCTTTACGATCGAGCGTTCCTTTTGGGTTTCGATGCGGTCGCGACGGGTCATCACGCTCAAGTTGTGCAAGACAATGAAGTTTGGAATTTGGTACGCGGTGTCGACCGGGCCAAGGACCAGAGTTACGTGGTCTACATGTTGGACCAGGAACGTTTGGCGCGCACGATGTTTCCGGTGGGATCTATGACCAAGGCCCAAGTGCGAGAGCGAGCAACGCAACTCGGGCTGCGTACTGCCGATAAGCCCGATAGTCAGGACGTGTGTTTTATTACATCGCAGCGCGATGATCAGGGGCGCGCTGGTCGGGTGTCGTTTCTTGGCCGCCGCATTCCGCTGCATGAGGCCGAGGTCGTCGATGAAAATGGCGTTCATCTTGGACGTGTTGATGCAGTAGAGATGGTTACTCTCGGACAACGACGCGGTGTTGCTGGCGGTGGGGGTGTCAAGCGGTTCGTAGTCGATGTCGATATCGACGGCCGTCAAGTAACTGTTGGTCCTGAAGAAATGTTGATGACATCCTCAGAGGTACTTGCCGCAGTCACGTGGACTCAT
>JBEIGJ010000124.1:0-6103 GCA_040381935.1 Acidimicrobiaceae bacterium | reverse complement strand
CGCCGCCATGCCCAACGGCAAAAGGGCAAGAAGTGAAAGTTGGGTCAGCCGATCCCACGTGTCAGAGAGAACTTCTCGTTGAAAGATGCTCAACGTTCCAATGATGATCACGATCACCAATGGCGCAAGTAGTCGACGCATGATGAGGCGACGGTATCGGGGGTACCCGGAGTTGGCCCAGTTCGATCAGAAACCCGCCTAGGGCAACGACTGGTCCTATTTCACTGGTCTACCTTTTTTCGCCAGGAGGAAAAGCTCGACACCGAACCCGCATGGGGACGACGGAGCCATGGAAATGGATGGATTTCCGCTAAGTCAGTGAACTTCTTGAAAGATGGCACTGACGCGTACGTAACCGCCACCGCATTGTCTCGAGCAAATTGATAGGGATCGCCGAGGAATACCTCAACTTGCCGGCGAGTGCTCAGATCCTCGAGGGTCTGCAAGTAGAAGGCCAGTCGACGGGAACTCAACTGAAGTTTTCTTAACGCTTCCTCGTTAAAGATGAACACTGCTGGCAAGTGAGGATTTCCCACAAGGGCAGCGTCGTCATCACCGAGTGAATCAATCGTCAATAGTACGTAGTCAGGCTTTTTCCTCTTGATTGGCTTGATCGGACCTATCGTCGCAGAGACGTCGGGATCGGTATCCAGTAGGGCATCTCTGACGAGGGGATGGGGTGATGTCTCATCGGGGAACTCTTGAATCGGACAGCTATTTCTCAGCGTGCATTGGCGACACAGTCCGGGGGCTCGTTTCTCAACCTGCCACCTGGCGAATCCATAAGGTTTTCCCGTTCCGGCCCCCACTGTCCACTGCCAACCAAGGAGATTCGCGGCCCTCGATCCATCGATCAACTGTGCATACATTCGCTCCTGCCCAATGAGCCAGCCTTTTTCATTTCTCACTGTCCAGTGAGAAGCGAGCCACATGCGAGTTTGATTGACCAACCAACCGTCATCTTCCAACTCTGAAACAACTTCATCGATACAGAGCATGTGTCGGTCCCAACCGTCGCCTTGCTCAGTGCGATTGACATCAAAGCGCAAATTTTCAAAAAGTGCGGTTCCGACCCGGGCATACAGATGCCTTGCGTATTCCTGCCATAATAATTCGTCTCGGAACTTCTCTCGGTCCTTGAATGGCGCATCTTTGACTGCCCGATACACCCGATCCAGGGTGAGGATGTTGTGCCGGATATACGGAGACAGGACCGTGGCACCACGGGCCTCTCTGGGTAAGACCTCCGATCTCGAATGGGCGTAGCCAGTGATATCCAGATCTTCAAGGGCCTGATTCGCCGCAGTCTGGCCTCCAGTAATGGGGCTCAGCCCGAGGTTGCCAGAATACAAACCCCGGAAATCGTGCTCGAGAATTCCTAAAACATCCTGATCGAGATCTAAAAGGATGCGAGCCATGGCTGATGAGCGTAGAGAATGCTTCCTGAAACCAAGGAGTTGTAGCGCCCTCATTCACCTCTCTTGGGCCCTGGTGCTCGGGCATACCCAATACGTGACGTATGTTGGCCCATGGACTTTCAAATTTGTGACCTCTCCCCCGCCGACCTCGGTGGGGCGGTACAACTCCTGGAGACTCTGCGTCCGCTACCCGACAGTGCTCCGATGGAAATCGCCCAGTTCATCGCCGATGTCAACGATGGCGCCATCGTCATGGTCGCTTTGGCTAACGGCGCATTGGTCGGACTCGTCAGTGCGCGTATCGCCGGTGATCGAGCCTGGACTCAATTGGTGGCAATCTCCCCGCAGTGGCGTCGTCGTGGAATCGGTTCCGCATTGGCTCGCGGGATTGAAGATCGGTTGCTCCACCTCGGAGTTCGCAAGATTTCGGCCCTACTCGGGCCCGGTGAGGTGGGCGAACAAGCGCTCATCAATCGGGGATTCACACCCACCTACGGCATGGTCTTGTACGAGAAGTTCTTGTCTCTCGAACCGGGCGAGGTTCGCATCATCGATAAATGGGGCGGCCAAATACTCGATGGGGATCTCTGGGACCAAGCAGCAGGTATGGAGCGCGAAAAGGCGTTGATCGACCAACGCATCGTGGCCCCACTCGCTGATCCCATCTTGGCGGCTCAGATCGGATTGCGCCCTCCGGCCACTGCTTTGATGTTCGGTCCCCCTGGCACTGGCAAGACGACCTTCGCCAAGGCCCTAGCCGGCCGACTCGGCTGGCCCTTCGTCGAATTACTACCTTCCAAGTTGTCCAGCGGTGAGGGCACTTTGGCTAATGAATTACGCGAAGCATTTATCGAACTAGGACGCCTCGACCACGTGGTGATTTTCATTGATGAATTCGATGAGATTGCGCCAGCGCGTGAAAGCCGACCTGCTTCTGCTGGTGTCGTCAATGAGCTCTTGAAATCAATTCCAGATTTTCGGCGACGACCCGGAAAGCTCTTGATCTGCGCCACCAATTTTGTTGAAACCATCGATCCTGCCGTTTTACGACCGGGCCGATTCGATCTTTTGATTGGTATCGGACCTCCAGATCTCACAGCTCTCACTGCGTTGTGGGAACGAGCGTTGGCCACCATGAAATTGGAGCCCGGTATCGATCCGGCCGAGATTGCCGCCCAATGCCGCGGATTTACCCCTGGCGATGTGGACCTTGCTGCTCAGCGAGCTGCCGCCGAAGCGTTTGCTCGGGCCCGCTCAAGTGGTCAGTCGGCGATGGTCACCAGCCAGGATCTCTCCGCCGCCACCAGTCGCACCAAAGCCTCGATCACCACCGAAATGCTGGAGGCATTCACACAAGAGGTTTCCAAATTCGAGCGTGTCTGATTTTGGGGTAATGGGACTTCCGTAGCAACAGTTCTTTTGGCAACTAGTGGTGTGACGAAGGCTGATATTGCTGGCGAATCATTGATCCAAGCGGTCAGCACCTGTCATACGGCTCAACACACCTCAGACCCTCGAAAACAACATCAGTCCAGTCCTCGAAACATTGCCTCTCGGGGCCATGAGGCACAGATCCATTCCCCACCCCGACACTTCTCCTAGTCGTGTCGGACCTCCCGCCCCGAGTATCCTTGCCTCGGACGGGTGTTTTGCCGTCTTTGCAGTGTCTCGGTCAGCCTCTCATCAAGCGAGTTCCCGACCGGTTGACTGCACTATCTATAACCGCTCAGGAGGCGTTTCACATGACCAAGATCATCTCTGTCCACTCTTTCCGAGGTGGCACTGGCAAGAGCAATACCAGTGCAAATGTCGCTGCGCAGCTGGCGGCCTCAGGTAAGCGAGTAGCGGTTATCGATACCGATGTTCAGTCGCCAGGTATCCACGTGTTGTTCGGTTTCGACGAAAACATCCCCGGTAATACCCTGAATGATTTTTTGTACGGAACCTGCGCAATCGTTGACGCAGCGCACGATGTATCGGATCGTGTCTCATCGTCCGCTGGTGGACTGGCCGAGGGTGGACGCTTGTGGCTGGTTCCATCGAGTATGAAAGCTGGCGATATTGCCAAGGTGCTTCGCCAGGGCTACGACGTCGAGTTGCTCAACGAAGGTTTTCGCTCGTTGGTGAAAGACCTCTCCCTCGATGTCTTGATCATTGACACCCACCCTGGATTGAACGAAGAAACGCTGCTGTCGATCACGATCAGCGACACCTTGTTGTTGATTTTGCGGCCCGACAAACAGGACTTCCAAGGCACCGCAGTCACAGTTGACATCGCCCGCCGATTGGAAGTGCCAGAACTGTTGCTACTCGTGAACAAGGTTCCCAGCACCGCAGATCGCGATGCAGTGGCTGCAGATGTATCTGCTGCCTACAACTCCGAGGTGGCTGGAGTTTTGCCACTCAGTGAGGACATGGTCTCGAACGCCTCCGGGGGTTTGTTTAGTTTGACTGAACCCGATCATGTTTGGTCACAAACGTTGGCCAGTGTGGCCCGCCGCCTCGGCGCCTAAAAGTTCGTACTCATGACAGTCCTCGACGAACCACGCGCCGCAACTACCCCCGATATCGCCTCGGAACTGCCGCCTGAAACGGCATCCGGACCGGCACAACATCGCTTCCGGCTCGGAATGCGCTGGAAGCTGTTGGGAGCGTTCGGTGTGGGATTCACTGCCGTCTTTATTGTGGTGGCTTTGATACTGCTGAGTTGGTTCACCGGCGAAGCCGACCGCAACCTACGCGAAACCCTTAGTAGCGTGGCTGTCGGCGGCGCCGAAACCATCGACGTCGACCAGTTGCCTGACCTAATCAGCGACATCCCCACTCGGGACGCGATTGCTGACGCCCTTGGTGAACTGTACCCAACGAGCTCTGGTCTGTTATCGGGTACCCCGATGACTGAGGAGACCTCTCAGCTTTTCCCAGTTGACGAACGGTTCTGGGCACTGGTCGACCCGCTGGTGAACATCCGTCGCACCAATCCGGAGGCATCGCCATACCTGTACGCGTTCGATGGCAACGGCGAACTTGCCTACGTCGCAACCTGGGGGGCCCGCGGCATCCCCACCCCTGATGATTCCCCGGGGGCGGGAGCTCCCTACCTGATTGGCGTCGAGGATGTTGGCCCCGAGGCATTGCCGTACATGTTGGCAGGACTTGAGACAACCACCGAACAACCTGGTTCATACACCGATGAGTTCGGCGAATGGATCTCGGTGTACACGCCAGTGACCAACAGCAGCGGCGAGGTCGTAGGCGGACTTGGAGTCGACTACTACTACACCTACGTGTCTGAGGTCCGCCAACAGGTTCTCGGTACGTTGCTCTGGGTATTCGTCCCGTCCTATGTGGTCCTGATGGGCATTGTTGTTTGGCTATCGGGCTGGCTCACGCGTCGCCTCGGTCGGTTGTCCAACGCCTCACGACAAGTTGCTGAGGGTGATTACGAAGTTGATCTAGCGGGAGCGACCGAAGGTCGATTTGCGGATGAAATGACTGACCTGGCTGACGTCTTCAGGGTGATGGTGGCCAAGGTCGGTATTCGTGAGCGCACCCTGAACAAACAGGTTCAAGTGCTGAAGGTGGAGATTGACGAACAGCGTCGACAGCAGGCCGTCAACGAGATCGTCGACTCTGACTTTTTCACGGCGCTCACCTCAAAAGCGGAAAAAATGCGCAAGAGTGTCCGTGACAAAGAGGCCGCCGAGGCTGAAACAACAGACTCTTCCGATGCCAATTGACAATACACCTGAGGACTCGGATCCGATCGATGATCTGATTCGTTCTGCCGGTATCAGGCGTCGTCCGGTCGTAGCGAGCAGTGATGCAGACAGTGACCCTTTGAATGATCTGGTTTCCGGCAGTCGCTTGATGAACAGTGCCGAGCCGTCTGACAACGCACTTCAGGTGAAGAAGTGGACTCGGGCAATTGGGATCGCCGTTGCTGCACTTGCTATGGCCGGACTGCTCGCCGACTCGGTTGCTGCGTCACAACTATTGACCGACAGCGGACCAAGGGCGCTCGTCGTGGTCTGGCCACTTGGCGGCTTTGGCATGCTGGCGGTGGCCGCACTACTGATGAAGTACGTCGATCGCTTTGCCCGGTTGTCGATTTTGGTTGTGTTGTGCGTTGGTTATGCCGTTGCCTTCGTAGTCGCGTTAGCTTTGTTTGCCACACCGCTACCTCGATCGGTGCCAGCAGGGCTGGTATGGCTTCTGACGGATCAACTTATGTTCCTGCTGCCGTTGGTGATCTGGTCCTTGGCAGGGGACGTCTTCACTGCAGGCCAAGCCACGAACATCTTCCCGAAAATTTCTCGATGGATGTATGTTGGCCAGTTCGTGGGCCTCGTCATTGCCACCACCTCACCATGGTGGCTTGAGCCCCTCGACCTAGATCTCACTTGGGTACTCGTCATTCCGCCAATCGCCTGCGTGGGAGTCGCAGTCTTTTTGCCAAGGGCCCTTCGGGGATCATCTGCCTCGGCCGGACATGGCAAGTCAATGTCAATTGTCACGGCATTACGGGACACCACCGGTCTCATTAAAGAGCTTCCAGCGTTCTCGTGGATGTTCAAAGTGTCCTTAGTAATCATGCTCGCCGGAGCTCTGCTCGAGTTCTCCAGTTTCAATGTTTTGACGCAACGGTTCACTTCGGCAGGATCCCTGCAGAGTCTCTATGCCGG
>JBEIGJ010000123.1:0-6201 GCA_040381935.1 Acidimicrobiaceae bacterium | reverse complement strand
TCCATCCGGTCGGCGCGCATATCAGCTCGTGACGCGGCGACGGATGAGCAGATGGCCAACGAGTGCGGCCAGGAAGTACAAAATGATCAGTGGTCCAGAAAGGGCTAACAATGTGATGGGGTCACCTGATGGAGTGATAACTGCGGCCAGGACGAAAATCGCCACGATTGCTACGCGCCAATTGCTGATCAGTTGCCGTGGTCGAAGAACGCCAGCCAGTTGGAAAAACACCAGTAGTACCGGAAACTCGAAACCGATCCCGAAGGCCAGGATCATCAACGTGACCAAACTGACGTATTTGGTGATTTGGTAGGCCTGTTCCACATCGCTTCCCGACCAACCCACCAAAAATTCCAGACCTCGGTCAAGAGTCTGGAATGCCAGAAATCCTCCGATGAGGAAAAAGATCACCGTCGAGCTGATGAAGGGAATGGCGTACCGCTTCTCTTTGGCATGTAGGGCCGGTACGACGAATTTCCAGATCTGCCAGAGGACGACCGGCAGGGCCAAAATGAGTCCCCCGTAGAGTGCGATCCGCAATCGAGCATTGAAGCCATCCAAAGGTCCGAGCGAATACAGATCACAGTTCGTGACCAAATCCGGACGTCGCTCACATAAACGGTCATAGGGGCGACGAATAAAACTCAGAACTGGATCGTAAAAAGCCAAGATGACGATCACACCCAGTGCCACTGCCAGACAACTCCGAATAATGCGCGAGCGAAGTTCGCGCAGGTGCTCGGTCAATGTCATCACTTCGGAATCTGTCGGAGTGGGCGAAGTCCGTCGGAGTCGCGGGAAAAGTTTTCGATCCATTTCAGGTCGCTGTCGGGCCGGCATCTTCGGGTGACGGGTCTGCAGTGGTGTTGGCAGTTCCACTGGGTGCAGGGACATCGTCGACCGGATTCAGGACTGCGTTTCGGGTCAGCTGGGCCGTTTCCCGAAGCTCCTTCAATGGCTCGTCAAAGGCTTGGCGAAATTCACTCTGAAAACCTGTTCCCATCTTGCGCAGTTCGCCGTAGATCCGTCCGAATCGTCGAATAGCCGAGGGCAACTTCTCGGGACCAAGAACAATGAGTGCCAAGAGCAAGATGATGACGATCTCGCTGCCCGACAGATTGAACACGATCCGATTCTAGGGATTGCCTATCGAGAACCGGCTCCTACCCGATTCCCAATTAGCATCGTGGCCGGTGCAGCAACTTCTTCCTTCTCTGGTGGATCCTCCCATTGGCTTTGCCCACCGGGGAGCGCGGGCCTACGCCCCGGAAAATACGTTGGAGTCCTTCGCCTTGGCCCTGAGATTGGGGTCCACAGGCTTGGAAAGCGATGTCTGGATCACCCGAGATGGTGAGGCAGTTCTCGACCACGATGGTGTCGTTCGTCGTCGCGGCCGAAAAATGCCCATCTCGGAAGTTGAACGGTCGGCGCTTCCTGCCCATATCCCCACCCTTGCTCAACTCTTGGATCATTGTCCCGGTCCCTTCGAGCTCTCCTTGGACATCAAAGATCCTGCAGCTTTCGGTGCGACCGTGGCAACAATTCGGAGTACTCGACCAGATATAGAGGATCATGTGTGGCTCTGCCATCCGGATATCGGTTTGGTGGCATCGTGGCGATCTGCGACCTCGGCTCATCTCGTGGACTCCACCCGTGTGGTGAAAATCAAAGAGGGCGTTGAGCGTCGGGCGGCTCGTCTCAAAGATTCCGGTGTGGACGCCCTGAACTTGCACCATTCGGACTGGAGTGGTGGCTTGGTGGCCTTGGTCCACCGGTTCGATCGCCTGGCCTTGGGCTGGGACATGCAATTCGACCACGTCTTACACAACGGCCTACGCATGGGTCTCGATGGCGTCTTCAGCGACTATCCCGATCGGATGGTCGATGCCCTAGGCCGCTACCAATTGTTTTCGAGCAGCGACTCGTAGGGTTCTGAACCCACAGCGATGACAATGTCCGGAAAACGGACTTACAACCAGCCCCAGGCACTGCGGGGCCAAATCGCCACGAAGGCTCGCCCTCGGATTTCGTCAATCTCGATCGGTCCAAAAGCCCGACTATCGAAACTCTGCAGGCGGTTATCGCCCATGACAAAGACGTGATCGTCGGGAACGACCTCCGGTGCCATATTGACGTAATTGCCGCAACGATCCCGTAGATCGGTTTGCGCCAACTGCAGTGGGTCCAAATACGGCTCTTCCAGCAATTTGCCGTCCACGTAGACCACGCATGACTTGATTTCAACGGACTCGCCAGGCAGACCGATCACCCGCTTGATGAGATCGTCGTGTTGTTGTCCTGAGAGACGATCGAAAACTACGACATCACCGCGATTGACATCGTGGAGTCGATAGGACATTTTGTTCACCAGGACTCGATCTTTGGGCATCAAAGTGGTCTGCATACTCGGACCATCGATGAAGTACTGCTGAAAGAGGAAGGTCCGAACCAAAAACGCAGCACTGACGGCGATGACTACTACCAGAACCCACTCGGAAACGGCCCAGAAACCTGACCACGGCGAGGACTTCTCCGATGTGGAATCGGGTTCAGTTGCAGATACTGACCCGCTCACGATGACCTTCTTCGATCCATGCCCGTCTCACGGTAGTGGCTAGGGGCCGATAAAACCGTCAATTCGACCATTCGGCAAGGGGTTTCAAGCGAATTTCCCCAGTGTTTTCTCAAGAATCAATCTTTTGTCATTCGAGAGAGGCAATGAGTTTCTCCACGCGCTCATCGCGACTCTTGAGAGGGTCTTTGCACAAGACGGTGCGCTGCGCCTGGTCATTCAATTTCAAATGCACCCAATCCACGGTGTAGTCCCGCTTGTGCAATTTTGCGGCGCGAATGAATTCACCGCGAAGGCGTGCCCGCGTTGTTTGAGGGGGTGTCTCGACAGCTGTTGCAATATCTGTCGGACTGCACAGGACCTCGACCATGCCGCGCTGTTCCAGTTTGTAGAACAAACCCCGATCTTGCATGACATCGTGATATTGCAGGTCGATGAGCTGGACGCGGGCATCGTCGAAGCCCACCGAATGCTTTTCGCAATAAGCGGTCATCAGTCGGTGTTTAATCACCCAGTCCACTTCACGGTCCAGAGTCATTGGGTCTTTTTCCAAACTGACGACGCAGTGTTCCCACATCTCCAGGGCTCGCTGTTCGAGTGGTGGAAATCCTTTGGTTTCGGCATAGCGCAAAGCACGATCCAAGTACTCGCGTTGAATATCGAGTGCACTGACTTCCCGACCATTGGCCAAGTTGACCGTTCTTCGACAGGTCATGTCGTGGCTGATCTCACGAATGGCCCGAATCGGATTCTCCAAAGTCATATCGCGCAATACGACATGAGGGTCTTCCAACATGCGCAACATACAAGCCATGGCTCCAACTTTGACGAAGGTGGAGTACTCACTCATATTCGAATCCCCGACGATGACATGAAGACGTCGGTATTTCTCGGCATCGGCGTGGGGCTCATCGCGTGTGTTGATGATCGGACGACTTCGAGTCGTTGCCGAAGACATCGTCTCCCAGATGTGATCAGCGCGTTGGGTGATGGAATACACCGGACCCCGTGCGGTCTGCACAATCTTGCCAGCACCGGTGTAGATCTGTCGCGAAACCAAAAAGGGAATGAGCACTGAGGAATGCAGGCTGAGGTCGGCATCTCGACTGGTGAGGTAGTTTTCGTGACAGCCGTAACTGTTCCCGGCTGAATCCGTATTGTTCTTGAAGAGGTAGATCGTGCCGCGAATACCTTCCTCACGCAGACGCTCTTCAGCAGAGATGACCAATGTTTCGAGAATGCGCTCCCCTGCTTTGTCATGGACCACGACGTCATAGAGTGAATCGCATTCTGGCGTGGCGTATTCAGGGTGGGAGCCCACATCGAGGTAGAGACGAGCGCCATTTTCCAAAAAGACATTGGAACTCCGCCCCCAACTCACAACTTTGCGAAATAGGTACCGAGCAACTTCATCAGGGCTGAGGCGACGGTGGCCACGCAGGGTGCAGGTGATGCCGTATTCGTTCTCGAGCCCGTAGATGCGCCGGTCCATCCCTGCAACGTACCGTGAAATCAGCGCCCACGACCAGCGAGGCTGAAAGGGTCTACGCGTATTTTCCGAGGCTCCAAAGTGATTGGATCTCAGGTGGGGTTCAGGAATGTAGCGACCTCGACATCGGCGATGCGCTGGAAACATCGGCGGCCATTGATGCGACTCAGGAGGGCAACTTCAAGGTCATCAGCAGAGAGTTGTCGATCCGGACCAGACAGGGCGGCAACCGACTTGCGGATCACCGATGCCAAATCGTCATGAGCGACCCACTGCGAACGCAGACGACCATCGATCGTCTCTGCATCGCCACCGAGCACGCTGAAACCCTGTTCGTCCATCAACGTTCCGTCGTACATGATGTGGAACAGCTGATCTCCTGACTGATCGAGTCCTACCTCGACGAGAAGAATCTCTACTTCCAACGGTTTGATGTCATGGGTGAACGTCTGACCCAGAATTTGGGCGTACTCATTGGCCAGACTTCGCGCTTCGACGTCATCTCGCGAGTACTGATAGCCCCGAATATCGGCGTTACGAATACCGAATCGACGCAACTGGTCGAATTCGTTGTATTTGCCCACCCCAGCGAAACCGATACGGTCGTAAATTTCACTGATCTTGCGCAAGGTATTCGAGGGATTCTCAGCGACCACAGCGATGCCGTCTTGATACTGGGCAGCTATCAGAGCCCGACCTCGAGCGATTCCTTTTCGCGCGTAATCAGCGCGGTCCTTCATCAACTGTTCGGGCGCTACATAAAAGGGCTGATTCATGATGAGGAACCTTGTTGAACGGAACGGCGACGTTCCGACAATGCTTCAAAACGTTGTGCGAGTTCCTGATCCGGAACGCGAACCCAACCATCGACCGTGATGGCAGCGACAACGGGATAGATGGCTCGCAGCACATCGGGTCCGCCGGTGGCGGCATCGACATCGGCAGCTTCCCATAATGCTTCACAGGCGAGATCGACAGCGTTGTCGCGACTGAGTTCGCTTCGATAGCCGACCTTCAACACTGTCGATGCCGGTCCCCCACCCGAGCCAGTGGCCACGAAATCCTTTTCCTCGTAACGCCCACCGGTGATATCGAAATCCCACAACCGACCGGTATTTCGAACCAGGTCATAGCCGGCAAAGATGGGAAGCACCGCCAAACCCTGCATGGCTGCCGGCAAATTCGATTTCACCATCTGCGACAGTTGATTCGCCTTGCCCTCCAAACTGATGGCGCGACCATCGAGTTTTTCGTAATGCTCGAGTTGCAGCTGAAAGATCTTGATCATGTCCATGGCGACGCCCGCGGTACCCGAAATCGCCACACCGCTGAAGCGGTCGGCGGGAACTACCTTTTCCATCTCCCGATTGGCAATGCGATTGCCCATTGTGGCCCGACGGTCGCCGGCCATCACCACGCCATCGGCGAATCGCAAGGCCAAGACCGTGGTGGCGTGTGGGGCCAGGGCGACTTGGCCCTCGAAGTGCTCGATCCCGCTGAAGGGATCGATACCCACCTGCCGCAACAGTGCCGTGAAGCTGCTTCCTGGATCGGACATCGGATCAAAAATCGGTGCCACCACCGGTCACTCACCACCCTTTTGGATGTAGGACTTCACGAAATCCTCGGCATTGCTTTCCAAGACCTCATCGATTTCATCCAAAAGGTCATCGAGTTCGGCCTTGAGCTTTTCTCCCTGTTCGGTATGGGATGGGGATTCCTGAGGAGAGGGAGTTGAACGGTCGGTGCCGGTCTTTTGCCTCTGTACGCGCTCTGCCACTGGAGACCTCCTTCAGTCGAATGCAATGCCTAGATCTTGCCAGTGAACTGGCCATTCACCACCCTCAGGTGGCCAAACGGTCCAGCAATTCGGCCAAAGTTGCTGAGGAATCCAAGAGTTCACCCACCATGGCCCGGGTGCCCCTCAAAGGTTCCATCATCGGTACCCGGCGAAGCGGGTCCCGCCCGATGTCGAAAACCATCGAGTCCCAATTAGCGGCCACAACCTGGTCCGGCCAGCGGCTCAAACACTGCCCGCGGAAATACGCCCGGGTGGTCTCTGGTGGATCGCTGATGGCCTTTTGCACCGCCTCGGGCGGTGCCAAGGTCCTCAATCCGACGCGTTCGGCCAGGCACTTCT
>JBEIGJ010000122.1:0-6215 GCA_040381935.1 Acidimicrobiaceae bacterium | reverse complement strand
TGAAACTATGGAGCCGGGGAAACGGGAAACCGTTTCCCCGGTTTCGCGTTCCATGAGTCACTCGCTGTCGGCAAATATCGGCAAATAGATGTCGGTCACTCGATGTCGGCAGCGTCGAATACTCAGGGTTTAAAGGCGGCGATTTCGTGGAGTCCGGCCACGAAGTGAGCAACAGCGCCCTCGAAGAGCATTCGTCCATGATCGGCGGTTGCCAAGGTGGGGTCTCCGATATGACCCTCTGGCCCAAAATCGTTACTTAACCAACCGAATTGAATGGACCCGCCAAACCGCACATGAGTGTTCTCAGTGAGGTTTTTCGGTACCGCCCTGACGGCGCGATCCATATGAACCAACTCTGGATGGAGATGCAGCATGAGCGAGGTCTCATCGTGACCGCCATGAATGCCCATTCCTAACTCATGTGCCGATGAGGATCCTCCTTGGTCGGCAGGGAGGGAGGGATGAGCCAAAAAAGTCTGCAGCCCGTGGGCCAATCGAATTTCGCGATTGGCCATAGCCAAAAGAGCACTGTTTCCACCATGTCCGTTCATGAACACCAATGTGCGACACGGTGTCGTCGCCACACAGCGTCCAATGTCTTCAACCACGGACATCATGGTGCGCGCCGACATCCATATCGTGCCGGCACTCCAGGCATGTTCATTGCTCTTGGTATAAGCCAAAGATGGCAAAAGCCAAACGTCCAGCCCCTCAGCCGCAGCTCGATCGACGGCGGCGATACTGACTGCATCGGCAACGGCCAGATCAGTGATCAATGGCAAATGGGGACCATGTTGTTCGATGGCACCAACCGGTTGCACCAAAATCGACGACGCCGTCAGCACTCGGGTGATATCGGGTCCGGTGAGATGGGCAAGGAGACGATTTTGTGTCACGGAGGCAGGATACCCGTTGCTTTTGGTGCGAATATTGCCTGGTGAAGCCGATCTTGCAATCATCTGACACCTTCGATGCCATCGTCATTGGCGCCGGGCACAACGGACTCGTTGCGGCTAGTTATCTCTCGCAAGCTGGTTTGTCCGTTGCTCTTTTCGAAGCCCGTCCAACCGTTGGTGGATGTTCCAGCAGCGAGCATCTCGATGGCGCAGTGGTGAATATCTGCAACTGCGATCACATCACATTCCGAACTACCCCCGTGCTCGAAGAGTTGGGACTAGCTGAACACGGATTGCGGTATCTGGATGTGGAGCCGAATCAGGTCAACATCAGTTGGGATGACGGTCCTGCATGGGCCATCACCCACTCCGTCGAGACCACAGTGGACATCTTGGCTCATACCTATCCCCATCAGGTCGAGGGATACCGTCGGTACGCCGCTGACGCCCTTCCCGTTGCCCAGTTGGTACTGGCGGCGGCCGCTGCGGGACCCCAGCGTCGTCGGCTTGTGCAGACCGCATTGGAAAGGCGCGGAGCTGGTATTACCCGCCTCCTGCGCTGGAGCCGGATGAGCGCTGCTGATGTGCTGCGTCATTATTTCTCTGATGAGCGGGTCTATGGAGCGGCCTTGGCTACTGGACCCATCGTTTGGGGTCTCTCCCCGGAGTTTCCCGGCACCGGTCTGGGAGCTCTGACTTTCGCCTTTCGCCATGCGGCTCAAGTGGGGCGGCCGGAGGGTGGTAGCGGGATGTTGGCTGCCTCCCTGGAGAGTTACTTCGTTGCTCATTCGGGATCACTCTTTGTCAACACTGCGGTGGAATCGATCATCATCGAAAAAGAACGAGTGGTTGGGGTACGAGTCAGCGATGGACGCGAATTCCGAGCCCGTCGCGTGATCTCAGCAGCCGATCCCGGGCGCACCTTCCTCGAGTGGCTGCACAATCCCCCAGCCGGAGCTGGACCGACGATTGAGCGTTGGCGTCAGTACGACCATTCTCAGGGGTACGAAAGCAAGATCGACGGGGTTTTGACCGAGATACCCCAGTATCGGCAAGTTGATCAGGACCTCTTCAAAAAACACGGCCTTGATCCGATGGTGGCCTCGGCCATGATTGTGCCCTCGGTCGCCGAAATGCACGCCGCTTTTGAACTGATTCCATCGGGAAGAGTTGCCGAACGTCCCGTCTTTTTCGCCAATATCCCTACGGTTCTCGATCCAAGCATGGCTCCGGCGGGGAAACACGTCTTCAGCCTCGAGGCTCTTTTCACGCCGTATCACCATCCGGGTGGCTGGCCCACTTCCACCGAACCGCAACGGTGGCTGGACCGGTATAGCTCCTTGCTCAGCAACGATGCGCTCTCCACGATGCCAACGTGGCGGGCAATGACTCCTGATCGCTATGAGTCGGAGTTTTTCATGCCCCAGGGACATGCCACTAGTTTCGCTGGCGGTCCCATGGCCGCCTTACGGGGACGTCCTCGTGAACTGACCCGCTACGAAACGCCGATCAAAGGTTTGTATCTCTGCGGAGCGGCCACTTTTCCCGGTGCTGGAATCTGGGGAGCTAGCGGAAGGCACTGCGCCCATACCGTTCTGCGATCAATCACGTAAGACGAGTACCAACAGCCAGAGTCACCGCTTCTTGGTCATCAAGCGTCCCGCACCGCACCCTCGCGGTGGGCCACCGGCTCTTTATCGCTCCAAGGAAAATTGATCCAGAGATCAGTTCTGCGCCAGGCATAATTGGCTTGAACCACCGAGTGTGATTTTTCGTACAGGACTGCAGTGCGTACTTCTCCCACTTTTCCAGCACAAAACTGCTCCACGCTGCGCAGAGTGTGGCCCGTATCGGCAACGTCGTCAGCGATCAAAATGCGAGCATGCCCCAAATCGACGAAGTCGGGAGCCGGAGGCAGAATTCTGGGCACCTCAAGTCGCTCATCGACACCGGTGTAGAACTCCACGTTCATCGTGTAGACGTTCTTCACCGCCAGGGCGTAGCCCAATGCCCCACCAATTAAGAGGCCACCACGAGCAATGGAAAGAATCATGTCGGGTTCGTAGCCGTCGTCGGCCACCATCTGAGCGAGATCCCGTGAGGCCTGCCCAAAGAGGGTCCAGGTCATGATTTCTCGTTCATTCATGGTTTCCTCGATCCGTGGCCACAATGACTCTTCTCCTCTAGATGGGATATCGACCAGCGGGTTCTGAACCCCTTGATCTCACTAACCAATGTAGATCACAGGCACCGTCGGCAAGTATCACATGACAGTGATCTCCTACGTAACAGTGATCTCTCGTAAAGACTTGTCGGGAAGTGGCAACTGCGGATTCATTTCTTGAAGAGCTGCCAGCATCAATTTGGCGAAGATCAGATCACGCGCCCACTTGATATCGGCCGGAATGATGTACCAGGGAGCATGAGGAACAGATGTTTCACTGAGTAAATCTTGGTAGGCCTCCTCATACAAATGCCAAATCGAACGGTCTGTGATGTCACTTGGATTGTGTTTCCAACTGCTTTCTGGATTATCGACCCGCTTTTGGAGCCGTTGCCGTTGAACATCGTGTGATACGTGGAGATAGAACTTGCGGATCTTGGTACCTTCGTCGGTCAACATCTGTTCGAAATCTCGAATATGACGGTAACGACGGGTCCAGGTCTCTTCCGAAACCAGATTTTTCACTCGCGGTACGAGGATGTCCTCGTAATGGCTCCGATTCCACACCCCAACTTCGCCCTTAGCCGGACACGCCGCATGACAGCGCCATAGGTAATCATGGTCGGTCTCAGCACCGGAGGGAACCTTGAAACTGGTCACCCGGACACCAGCAGGGTTGAGCCCGGTCATGACATGGCGGACCAAACCGTCCTTACCCGATGCATCACGACCTTGAATCACGATCAGTAACGAACGCTTCGCCTCGGCCATCAGTCGATGTTGAACGAAAGAAATCTCGGTCACGATCTGGGCCAACTCAGCCTTGGCTGCGTCCTTTTCCCATCCCCACGTCTCCGCAGTCGGAATTGAAGCCAGGGTGATTGGTTTGTTGGGGGCAACGATGTATTTACTGACCAGGTCTGCGACCATTTTTTCACCCTTTTGGATCACGTGCTGTTGACACTTTTTAACCCTAGGCCTGCTCACTCCGCAGAAGATGGTTCATACGGGCAATGCCGACATCCGCTATCACAGCAATAGCGGCGTTCTGCCAAAAAGCGAGCGGTAAAGACCGTCAACCCGCTCATCGGGTCGGCATACGAGCTCCGACCCTGAGCTATGGCTTGCTGATGCCGATCTTCGATCCGTGTAACGATCTCAGGTGAGGCGGAGCGTGGCAATCGTCCCGGCAACGGGGGCCACTGCCACATTGGTCGCAGGATCACCTTGTCGCGCATGGGGCCAGTCTTGCTTTGTTCGAACCCTGACCGGGATTTTTCTTCTGGGATTTTTCTACTGGGATATTTCTTTTGGGTGATGTTCTTTCGGCAGACATTCATTCGGGAAATATTCCGATGGCTACTTTGACCGAGCGGTCCTTGGGGCTAAGGTTGGCCCATTCCTGTGATGGGAGTCACAGTTCGTCGCTCACATCTAGGAACTCTGTTCGGGACCGATGTGGTCTTGGTCAGGTCAGTCCATCATCGCCGCAGATTCGTCTCGGCCGAAAAGGGGGAAATACGTGAAAGTACGCAACACCAGCAAGTTGAGGACGAGGTCTATCCTCGGCTTCACGCTCGCCGGTCTGATGGTCTTTGCGGTCGCTTGTGGCGGCAGTGATAGCACGTCGACCGATACCGGGGCACCAAGTTCGGAAGCACCTACTGAAACAACGGATGCGATTGACGACACCTCGACCATTACTCCGGGGGGCAAGTTAGTGATGGCCGTCGAGGCCGACACTTCATCGCCTTGGCGCCCGTCGGAAATGGTGTGCGCCATTTCGTGCCATCAAGTCATTCGAAGTATCTACGACACTTTGATGATTCCTGGCGTCGACAACGTCCCGGTTCCCTACTTGGCATCGTCAGTAGAGCCCAATGCCGACTACACCGTCTGGCGGGTCACGGCTCGCTCAGGAGTCAAGTTCCATGACGGAACCGATTTCGATGGTGCAGCCATCGTCGACAACATCACCCGCCACAAGTCAGCCCTTTTGACTGGTACGGCCATCAAGGACGTGACCGACATCTCCCTTGACCCTGCCGATCCCATGGTTGCGGTCATCACTGTGGCAAAGCCCTGGGCCACCTTCCCTTGGTATCTCACCGGTCAGGTTGGCTACATGGCGTCTCCGACGTGGTTGGCGGCATCCGATGCCGATGAGGCACTACGAGCCAAGCCGGTCGGAACAGGGCCGTTCGTCTTTGCGGACTACAAGCCCCAGGAATACTTCAAAGCCACCAAGAACCCCACGTACTGGAACGCTCCGTATCCGTATCTGGACGAAGTCGAGTTCATTCCGGTGGCTGACAGTTTGAAGCGTCGTGATGCTTTGAAGGCGGGTGACGTTGACCTGATACACACCACAAACGGTGAAGTGATCACCGAATTCCGTGCAGGAGTGGATGGCTATTCCTCGGCTGAAATCACCAAGAATGGCGAGACGGCATATTCGTTGATGCACGTCACACAAGAGGGTTCACCGCTGACCGATAGTCGGGTTCGCTGTGCTCTAGCCAATGCCACCGACAACGACGCGGTCAACCAGGCGGTGTCATTCGGCGTCAACCAGATTGCCAACGGACCGTTCTCACCGGACCAAGTGGGCTATCTCGAAGACACTGGTTTCCCAATGGTCCAAGATATGGCCAAGGCTCAGGAACTCATTGCCGCCTACAAGGCTGAGAATCCTGGTCCGCTTCGTATCTCCTTGGCCACAACCAACGATGCGACCAACTTGGTCATCGCCAATTACCAGAAGGACTGGTTCGAGGAAGCCGGAGTGGACGAGGTCACCATCGACCAAATCGACCAGGCTCAGTACATCGTGACTGCTTTGTTGGGCAACTTCCAGGTCTTCCAGTGGCGAAACCACGGCGGAGTCGATTTGGACCAGCAGTACTTCTGGTGGCACTCGTCATCATCGCTCGATGTGGGCAATCTGGCTCTCAACTTCGGCCGAATCAAGGATACGAAACTCGATGAGCTCTTGGATGCCAACCGAGCATCGGTTGATCCCGCCGAAAAGAAGCAAATTGCCGAAGACGTCAACCGGTTGTTCGGTAGTGAGTGCTACAACCTGTGGGGCTCGTACACCACATGGATGTTGGCCAACAAGACTGCGGTTCAGGGTCTTGATGCCGCTAACTTCG
>JBEIGJ010000121.1:0-6223 GCA_040381935.1 Acidimicrobiaceae bacterium | reverse complement strand
TTAAAACATTTGTTAACCCTTCTTTATATGTTAAATTAAAATATGATAGACCTGACTTACTTGATTTTGGATTTAATATATGACTATAGCTTACTTCTCCAGTAGAACTAGTTCGTTTTAAACGTATATCTACTACATGAATTCCAATTGATTCTTTTACATATGGCATAAGTATTTCTGATCGAGATTCGTCATAAAAATAAAATGTTTTATTTGACAAATAAGTTATTAAATTAGACGTTTTATCTATATTATTAAATATGTCATCAAATCCTGGTTCGAAAGCTGGTAATGCCCAGGTGGGACTCAGTAAGACGTCGTAGGTCGAAAACCACTCCGACCACTTCTGGGCCAACTCGAACCGCTGGGCATAGAGGAAGGCGACGCCTGCTTGGTCCAGTGAGGGAAAGGCTTGGCGTCCGAAATCCAAAAAGCGTTGTCCGTCTTCGCCGACGACTCCTTCGAGGAGGGGCATCATCACGGTCATTTCGGCGTTCATCACCGCCGACCACATCTCGATTGTCGACTCCACCTGTGGTGGGGTGGCGATCTCGACGATGTGTCCGCGATCGGCCAAAACTGCGGCGGCCGCAGTAACCGTCGCTGCGATCTGTGGATCGGTGGCTCCACCCGGAAAGTCGGCGCACACTGCCACGCGCAAAGGACGATCGGAGGCGATATCAGTCAGGTGTGCCGAGACGGAAAAGGGGTCACGAGGGTGAGCGCCACGAACGATGTCGAAACCTAAACGTACATCCTCGATCCGTCGAGCCATGACTCCCTCAACCAGCATCATTTGACTGGCAGCACCAAGAGCCGTTGGGGGGATGTCCGTGGCCCAGGGGACGACGCCCATGGATGGCTTGATGGATGACACTCCACAGCAGTGGGCTGGGTTACGCAATGATCCGCCAATATCGTTTCCTAGTCCGAGAGGGGACATTCCCGCTGCCAGTGCGGAACCTTCTCCTCCACTGCTACCTCCGGTCGTACGATTGGGGTGCCAGGGATTGCGAGTCAAACCGTGTAAAGACGAGTGAGTATGGACGCGCAATCCGAGATCGGGAAGATTGGTGCGCCCGATGGGAATGCCTCCGGCCAAACGCATTCGCTCGACTACGGGAGCATCGCGCTGAGCCACCGCATGGGCTAATGCTGGAATCCCACTGGTCGTTGGTGTCCCCGCCACGTCGATGTTTTCTTTGACGGTAAAGGGAACCCCATGCAGCGGACCCACTGCACTGTGACCTTGGGCGAGGATCTGATCTGCGACATCGGCTTGGGCCAGGGCTGTCTCATCCAGCCGATGAACAATGGCGTTGAGATGACCATTGACCTCATCGATACGGTTCAAATGGGCTTGTACTACTTCGCGACTCGAGACATGGCCTTGTCGAATGAGGGCGGCGAGCTCGGTTGCTGACTTGGCCCAGAGTGCGTCGCGGTGCGGGGATAGAACGTTGTCATCCATGTCATGTTGCTCCTGAGGAGTGTGTGCTGAGAACTGTACTGGTGAGACGGATCGATGCCGAAAAGAATGTTGAAGTGCTCTGGCCACCGCGTAGCCATTAGATTGCGGCCATGAATCGATGGATCGTGGGTGCTCGCCCGCGAACTCTGCCCGCCGCAATTGTGCCGGTGGCGGTGGGTGCCGCCGTTGGAGTGGGAGTGGATGATGCATCGTGGTGGCGCGCGGTCGTGGCCCTCGGAGTCAGCCTCGCGTTGCAGGTCGGAGTGAACTACGCCAATGATTACAGCGACGGCATTCGCGGGACCGATGATCAGCGTGTTGGTCCGACGCGCCTTGTGGCGAGCGGGCTGGCTCAGTCGAGTCAGGTGAAGACCGCGGCGCTAGTGAGTTTCGGCCTGGCTGCGGCGCGTGGTTTGGTTTTGGCACTGGTGACCTCGTTGTGGATTTTGGTCATCGGGGTGGCAGCTCTCCTTGCCGGTTGGTTCTATACCGGAGGTAGTCATCCATACGGCTATTTCGGACTCGGCGAGGTCTTCGTCTTCATTTTCTTTGGTCTCGTGGCGACGACAGGGACCTCCTATGTGGTGCTTGAGCGAATTCCGGCAGTGTCATGGGTGCTGGGTGCGGCCGTTGGTGCACTGGCATGTGCACTCTTGGTGATCAACAATTTGCGTGATATTCCATCGGATACTGAGGTGGGTAAACGAACCCTCGCCGTGCGACTCGGCGAGGAGCGAACTCGATGGCTGTACGACGTACTGATAGTTGGTGGAGTGCTGGTGGGACTTCTCGCCGCTGTCTGGGAACCAGGCTGTCTGGTGGTGCTTGGGGCGATTCCCTTCATGGTTGCTCCGATCCGCGTCGTTCATCAGGGGACACGCGGAGCGGCCTTGATCGCAGTACTCGCAATGACGGGTCGGTTGCAACTCATCGTTGGGACGTTGCTGACTGGTGGACTGATAGTTGGCGGATTGGTGGGTCAGTGAGCCACCTCGGCCGATTAGCGTGGGATTATGAGTTCGCTCCCTCCACCGCCTTTGGGTGGTCTTCCCGCCAATTTCGACGGTAACCCGGTCAATCACAAGCGTGCCGTAGCGGCCTTGGTCTGCGGCATTGTGGGGATCGTTATCTTGCCGATCGTCTTTGGCATTTTGGCGGTGGTTCTTGGTGTTCAGGCTCGCCAAGCCATTCGCTTACAACCAATGATCTACAAAGGCGATTCCACAGCTTTAGCCGGCATTGTTCTTGGCGCGCTGGACATTGTGGCTTTCATCGCCATTTTGACTCTGGCCTGAATTTCGGCATCGACATTTCACAAGAGTTGATCGATGATCTTGCTGACGGCGGCCGGCTGTTCCAGATGTGCTGTATGTCCTGATTCATCGATGAGATGCAACGATGCTTGTGCTCCGATGGCCACCGCCATGTGTTGCCCGATGGCGGTGAATTTATGATCATTGGCGCCAACGATGAGCGTGACTGGCATATGCAAAGTGGACAACTGATTCCATAGAGGTACCTGGGTGCCGGTTCCTACGTGGCGAAGACTGTTGGCTAGTCCGGCCGCAGTATTTCTGCGTCGATCAGCGATGTCGGTCGTCGTTTTTGGCAAGCCTGAAAAGAGGGGATTCTCCAGCCAGCGATCGATGAAAACGGGAACGCCGTCGTGTTCGATTTGTGAGGCCAGTTCGTTGTCCTCCAGTCGACGCGAGGCGCGCTCATCATCATCGACGATGCCGGGGGTTGCCCCAATCAGCGCTAAGTGCGCGGTCAGGTGCGGATGGCGAAGGGCGATGTGCAGTGCCACGCGTCCGCCCATGGAATAGCCCACGTACAGTCCATGACCACAGGTTTCAGCAACGAGGTCGGCTATCTCGGATAGGCCGGCCTCGGCATGGGCGGAATTTCCGTGACCGGGCAGATCCACGCGCACCACCGTCCATCGGGGATCGAGGAATGGAAGCAGTGGGTCCCAGGAACGGCTGGTTTGGGTAAACCCGTGCAACAAGATCAACGGAAGATTCTTTGCCGGGACCTCGAGAGCTTCCCGTCGTTCGGCGTACAACGGCCCGGTCAGGGGAACCCATGGCGATGCGTTTGTCGTGCTCTGATCAGACATCACTGCTGACGTTCAAGGACGCGACGCAGCACCCGCTCGAATGTTTCTGTGTCCTGGGCACCCGGGATTGCCCATTGTCCATCGATCAAATACGTCGGAACACCGGTGATGCCATGAGACACCGCTTCGGCCAAATCGATATTCACTTCGGCCCGACCCTCATCACTGGCGAGAAAGGCCACGATCTCTTCGACCGAGGGAGAGGTTGGCCACGTTGCGGTTGCGCAACGCGCTAAGACTTGGGGGTCACCAATATTTTCTCCACGGGTGAAATATGCATCCATCAGTGCTTCTTTGAGGACTGATTGGATGTGATAGCCGAACGTGGCGCCGGTCTTCCACAGCAGACGGTGAGCCGACACGGTGTTCGCTCGCACCGCACTATCGAAAGAAAAGGTGATGTCATCCTGGGCGGCCACTGCAGTGAGCTGCTCGAAAATTGCTTGAGCACGTTCTGGGCCACCGAATTTACGCGAGTACACATCTCTCACCGGAGTAGGAGTGTTGAGCGGAGCGGTGGGGTCGAGCTGATATGACCGATAGGAGATGCCGATTGCCTCAAGGGCCCCGGAGGCAACGAGTTCGGAATCGGAGTGGAGATTCGCTAGCGCCCGGTCAAAACGTCGTTTCCCGATGTAGCACCAGGGGCATACGACATCGGACCAAATCTCGATTTTCACGATGTCACACTAAACCGGTCTCACCGATCCGCCTCGACAACAGTCGCAGAAAGGAGAAATTGCCGTATCGTCCAGGGGGTGTCCAGGGACAAGAATGCTCCCCGTCTCGATGACCTGCTCTCCCTGGCAACCTGCCCACCGGAAGACGTGCAGGCCACCTTTTGCGTGGTGCTGGTCGAGACCTGGGTGGAGCAAGGTCTGACCTACGCCGCCGTGTCCCCAGGGTCGCGTTCAACTCCACTGACCTTGGCCCTGGTGGCCAATGATCGAGTCCACGTGGACATGTTTCATGATGAGCGATCAGCGGCCTTTGCCGCTCTTGGTTTTGGTTTGGCCACGGGGCGGGCTGCGGCCCTGGTCTGCACCAGTGGCACCGCGGCCGCCCATTTTTTTGCGGCCATCATCGAAGCTGATTTATCGGGTGTGCCTCTTTTGGCCTGTACGACTGATCGACCGCCAGAGTTGCGCGATGTCGGCGCACCACAAACCATTGATCAAATCAAGATGTTCGGAAACCATGTGCGATGGTTCCACGATCCAGGGGTGCCATCGGCGGCGAATGCCTCATCATGGCAATCGTTGGCGGCGCGGAGCCTGGCGGCTGCTCATGGGATCGACCCTGGTCCGGTGCATCTCAATCTTCCGTTTCGCGATCCTTTGGTAGGACATCCCCGCGCAGTGAAATCGGTAGTGCCAAAGATTTCCTTTGCTAACAGTCGACTAGCTGTGGATGAAGATCAGATTGACGCGTTGGTAGATCTCTGTATGCAGTCGGGCGGTGGACGTGGAGTCATCATTGCTGGTAACGGATGTGGTGAGCCAGAGGTGATCAATGCCCTTGCCGGCGTTTTGCAGTGGCCGGTCTTCGCCGATTCGCGCTCGGGCTGTCAGGGTCAACCCACGGCAGTTATCCATTTTGATTCCATACTTCGGTCCGAAGATGTCGCATCCTCTTTCCGGCCACAGGTGGTACTTCGTTTAGGGGAGAGCCCATCATCAAAAGTTCTCAATCAATGGGTTGCGGCATCGGGAGCGATTGAAGTGCACGTGTCGGAGCGACCGTCGGTGTATGACCCCCAGCATCGGATCAGTCTCCATCTTTCGGCCCACACCACAGACACGTATCGCCAACTCGTGGCAAAGATTTCCACCAAAGTTTCTCTCTTACGGGACCAGTCGAATGAGTGGCTGAAACCTTGGTTGCGAAGCGACCAGATTGCGCGTTCAGTTTTGGCATCTCGAGATGATGATCGACTGACCGATGGCATCAGCGCAGCCCGAGGTGTCGTGAGTGGGCTGGTCAGTGGAACGCGAGTTGTTCTTTCGTCGTCGATGCCTATTCGCGATGTCGAGTGGTTCGGTGGAGACTGCTCGGAATTAGTCGTCCACGCGAACCGCGGTGCCAACGGGATTGATGGGGTTGTCGCCACCGCTATTGGTGTGGCTCGTGGAAGCCGGGCACCAACGACTGTATTAATCGGCGATGTGGCCTTGATTCACGATGCTTCGACAGTGGCCTCGTTGGCCTCGATCCGTGCCGACGTGCGCATTGTGGTGGTCGATAATGATGGAGGCGGAATCTTTCATCATCTTCCACAGTCGGAAGCGGTTGAGGCTGAGATTTTCGAAAAGGTCTACGGCACACCACATCGAGTCGATCTGGTGCAATGGGCGCGGGCTGCAGGTCTGCCTGCTGAAACCGTTGTTACTCGCGACGAATTACATCAGCAACTATCTTTGCCAGGGCCTCGGCTGATGCGGGTGGCGACTCATCGAGTGGGCGATGTCGCAGCTCATCGCAGTGCGCATGCCGCCATTGCCCAAGCCCTTCATGGCGCCATCGACGGGCGATAGGGACCCTCAAGGTCGCACGATGGCTGACAACATGGCTTGGAATTTGGCCTGAGTTTCGGCCAGTTCGGCATCAGGGTCGCTTTCAGCCACGATTCCACC
>JBEIGJ010000120.1:0-6233 GCA_040381935.1 Acidimicrobiaceae bacterium | reverse complement strand
TTTTTGGTCGGGCTCGAGCGGAGCAGATGAACAGTCTTGTATCCCTAGTTGGATTGTGGGGCCTCAGTAAGGTTTGGTCGACATCGGGTGAAATGATCCTGAGGTCATCTTGATGAACTTGGAGGTTCATATGAATGAAGTAATGCTGACGGGGAATAATTACGACCTCGTGTACAACGCGCTGTCGTTCGGCACCGCAGTCATGCTGGGTGCGTTTGTTTATTTCCTGACACAGATCAACAGCGTTTCAAAGGCCTACCGCTCGGGCGTCGCCGTTTCGGCGGTCGTTGTCGGTATCGCTGGTTACCACTATCTCCGAATTTGGTCGGGCTTTGCTGATGGCGAGATGAACGAGGGATATCGCTATGCGGACTGGTTGATCACCGTTCCGCTGTTGGTGATCGAACTGCTCATCGTCCTTGGTGTGGCTGCTGCGGTCCGCAAGAGCTTGATGTGGAAACTCGTTCCCGCAACGGTTCTGATGATCGCCCTCGGCTACCCGGGTGAAGTATCGACCGACGAAGGCACCAAGTGGATCTGGTGGATCCTTGCCATGATCCCGTTCGTGTACATCTTGTGGGTGTTGTACGGACAGCTGCAGGAAGCATCGAAGCGCGAGTCCGGCGAAGTGTCGTCGGCTATCAAGAAGGCCACCATCGTTTTGTTGGTGACCTGGTGTGTGTACCCGATTGCGTACCTCTTCCCGGTTATCGACGACACGTCGGAGACTTTGGAAGTGCTGCGTCAGGTTGGCTACACCGTTGCTGACATCACCGCTAAGGCTCTGTACGGCTTGATGATCCTTGGTATCGCCAAGGCTCGTACTGCCAAAGAAGAGTAATCACGTTTCATCGGCGACGCAGTTCGCTGGTATTCATGTGAGAGTGCCCGGGGCGTTTGGCCCGGGCATTTTCGCGTTTGCGGGTGTTTTGTTCGGGTTTGCTCGGTGGTGCTGTTGTTGCTGTTGTCTTGTTGGTGTTGTTGTTTTATTGGGCGCGATTTTGTTCGGGTCTGTTGCTGTGTTGTTATTGGGCGCGATTTTGTTCGGTTTTTTTCTGTGTTGTTTTATTGGGCGCGATTTTGTTCGCGAAATTTTCTGATGATTTTTTGTGGCGCTTCGAAACCCTGCCACACCCCCTCAATATTGTGAGTCTCAGATCGCTTCACGAGTTCGGGAGATTCCCGGGCGAGCGAATCGCATCTGTTTTATTGGTTCCTCGGAACCCTGTTTTCAAGCAAGTCTCTTCCCAACTTTGCTGCTGGTCGTTATGAGAGTGCGTTGAAAGGTCGAGGGTTACATGGAAAAGTCCCCAGTTCTCGAAAGTCCGGCAGCCGCTGAGGCTTCTGTACTGCGAGATGTCACTGGCCTCTCCGTGGACGAACTCCGCGTCGAACTGGCCGAAGCCAAACGCCTGAGAGCGGTTCTGGATGCTCGGGTCTTGGAGATCGTGGCCCTCTTGGAAGCCACCATGACGACTGCGCATGCCCCGGTGCGGGCCATTCCCGAGATCGAACTGATGGCTCATTCGGGCATGACCCGTCGTGAAGCGGGTGACACCGTCCGCCGGGCCCATCTCATCGAGGACGTACCCCTGTTCGGCGAGGCGATGGTCGAAGGAATTATGACTTCTGGTCACCTCGATGCCATCAGCCGCGGCCTACGAATTGCCGGGGAGCAACGAGAATCACTGTTGAGTCTCGCGCCCGATCTCATTGAAGCGGCCGGCGATATGTCGTTGTCCGATTTCGCCGCACTAGTGACGTCCACGGCCAAAGACTTGGTGACCGATGACGGCCTGAGTGTTTTCGAAGACCAGCGCAAGTCCACACATCTCAAAATGTGGAATGACGCCACGGGGATGCTGCACCTGCGCGGGGCCTTCGATCCAGTATCCGGGGCGGTCCTGCAATCGCGCTTACAGAGTGCAGTTGAGGCGATGTTCCATGCGGGTGATCCGTCAAGCGGCGCCGGGGGTTCTGTGTCCACTAGTCGAGCGTTGGATCATCATCCATGGGTCGAACCCAATGACCATCGTCGAGCCCACGCCCTCGTTGCGATGATCTCAGGTTCTGCAACAACTGATGATGCTCGGGTGCGTGCCGATGTAGTGGTGCATATTGATCTGTCAACATTGACCACAGGTTTGTCAGCCTCGTCGACCCATCGCACGGCCTTCGGCGCCGATCTGCCGGTGGCGACCATCCGACGGATGGCCTGTGACGCCGGGATCATTCCCCTGGTACTGAATGGTGCCACCGTGCCTCTCGATATCGGGCGCAGTCAGCGATTGGCATCGGCTGGTCAGCGCCGAGCTTTGGAGGCAGCGCACAGCACTTGCGCCATGCCCGGATGTGCGGTGGCCTTCCACCACTGCCAGATTCACCACATCGACTATTGGGAAAACGGTGGTCGGACCGATCTCGACAACATGGTCCCGCTGTGCTCTCGCCATCATCACGCCGCTCACGAAGGCGGATGGCGATTGGTTCTCGATCCCGAGACTCGGTTACTCACCGCTTCGCCACCGAGTCACGATGATCCATGACGTCGTGACAGATCAGGGTTGTCGTTGATCGGGGTCGTCGTTGATTAGGGACGTCGTCGTTGATTGAGGTCGTCGTTGATTAGGGACGTCGTCGTTGATTAGTGACGTCGATGATTGAGGTCGTCGTCGTTGGTCGGGGCTTTTCGGGTCGCTATCTGATCAGCGTTGACCAGGCGTTGTAACCACCCAAGATGTCACTCACATCTTTGAAGCCATGAGCTCGCAAGGTACTAGCGGCAATTGAGGACCGATACCCACCAGCACAAAACACCACGGTTGGCTTATTCGGATCGAGTTCTCCTAAACGACGAGTCAAGGCCGCTAGCTCCATATGCCGGGCACCATCGATCGTGCCCAAGGCGAACTCACCAGGATTGCGAACATCCACCAACTGCAGATCGGAGATCTCATTGCGACGGGAATCGAACTCACCAGCGGTCAGGCGTGACGCAGCCTCGACCATGTCGGGATTCTCCATGAACACTTTCACCGGATCTTCGAGGTACCCAATGACCGTGTCAAAACCAATACGGGCCAATCGAATCGTTGCCTCTCGTTCCTTACCGGGTTCGGCGACTACGACCATGGCAGTACCGGGGGAGACCACTTCACCGCTGTACTCGGCGAACCGACCACCAAGCCCAACATTGATGGAGCCCCGCAAATGACCAAGAGCAAAATTAGCATCGTCTCGGGTGTCCACAATGGTGGCACCGTCGGCGACTGCCGTGCGGACCATGTCGAGGGACATGGCATCGAGTGGACGATCCTCTTGAAACGTTTCACGGGCCTTGCGATTGGTCGTAGCCGCAAAAAGGAAATACAACGGTGCCGCCGCCTGGCCTTCGGTGACCGCTTCGACGAACTGATCCTCACTCATCGGAGCAAGGGCGTAATTCGTCGTGCGCTGCTCACCAATGGTGCTGACCGTATTCGTCGACAGATTCTTGCCACAGGCACTGCCCGCACCGTGAGCCGGATACACCAAGGTGCTGTCGGGCAATGTCATCAACTTGTCGCGCAGCGAGTGATACAACATGCGACCCAGGTCCTCGGCAGTATGGCCAACAGCGGCCAACAAGTCGGGTCGACCCACATCGCCGATGAACAACGTGTCACCGGTGAACACGGCGTGAGGGATTGCTCCGGCGTGTTCGCGCACCACAACCGACATCGATTCCGGGGTGTGGCCCGGTGTCTCGCGAAATTCCAGTTCCACCGAGTTGGCATCATCGCCAAGTCGCAGGGTCTCGCCATCGGACATGGTGCGGATAGCGAAGTCGGTGCGACCTTGGGCAGCTTGACCGAAGATGATCTCTGCGCCACACGCTTCGGCCAATTCGAGATGTCCAGACAAGAAGTCGGCGTGGAAGTGCGTTTCAATAACGTGTTTGATGGTCAGTCCGTGAGACTTGGCATCTTCCAAGTAGATCGAGATATCGCGTTGCGGATCGACCACCGCCGCAACACCCGACACAGTGTCACCCACCAGATACGAGGCGTGCGACAGGCATCCCAGGTAGTGCTGGTTCAGATAGAGATTCTCCGTCGATCCGGTTGTTTCCGACATCGTGTTTTTCCTCTCGGGAACTCAGGCCAGCTTCATGAACAGTTTTTCGACTTCTTCCAGATCGAAGCCGTCGGCCGCGGCCGCTTTCGGGTTGGCGAGGCAATGGCTCAACCCGGTGGCCAGCATTTTGAAGCCCACTTGATCAAGGGCCTTACTGGCAGCCGATACCTGGGCCACGACATCGCGGCATTCGCGGTTCTCGGCGAGCATCTGTTGGATACCCCGTACTTGCCCTTCGATACGACGCAAGCGCTTAGCCAAATCCGTAGCAACATCTTCAGGGAGTTTCATGGACGTCAATATACCCCAGGGGGTATCAGGATACAACCGGGAGAGAGGGCGCGGGGGAGTTCTCTGCGACGAACAGGATGGTCTTTATGCCGAGCGGGGCCGCAAGGACACGCCAGTCACGGTCTCGGCGTGGACCCGAGCCGAGCAATCAGCCATCTGCACCGGAGGAACGGTCTCGGTCACGATGATGTGAGAGATACTGCGGAACGCATCAGCGGCGATTCCTTTGCCGTTCAGCGACACCGGTTGACCCGAGTCGCTTCCCGCCGACACCGATGGTTCGATCGGTACACAACCCAGAAGTGGTGCTCCGATTTCATCGGCCAGGGTTTGTCCACCGCCGGTTCCGAACAGGTCATAACGCTGACCGTGATCACAGGTGAACGAGCTCATGTTTTCGATCACGCCGGCCACGCGCAAGAACGAGCGTCGAGCCATATCGGCGGCGCGGATGGCCACCTTTTGGGCGCTGACCGCCGGGGTGGTGACGATGATCATGTCGGTGCGGGGCAACATGCGAGCCAGACCCATCTGTACATCGCCGGTTCCGGGAGGCATATCAATGAGCAGGTAATCCAACTCGCCCCAAGCTACGTCGTTCAAGAATTGCTCGACGGCCTTGGTCAACATCAGACCACGCCACATCAATGCCGTACCTTCGTCTTCGACCAAGAATCCCGTCGAGACCACTTTCAACAGTCCGGGCTTTCCAGAACTCGATTCGACCACCCGGGTATTGGGTTGGATCTTGGGTCGACCAGAGATGGGATCGGGTTCGGCTTCCAGACGCTGATCAAGGCCCAACATGCGGGGTACCGAAAAACCCCAGATATCGGCATCGAGCACCCCGACGGTGTAGCCCATCGAGGCAATCGAGGTCGCCAGGTTGACCGTGACCGAACTCTTGCCGACGCCTCCCTTGCCCGAAGCAATCGCCAGAATCCGAGTGGTGGCCTGAATCGCGGTATCGGTCGCTCGTTCTTTGGCGTTCCATCGAGCTTTGGACATCGTGGCCGTGCGCTCGTCACTGGTCATCTCACCCCAGGAGATTTTCACCTTCGACACGCCGGGATGGGTCGCCACCCGGGACTCGATGTCCTTTTTGATCTGGGCCCGTAATGGGCAGCCGCCAATGGTGAGTTTCACGGCCACGGTGACTTCGCCGAGTTCGGTGACGCTCTCGCACTGGGCCATACCCAAGTCCACGATGTCACTACCGAGTTCGGGGTCGATGACCGCCCGGAGCAGGTTGGTGACCTCGTCGACCGAAGGCGGCACGGAATTCCCGCTCGTCTTCGTGCTCGGCTCTTTCGTGCCTGAACCCGGGGTGCTCGCTCCCTCCGTGCCCGAACCTTTGACCACCGACATGGACTCAGGCTATCGGTCCCTCCGCACAGCAAGTCTTGGTGAAGGGGCAGTAGCCTAAGAGTCGTTAGGTCGTCCAGGAGAAACCTCCTGGATCGAAGTTTCGTGAGGAACTTCACAGAGAAACTCAGGAGAACACCGTGATTACTCTCACCGATACCGCCGCTACCAAGGTCAAGGAACTTCTCGAAGCAGAAGGTGCAACCGATATGGCATTGCGCGTTGCAGTGCGTCCCGGTGGTTGCAGTGGATTCTCGTATGAGATGTTCTTCGATAGCGATATCAGCGACGAAGATCAGCAGGCCTCGTACGGCGAAGCCGTGAAAGTTGTGGTTGATCAGGCATCGGCTCAGTTGTTGCAGGGTGCCACGCTCGACTACAAAGACGGTTTGAATCAGGCGGGCTTCAACATCATCAATCCGAACGCCACGCGGTCGTGTGGTTGCGGCCAGTCATTTAGT
>JBEIGJ010000119.1:0-6329 GCA_040381935.1 Acidimicrobiaceae bacterium | reverse complement strand
GTTTGTTCATGAGGGGATCCTTCCAAAATCGGGTTCTGGCCAGATTGGGTTCTGGCCAGAATGGATTCTGGCCAGATTGGATTCTGGCCAGTGGGGCAACGACGGAACATGGTTTTCGACCGTCGTGACATTACTTGCCGCCATCATCGAACATGGCCCTTGGCCCACCCAGAATGTCTCCGGCTAACCTGACTACTCGTATGTCTCGGCCAAATCATCTGTCGTGGCGCAAGCGGCTGTCTCGGCAAAATCATCTGTTTTGGCACAAACGGTTGTTTTGGCGCAAGCGGCTGTCTCGGCGCGAGCGGCTGTCTCGGCAAAATCATCTGTTTTGGCGCAAGCGGCTGTCTCGGCGCGAGCGGCTGTCTCGGCGCAGACGGCTGTCTTGGGAAAATCAGCGCTCAAATATCGTGCTCGGCTTTGGCATCACCATTTTCCCCATTGTGGCCATCATGCTCATCGGTGCTTTTCGAAATACGACCTCAATGACGTCTCCGGCTCCCGTCAGAGCCCAAGCGCTGGAGCGGCCGGAGCTACTGAGTGACACCGATGCCGGTGTTGACGGCGTTGTCGATGTCGATGCCGATGTCGATGCAGACAGTGTCAACGCCCCCGTTCGCAACGCTGAAGACGCTCCGGAGACGTCCCTCGATGCCTCCGTCGATGCATCCCCCATTTCCGCCGACGCTGCTCCAAGTATTGAACAGTGCAAAGTGTCTGGAGTTCCTCTCGGTTACGGAAGTTTCGGCGATGATGTTTTTTGTCTCCAATTTGTTCTCGCCAAAATCGAACTCTTCGCCAGCGAGCAAAATGGACTTTTCGATGACGCCACCGTGGCGGCGGTGTCCTCCTTCCAGTCATTGCAAAATTTGTTCGTCGACGGTGTCGTTGGTCGCAAGACCGGAATGAAACTTGGAATCTGGCCTTTGGATCCCTTCACCGTCGAACGCACGCCAGTCCCACCACCGGGCGCAGTCGACTTATGGGGCTTGCCGTTGTCGTCTGTGGCTGTCAGTGGACCCGATGCACCTCCCCTACCCGCAAATTCTGGGTCCGGTTATCGTCTCGTTTACGACCGTGCGGCGCAACGAGTGTGGGCAGTCGATGAAAATGAGACGGTAATTCGCTCGTGGCTGGTATCTGGTAGCCGGGAAAGTAACGAGATACCGGGAGTACACAAGGTGTATAGCCGGTCCAAGACTTCGGTCTCACGCGATGGTGAGTCGTCCTTCTCCTACATGGTTCGCTGGTTGAGAACTCGCAACGATGCCATCGGCTTCCATTCGCTGCCGCAACGCACCCTTGATGACAGTTTGTACCAGACTGAAGAAGAACTTGGAATCCGGTTGTCCAGTGGTTGTCAACGCCAGGCCGAGTTGGATGCCCAATTCACCTGGCAATTCGCCGAGGTGGGGACCACCGTCGTCGTTCTCTAAAGGGCAAAGACACCTGACATTTGCTCTCTTCACCATCTCCATCGCGTGGTGGAACCGGTCACGCTGACCGGGACTCGGCACATGACTTCGTTATCCTGAAGGGACGACTATGAGTACCCACCAGCAACGCACCGTACTCATGTCCGCCGTGGGGCTCGTGGCGGCACTGGTCCTGATCATCGGCCTCGTGACCGGATCGGGTAATCCGGCGGGAACAGACGCATCGACCACCGATCCTGCAACGACCACGACTGCAACCTCCGCACCCACGACCCCAATTAACGAGGATTTCACTCCGGTGGCGATTCAGGATCTCGATGGTGAGGATCTCACCTCGGTCGAGGCGTGCCGCATGACCAAATCTCTTGGCGGGGGTGACACGGGAGCAGAGGTCATCTGCCTGCAAGAAGCTTTGATCGCAAGTGGCTATCTTTCGGGCACTCCAAGTGGTCGGTATGACAATGCCACCGCTGCAGCAGTGACTCGCCTACAAGAGGAACGCGATCTTTTCGTTGACGGATTGGCCGGTCGAGAAACGGCACTGTCCTTGGGAATTTGGCCTGAGGAACCAACGAATGTCATCCGCACACCTCCACCAGCACCTGGAGCAGTCGATCTACTCGGCTTTCCACTGTCGTCGGTGGCAACCAGTGGCCCCGATGCACCTCCACTTCCACCCAATTCGGGATCGGGCCGCAGACTCGTGTTCGAACGACTTGGTCAGCGGGTGTGGGCAGTCGATGAAAATGAGACGGTGATCCGCTCGTGGTTGGTTTCTGGCAGCAAGTACAACAATGAAACTCCTGGAACCCACGAGGTGTACAGCCGCTCGGAGGTTTCAACCGCCTGGAATGGGAAGGCCTATTTGTACAAAATGGTCCGCTGGTTGAAAACCGATATCGGAGCCATCGGCTTTCATGCTCTACCCGTTCGAGTCTCTGATAACAGCGTGTACCAAACCGAAGAAGAACTCGGCATACGGCTTTCTGGCGGCTGTCAACGACAAGCCAATCTCGATGCCGACTTCACCTGGGAGTTTGCGCAAATTGGCACGCCCGTCGTGGTCATCTAAGAACGAAGGCCGCGTTTCATCAAATCATTGATCACCAATGGCGATCATGATCCCTGAGCGTCGCTGATCAACACGTCGAGCGTTTTTTCGGCCAGCGACATATCCGGCCGGGCATCGTTCACTATGGAGCTCAAATAGCTGACGCTGACGTAGCCGTTTTGGACGAGACCACCGTCAGTGTCGTCCGGTAGATAAGCAGCATCGCCCCAGGCCATACGCACGTAATAACTGCCCTGATATCCCTCTTTGGCTTCCAGGGTGGCGGTGCTCATTCGACGCGGTGGTTCGTGTCCTATGCGGCCATACTTCCAACCCTTGAGGTCCGAAAGCTCGCAGTTGGGCACGTTGAGATTCACGACGATCGGAGTCTGGGGCATATTGACAATCAGACCTTCCACATACGAAGCAGCGACAGACGCAGCCGTCTCCCACTTCTGACCAACCAACATCTCATCCCAGGCCTGACCCTCGACACCGAAACCAGTCACCGCTTGGCTGACTGCGACACCGGAAACCATCCCATTACGCGCTGTCAGAGCGGCGCCGACCGTACCGGAGTGATAAACCGATCGTCCGACGTTGGCACCCGGATTGATACCGGACACGATCAAATCGAAAGGCTCTCCGAAAGCACCAAGTCGGGCGAACATCACACACAAGGCCGGCGGACCAGTCACCGCCCAGGACTCCTCGATCCCTTCCACCGACATCCGATGGACTTCAGGTTGAATCAGATGTAATGCGCCGAGCGCCGCGCTAGCCCCGGAAAACTCACGGTCCGGGGCAACAATGACGACATCGCCAAAGGGCCGCATGGCTCGAGCCAAGATGTGCAAACCGACGGAATCGATACCGTCATCGTTGGTCACCAGAATACGCATACCTCTATGGTGGCCGATATCGGGCAGATTTGCACTGCGCCAGGGTGAATTGCCGGTCAACGGCCAGTGAATTGTGCCGGACGCCTCTCCAAAAATGCGGCCACACCCTCTTGATGGTCATCACTTTTGAAACATTGAGCCATGGCTTGAGTGTGCCGACTCATGTGTTCACTGATTGGCGCTGTCAGACCTTGATACGTCAGCTCCTTGATCAGTTTCTGACTATGTGGCGAACCTGATGCGATCTGTTCAGCCAATAGATACGCACGATCCAAAAGGTCCCCGGGCTCAGCGACGTCCAGGACATACCCCAATCGCAATGCCTCGTGAGCATCGATCATTTCTCCGGTGTACGTCAAGCGCAGAGCGTTTTGTACACCAATGATGCGGGGTAGAAGCCACGTGCCGGCCCCGGTGTCGGGTACCAAACCGCGATGCACGAAATTCCAAGCGAATCGAGCATTGGTCGAAGCCAGACGCAGATCACACTGCACGGTGAACTCTGCCCCCATACCCACCGCTGGCCCGTCGACTGCACAGATCGTGGGCTTGGGACACTGAACGAGGGGCCACCACTTTTCCGTTTCTTCTGCTGTTCCCCGTAGACCTCGATCGGCGCCCGGAATCGAGGCAAGATCAGCCAGATCAGTTCCCGCACAAAAAGCTCCCGGTACTCCGGTCACCACCAGAACCGCAATCTCTTCATCGATGCCGGCCCGAGCCACTGTTTCGATGAACTCACCCAACATGGTGAACGTCATGGCGTTCTTCTTTTCCGGCCGATCGATGACGATGGTTCCGATTCGTCCTTGCCGGTGGTATTTGATGTGCTGACTCATATCTCAGACCCCAACCTTCGAAGATGAGGGAGTCAAGATGTAGTCGTTGGGATTTGGTTCACGGGTCTGCTCCCAAAATTCCAGAACGCTGAAAGGCCAGTTTTGGGCCGTGCGGCCGTACTCATTTTTGTACCAACTATTCACTGCCGAATACCCCCACGTTCGCAGTTTGTTCGCCGCATCGATCTGGTCGTTGTAGGCATCGTGCACATCCCGTCGGGGATCAAGCGAGCCGTAATCGCCGATGAGCAACATCTTCACGCACTCCACGAGATAGTGCACCTCGCATTCACTGAAGTAGATGATCGAACCGTTGGCCACGATGTTGGTATTGGGCCCATAGAGACAAAAGAAATTCGGGAAATTCGGAATGACGACGCCAAGATACGCCCGAGCATCGCCAGCCCATTGTTGATGAAGATCTACTCCATTGCGTCCGGTCACAGTCATTGGCGTCAAGAACTGACTGGCCTTGAACCCCGTACCGTAAATGATGACATCGACATCGACGAATTGATCATCTGCGCAACGAATACCTTCTGGTTCGATAGAAGCGATCGGTTTGGTCACCAGGGAAACATGTGGTTGACGTAACGTCAGCGCAAATGAACCATCATCGACGACAAAACGCTTTGATAGTGGTGGATACTTCGGTGTCAACTGCTGGCGCAGAGTTTCGTCACCTTCGGTGAGAGCGTTGGTCCATTCGATCAGCAACTGTCGCATGATCTCGTTCATCAATCCCACAGACTTCTCGGTCGGAGGGAAGTCCGGATCAACAGTCGCGGCTGGCAACATGCCTTCAGCACCGCGCCAAAACATGGTGAATCGGTACCACTCCGCATAGAAAGGAACATGGGAAAGCATCCAATTGAACCCCGCAGGGACTGCTTCGTGGTATCGCAGCGCCGGGATCATCCACGGCGGTGTGCGCTGAAAAACCGTCAATTGACTCGCTTTTTTGGCAACTTCAGGAATGAACTGACAGGCACTAGCTCCAGTTCCTATAACGGCAATCTTTTTGCCCGTCAGGTCGACCGATTCATCCCATTCAGCGGAATGAAATGAGACTCCGGCGAATGCCTCTCGTCCCTCGATATCGGGATAGAGCGGACGATTCAACTGCCCCACTGCTGAGACCAAGATTTCGGCGCGGTTCTCATGACGCTGACCATGGGAATCACGGGAGACAACTATCCATTGCTGAGCGTCTTCGTCCCAGGTCGCTGATTCCACTTCGGTTTCGAAACGTATCAGCGGTAACAGTCCGAACTCCTCGGCGCAATGACGGAAGTACTCGTGCAGCACCGGACGCGGACTGAAAAAGTATGGCCAATCGTGGCGTTGGGCAAAGCTGTAGCTGTACATGTGATTTTGAATGTCGACACGGCATCCGGGGTAGCGGTTTTCCAACCACGTACCTCCAACATCGCCATTTTTTTCGATGATCGAAACAGGGACTCCCGCCTGCCGTAGACGATGAGCAGCGGCGATACCTGACATCCCCGCTCCAATGATGATTGCCGACATCTCGCGCTCGGGTGCAACTGCTGATGTGCTCCAATTCGGTGCCCGCAGTTCATCTCCATCCAAGGCCAACTCTTCGAGGAGCAAAGGGACGTAACGCCCGTCAACCGTTTCACCGGCCACAAACTGCATGATCGTGTGCAGATCTGATACCGACGGCCGCGTCGGAAGCTGGTCCTGCTCATCTCGGAATCGCTGCAGACCGTGCAGAATCAAGCCGCGGGCCAATGACTGCTGTTCATCGGTATAGCCACTTTGCGGTTCACGCAATTTCAGGAGATCGGGAACCAATCGCTCATCCAAATACGAGAGATCTCTCGTGAGGTGGGCAACGGTGGCGAGCAGAGCCAGCAGTTCTGCGTCTTGCAACGCTGCGACGATCTGCTCATCGGTCTTTGGAAGTGCTGGTGACGACGTTGAATTCCCCATGGTCCGAGCGTATTGCCTGACATCGAGCCGAATCCCATGGACCGCACTCGGAGTTCGACATTGGCCTAGCCGGATCACAAAAATCAGGAAACTGGCTGGTCACCAATCAAGTCGCCAATCAAGTCAGCAATCAGGGCGCGTACGC
>JBEIGJ010000118.1:0-6353 GCA_040381935.1 Acidimicrobiaceae bacterium | reverse complement strand
GCGTCTGAGGCATCGGACCATCAGTCGCCGCAACCACCAAAATCGCCCCATCAACATGCGCCGCACCCGTAATCATGTTCTTGATGTAGTCAGCATGACCCGGCATATCCACATGGGCATAATGACGATTCGCCGTCTCATACTCAATATGCGCAATCGAAATCGTAATACCACGCGCCTTTTCCTCCGGCGCCTTATCAATCTGATCAAACGGCGTGTACTCCGCCAACCCACGATCAGCCAACGTCCGCGAAATCGCCGCAGTCAACGTCGTCTTACCATGGTCAATATGACCCATCGTCCCAATATTCACATGAGGCTTCGTACGCTCAAACTTCGCCTTCGACATGGCAGTCACATTCCTTTTTTCGTTGGTGGTACCGCTCGTGGTGAATGGTACGTGGGTGATTGATAGGTGGTGTCAAGGATCAGTGGCGGTCCGACAGTCGTTTCCGACTGATGGGCCGACACGGCTGTAGGACGATACCAGCGAACGAGACGATCCCCAATCTGTTGGAGATCTGTCATTCAGGCCCCGAGGACGAATCGTTGGGGCCTCGATCTCATTCGCCGCGAGTTCGCTTGATGATGTCGGTCGAGATCGCCTCGGGAACCTGCTGGTACGAGTTGAACTGCATGGTGTAGGTGGCCCGACCCTGGGTCCGTGAACGTAGGTCGGTGGAATAGCCGAACATCTCCGACAAGGGAATTTGCGCCCGGACAACCTGGGTGTTGCCCCGGGCCTCCATACCTTCGATTCGACCGCGACGGCTGGACAGGTCGCCCATGACGTCGCCCATGTACTCCTCAGGAGTGACCACTTCGACGCCCATGATCGGCTCCATCAAGACCGGACGAGCCATTTCGGCGGCCTTTCGGAAAGCTGCCTGACCGGCAATCTTGAAGGCCATTTCACTGGAGTCCACATCGTGGTACGCACCGTCAACCAAGGTGACCTTGACGTCCACTGTCGGGTAACCCGCCAGCACGCCGTTATCGAGCGCGCTCTGTAAACCCTGGTTCGTGGGGTTGATGTACTCACGCGGAATCTTTCCACCCGAGATCTTGTCCACGAATTCATAGCCCTTACCCGGATTGGGTTCCATGGTGATCTTGACCACCGCGAACTGACCCGAACCACCGGACTGCTTGATGTGGCGGTACTCCACGCTTTCAACCTTCTTGGTGACCGTTTCACGGTAAGCCACCTGGGGCTTACCAACAGTGGCGTCGACGTTGAATTCACGTTGCATTCGGTCGACCAGAATTTCCAAGTGCAATTCACCCATTCCCGATATGACCGTCTGGCCGGTCTCTTCATCGGTGCGGACGCGGAAAGTGGGATCCTCATCGGAAAGGGACTTCAAGGCCTTGCCCAACTTGTCCTGATCATCTTTGGTCTTCGGCTCGATGGCCACATGGATGACGGGCTCGGGAAAGATCATCCGCTCGAGAATGATCGGATTGCTCCGGTCGCACAGTGTGTCGCCCGTGGTGGTGTCCTTGAAACCGAGACCGGCCACGATGTCACCGGCCAAAGCCGTATCGAGGTCCTCGCGCTGGTTGGCGTGCATCAAAAGAATACGGCCTAGGCGCTCACGCTTTTCCTTGGAGGAGTTGTACACCTCGTCACCCTTGTTGATCTGTCCCGAATAGACCCGGAAGTAGGTCAACTTGCCAAAGGGGTCGGCCACGATCTTGAAAGCAAGAGCGGCAAAGGGGCCGTTCTCATCGGCAGTTCGCTCGGTGGGCTCTTCGGCTTCACCGGGCTTGACGCCTTGTGCTGGGGGAATGTCGAGGGGGCTGGGCAAATAATCGACCACGGCATCCAACATCGGCTGCACGCCCTTGTTCTTGAAAGCCGATCCGCACAAGATGGGCACGAAGTCGAAGGCCAAGGTGCCTTTACGGATAGCCCGCTTGACCTCGGTCTCGGTCAGCTCCTCGCCACCCAGATACTTCTCCATCAAAGCGTCGTCGGACGTGGCAATAGTCTCCAGCAATTCCTCGCGGTACTGATTGCACTGATCGACCATGTCAGCAGGAATATCGACTTCATCCCACTTAGCGCCCAACTCTTCGTCACGCCAGATCAAGGCCTTCATCTTGACGAGATCCACCAACCCGACAAAGGGTTTGGCACTCTCGGGGCCACCGGCGCCAATGGGCAACTGGATGACCGCGGTGGTCGCTTCGAGGCGATCCTTGACCATCTGCACGGTGCGATAGAAGTCGGCGCCGATACGGTCCATCTTGTTGACGAAACACATACGCGGCACTTTGTACTTATTGGCCTGACGCCAGACGGTCTCGGTTTGCGGTTCCACACCGGCCACCGAGTCGAAAACGGTGACTGCCCCGTCGAGAACACGCAAGGAGCGCTCTACTTCGATGGTGAAGTCGACGTGACCCGGAGTGTCAATGATGTTGATGCGATGGTTGTTCCAGATACAGGTCGTCGCCGCTGAGGTGATGGTGATCCCGCGCTCTTGCTCCTGGGCCATGTGGTCCATGGTGGCTGCACCCTCGTGCACCTCACCGATCTTGTAGCTCTTGCCGGTGTAATACAAGATGCGCTCAGTGGTCGTCGTTTTACCAGCATCAATGTGAGCCATGATGCCGATGTTGCGAGTGCGCTCGAGAGGATATTCACGCTTTGCCATCGTCTTCGCTTTCAGTCTTTTCGGAGGTTCTAGATCTCTGGGGTTCTACATGGACGCACCCCGGTACGACGACCGGGGTGCCCAGTTATTGGCGTTGTGATCATCGCTTCTGCAATCGATCGCGCCACACTCACCACTTGTAGTGAGCGAAGGCCTTGTTCGATTCGGCCATCTTCTGGGTGTCGTCGCGCTTTTTCATTGCCGCGCCAAGCCCGTTGGATGCATCGAGAAGTTCATTGGCCAGACATTGAGCCATGGTCTTTTCGCGTCGTGCTCGGGAGTAATCAACCACCCAGCGAATGGCCAAGGTATTGGCCCGTCGGGGCTTGACTTCCACCGGAACCTGATAGGTGGCGCCACCAACACGACGGCTACGCACTTCCAGGGGAGGACGAACATTGTCGATGGCCCGCTTCAACGTGGCAATCGGCTCCGCTCCGGTCTTTTCTTCGACCATCTTGAGAGCGTCATAGACGATCTTTTCGGCGACGCTCTTCTTGCCACTGAGCATGACCTTGTTCATCAATTGCGTGACCAGCAACGACCGGTAGACCGGGTCTGGATTGAGTTCACGGCGGGGTGCGGGTCCCTTACGGGGCATGAGAATTCACCTATTCCTTTTCGACGATCACTTGACGCGCTTCGCGCCGTAACGGCTGCGGGCTTGTTTGCGGTTCTTCACTCCGGCTGCGTCCAACGCGCCACGGCTGACTTTGTAACGACCTCCAGGAAGATCACGGACACGACCACCGCGCACCAGAACGATGGAGTGTTCTTGCAGGTTGTGCCCTTCGCCGGGAATATAGGCGGTGATTTCCACACCACTCGAGAGACGAACACGCGCCACCTTACGCAGAGCGGAGTTCGGCTTTTTCGGGGTATTGGTATAGACGCGAGTGCACACTCCACGACGCTGTGGCGAACCTTTGAGGGCCGGCGTCTTGGACTTGGTGAACTTGGTGCTTCGGCCCTGGCGGACCAATTGCTGAATTGTGGGCACTCTTGACCTCTTTTTCCGCCCGAACAGCCTGGATGGCCTATCGGAATGACTTTGCGTCGGAGTCCTGATCGCCAGACGAATCTGGCGCAGGACCGTTAGATGTTACGAGCGGCCTCCGAATAACGGCAACCCTCGCTATGAAGCTCGAGAAAAACTGCTGAAAATCAGCCTTCGCCGCGCTCTGAACCTTGGAGCAAACCCTCCCAGCGCTGACTCAGAACATCTGATGTGTCCTCATCATCGCTGTGATAGGTCGCCATGGGCACATAATCCGGGGCGTCAATACCGAAGTCCCGGTAGCGCATCATGCCCGTACCAGCGGGAATGAGCTTGCCGATGATGATGTTTTCCTTGAGGCCGTTCAACGTGTCGCCGCGGCCGTCGATGGCCGCCTCGGTGAGCACTCGGGTGGTCTCTTGGAACGACGCCGCCGAGAGCCAGGATTCCGTAGCCAAGGAGGCCTTGGTAATACCCATCAACTCGGGACGACCTTCAGCGGGACGCTTGCTCCCTTCGACCATGGCCCGGTTGGTATCCCGGAAGGTCTTGGCATCGGTCCGCTCACCGGGCAAGAAGTCGGTATCTCCGGTTTCTTGCACGCTGACGCGACGGGTCATCTGGCGCACGATCAGTTCGATGTGCTTGTCGTGGATGGATACACCCTGGTCGCGGTACACCTTTTGAACTTCTTCCACGATGTACAACTGGGTTTCGCGGATGCCCTTGATATCCATGATCTCTTTGGGATCAAAAGGTCCATCGGTGATCGGCTGTCCGGCGACGACTTCTTGTCCGTCGGACACGATCGGTCGGCTACCGGTTGGGAGCAAAATGGGATGCTCCTCACCCGAGTCATCCACGGTGATGACGTTGATGCCCTTACCTTCGTCTTCGCCGATACGCACGACTCCGGTGGCCCGTGCCAGCCGAGCCGAACCCTTCGGGGTACGGGCTTCGAACAACTCCACGACGCGTGGCAAACCACCAGCGATGTCCTTTCCGGCCACACCGCCAGTGTGGAAGGTACGCATGGTCAGCTGCGTTCCGGGCTCACCAATGGACTGGGCCGCGATGACTCCCACCGCTTCGCCGAGTTCGATGGGCTTACCGCTGGCCAATGAACGGCCGTAGCACAGGGCACAGATTCCCAATTCGGCATCACAGGTCAAAACCGAACGAACCCGTACTCGATCGATGGTTGCATCGTCCCGCAACACTTCTACGAGGTGATCATCGATGATGGTGTTACGCGGGACCACCGATCCATCTCCCAACGTCGTGTCAATGGCCAATGCACGTCCGTACAACTCGGTTTCGAGATAGGCGCGACGATTCGCGGTATCGGGCTGAACATTTTCGATCCAGACACCGAGTGTGGTTCCACAATCCTCATCCCGAACAATGAGCTCCTGGGCCACGTCCACCAAACGACGAGTCAAATAACCCGAGTCTGCAGTTCGCAGAGCAGTGTCCACCAAACCCTTTCGAGCACCCGGGGTGGCGATGAAGTACTCGAGAGTCTCCAAACCTTCACGGAAGTTGCGCTTGATGGGACGCGGAATCATGTCACCACGGGGGTTGGCCACCAGACCACGCATACCGGCGATCTGACGCATCTGCGTCATGTTGCCTCGGGCTCCGGAATCAACCATGACCATGATCGGATTGAATCGCTGAGTCTTGAACTCGGCCACCATCGCCTCTTGGACTTGGGCGGTGGCATCGGTCCAGATCCGCACTTCTTGCTGACGACGCTCACCATCGGTGATGATGCCTCGCTTGAACTGGCTCTCGACCTTGTCGGCCTGAGCCTCGAATCCGTCCAACAACTCGCGCTTGACGAAAGGAGTCTTCACGTCTTCGATCGATACGGTCAGCCCGTACTGCGATGCGTAGCGATAGCAGAGGTCCTTGATGGCATCAAGTGATTCGGCAACCTGAGCGTTGGTGAAGTTGTCAGAGAGGCGTTCGACGATTTCGCCCATCTCCTTCTTCTTCACCACTTGGGTGATGTGACCGAATTTCTCGACGTACTCACGGGGTAGAGCCTCTTCGAAAAGGAGTCGTCCCGGAGTGGTTTCAAAAGACGTCCGCCCTTCCCCTGAGCCCTCACGCATGGTGATTGCGGCGTGAATGTTCAGCTTCTTTTCTTCATAAGCCCGGAACACTTCCCAGTTGTTGCGGTAGACCGCTCCCTCGCCCTTGGCGCCGGGATCTTCGGCAGTCAAGTAATACGCGCCGATGATCAAGTCCTGGGTCGGTGTCACAATTGGACGACCCGATGCCGGAGACAAGATGTTGTTCGCACTCAACATCAGGACGCGGGCTTCGGCTTGTGCTTCGGCCGACAGCGGAACGTGGACGGCCATCTGGTCTCCGTCAAAGTCGGCGTTGAAAGCGGTGCAGACCAAAGGATGAATTTGAATGGCCTTACCCTCGACCAACACTGGCTCGAAAGCCTGAATACCCAAACGGTGCAGCGTGGGCGCTCGGTTGAGCAGAACCGGGTGTTCGCGAATGACCTCTTCGAGCACGTCCCAGACACGAGGGTGGCGACGTTCGACCATGCGCTTGGCGCTCTTGATGTTCTGTGCGTACTCAATGTCAACAAGACGCTTCATCACGAATGGCTTGAAGAGTTCGAGAGCCATCAACTTGGGCAGACCACACTGATGCAAACGCAAGGTGGG
>JBEIGJ010000117.1:0-6364 GCA_040381935.1 Acidimicrobiaceae bacterium | reverse complement strand
GTGGATCGCCAGGGATACGCAGTACCCAACAATTGGGGTGAAGACACTGCTCTCTTCCTTCCCTACTTCTCGTAATTCGCTTTCAGGGGGCATCGAACATGATCAGCGTCGAAGATTTTGCCCGTGAGGCTCAACATTGGTTGGCTGAAAACCGTCACGTGGCTCCACGTGACTACGGCGCCATCTGTCCTCCCGATGTCGTGGAACAAGGACTCGAATGGCAACGGCACCTCTTCGCCTCTGGCAAAGCTGGTATTCACTGGCCCGTTGAATTCGGCGGCCAGGGACTGACCGCTGCCCACCAAGCCCAGTGGCTCTATGAGTGCGCCCTTGTCGGCGTGCCCGGAGTGTTCAACATGGTGGGACTGGTTCTCGCTGGCGGAGCCATTCAGAAGTTCGGCACTCTCGAACAACAGCAGAGACACCTTTTGGCAACTCTGCGGGCCGATCACGTGTGGTGTCAGTTGTTCAGCGAACCGGGAGCCGGCAGCGACCTTGGATCGCTTTCGACCCGAGCCGAACGCGATGGCGATCGCTTCATCGTGAATGGCCAAAAAGTGTGGTGCTCGGGTGGGCGCTACAGCAACTGGGGAATCTTGATGGCGCGTACGTCCCTTGACGCCGCCAAACACGAGGGCATCAGTTTCTTCCTCATGGATATGAGCCTTCCAGGAATCGAGATCAGACCACTCAGACAAATGACCGGTGAATCCGAATTCGACGAAGTCTTTTTCACCGACGTGTCGTTGCCCGCCGATGCACTGCTCGGACCACTACATGGCGGATGGGGTGTGGGTATGGCGGTGCTCACCTCCGAGCGCGGACATATCGGCACCAGTGTGATCTCCTTGGAGCGACGTCTAGAGTCCATCTCTCGACTCGCTGAGGGACGCGACTTATCGGCCATCGAACGTCAGGAATTAGTCGGGCTGCTTTCACGCGGCATGGCTTTCAAGGCCATGGCCCAACGTCAAGGTCCCATTGCATCGACAGCGGCTTCCCTCATGAAGTTGGGAATCACCGAGATGATGTTCGATACCTCTATGTTGCGCGCCGATATTTCAGGGGCTTCGGCCATGCTCGAGGGGCCCGAGGCTTTTGGAGTGTTGTCCGCACCCGGTGGTCGCATCGCCGGCGGTACCAGCCAAGTGCAACGCAACATCATTGGTGAACGTCTGCTGGGCCTACCTCGCGAACCGAAACCGGGAAAGACCCCGGCCTGAGCACCCGGCCTGAGCACCCGGCCCGAGCATCTCGGTGGCCCACAGCGCCTGGGTCCCTGGGAATGGGCTGATCCACGTCTACGATGCCAATGTCGATGTTCACCCTTCGTGGTAATGGTGTGACAAAAAGCACATTTGGATATCGACGCCGGCCAATCAGTGCAGGAGGTCTTATGAACGATTCGAAGCGTCCCACTCCAGATACCCAGGCTCGCCGCAAGATTCCTTGGAAATTGGTGGGATTTATCCTGTTCTCTCTGGTCATTGTTCTGTTCGTCCTGCAGAACCGAACCAGAATGAACGTAAACTTTCTCTTCTTCGAAGTCAACAGTCGTCAGTGGGTCAATCTTCTGGTCGCCGTTGCGCTGGGTGTAATCGCCGATCGTCTTTTCATCGGTGTGCGAAAACACCAACGCAAAGGGGACTGAAGTCTGCGCTACGGCGCCGCGACCTCCTTATACGTCCTGGATTGAGAGAGCCTCATTGTGAAAGTTGCGTCCACCAACGGTGTCAAAGTGGAAGTTCATGATCTCGGTGGATCGGGCTCCAACCTCCTCCTTTCCCATGCCAACGGTTTCCACGGAATGTGCTGGGTGCCAGTTGCGGAAAACTTGATCCGTCGTTTCCATTGCTACTCCTTCGACCATCGAGGTCACGGAGATACTGCGGCTTCCAAAGACTGGAAAGTCTCCTGGGCTGGGTATGGCGCCGACGCGGCCGCCGTAGCCAAATCGATTGCCGAACCGGGTGGCATCATCGGCGTTGGTCATTCCATGGGTGGAGCGACTCTGCTCCTCGCTGCACTCAAAAATCCCGGTCTTTTCCGCGGACTCTTGCTCTACGAACCAATCGTGAAACCCGAAGATGTGCGCATGCCAGCCAATCGCCCCAATGGACTGGCTGAAGGTGCTGAACGCCGGAAATCTTCCTTCAAATCGTTCGAGGAAGCCATTGAGAACTACTCCAACAAAATGCCGATGACCCATTTCACGCCAGAAGCGCTCGAAGCCTACGTCCGTCATGGCTTTCGGCTCGGCGATGACGGCCGTGTACATCTGAAGTGCAGCCCCGCTCTCGAAGCCGAAAATTTCCGGAATCCGGAGATCCCCGGCCTTTGGAAGAAGATGCCCGAGATCGACATCCCGGTCTGGGTCTTGAGTGGACACCCTGAACCCTTTCAGCCATCAGGTTTTGCCGAAGCAATTGCTGATCGTCTTCCCCAGGGCAATCACATCGAGTACAGCGACCTCGATCACTTCGGACCGTTCGTCGATCCAGTGCGGATTGCGCGCATCATCGACACTTTTGCCGACACTCTCGAACCCTGATGCCCCCAATCCCTCTCACCCCTCCAAACCGGAGCAAGGCCGCGGTGGGGGCGGGAATTTTCGGAGCAGATGTGGACGCCTTCGATGAGAAAGTTGATGCCCTTATCGAGAATTGGCGAACTTCCCAGATAGCCGGCAGAGTTTTCACAGCAGCAAGCCATCTCGGTGATTTCAGTTTGATTTGGCATCTCGTGGGTGCTGCTCGTGGCGTGACCAGCGATAAACGTGCACAACAAGGACTCGTGCTGTCGGTACTTCTGGGCGCTGAGTCGTTACTGGTGAACCAAGGGGTCAAGCGACTTTTCCGACGAGAACGCCCCACTATTGGCGGCGATGATCGTTTCGTCGTGCGCACGCCGTCCACCACTAGTTTTCCGAGTGGCCATGCCAGTTCGGCATTTTTCGCCGCCACCGTACTCTCCACCTGGAGTGGGCGGCGCTGGGCGCCGATGTGGTTCGGCCTTGCCGTGATCGTGGCCACCAGTCGAGCCTTCGTCCGAATTCACCACGCCTCGGATGTGATCGGTGGCGCGCTATTCGGATCGGCACTCGGATTGCTGGTGCGCCCATATATTCGACGCTTCCGCTGATGGCCTTTTTCGATATTCACGCCGGAAAGCGATAGACAGTCGTCATGACTCGCTCCTTCGCGGTGACCTGGGACTATCGCTGCCCCTACGGCCGCATTGCTCATGACCACATCGTTGCTGGACTACGCGCCGGTGCTGATTGGAACGTGACGTTCCTTCCTTTTTGTCTGGGACAATCCCACGTCGAAGACGGAATGCACGATGTCTGGGATGATCCGGAATCGGATTCAGGTCTTCTTGCCTTGCAGGTCGCAGTAGCTGTTCGCGATGAACAACCCCACGCCTTTGTGGAATTGCATCACGCGTTATACGAGTTCAAACACGCCCGAAGTGGCAACCTTCGTGATCGTGATGCCCTGAGCGCTGTCTTACAAGAACGTGGATTGGATCCCAAGGCAGTGTTCGCAGAAGTGGCCTCTGGTCGCCCGCTCGCAGTCATCAAAGATGAGCACACTCGATATGCCAACTCTCACGCCGTATGGGGTGTTCCTGTTTTTCTCGTCCAGGACCAAGCCGTCTTCGTGCGTCTTTTGGATCGAGCCGATGGTGACTCCGCCCTGGCTCAACACACCGTGAATCGCATTCTGGATCTCATTGAGTGGCCGATACTCAACGAGTTCAAACATACATCTGTTCCCCGCTAGCGCGACCCGCATCGTCATTCAACAATCAGTGGCGCCAGACTGCGATCTCCGCGGTCAATCCCATCCCGTCAACTCCTAGGGCCAAGATGCTCACCGTGAGATCGGCAACTGTCACTGATTGGCCGCTCCGTAACAATCCTTCACTGCCATCACCTTGCAATGTCAGACGCCGATCAACCCCCAGGCAGAGATTGTCATCTCCCGGAACCGCGCACATAGCTGCGCCCCACTCCACCAGGTGAACCGCAACGCCAGAACTCGAGAGGTGGTCGTTATCACCCTCGTCAGCGATCAGCTCAATCGTCAGCGCTGTGGCATCTCCCAGATCGAAAACAACCATCAACGGATGATGAATCGTCGCTGTGTCCACACCAGGAGAGCGGATGACAACTTTTTTCACGACCTTCGATTCGGGCAGCGACAGCACGGCCACATCGCTCCGTGTCAGCCAGCCAGCGCTCAACTGATTGAAGGCCAAAACCCCCGGACCATGGCGACGGGTACTGATCACGGCTCGCGGCGCAGCACTATTGCTCATGATGTCGATCGCGCTGTCGTATCCAGGAGCGCGCACCCTGTCATCTCTGGCCAGACCGCTGTGCGGCCACCCAAGAGCGTGCCCGATCTCGTGTTCCAGTAGGTCTAAGGGCACGGACTCGACACCACCACTATTGATTGCAAAAAAGTCGGCCCCACCGAGATAGACGACGCGCCGACTTCGTCGAGCCGGACAAAGAGTCGTCTCGTCTTCACAGGCGGTACCAGGTTGAGCCCATCCTCCAGGAACATCATCGCGGTGCGCAGCATTAGAAACCACAATGACCCCGGTACTGCGATCATCACTGGCATCCAGCGCAGTCTCGACACAACGCCGCTCGTGATCGATCATTCCGGCTGGTTCCCTGCCATCTTCATGAATGGTCACCACCTCGCCCGGCACGAGAAGCATTGAATATCGACCAAGTGACCAGCGCGAAAAGTACTCCGTTATCGGGTGAATCGCCTCCACGATGTCAGCCGTTGTGACGTTGAGCCTTTGGTCAGTCGAAGCAAATGTTGGGTCGGCGGTTGAGGCTGGAATGCGACAGAGCACGACCTCCCATTGATCGAACTGGCGTACCGTTTGATCCAGTGCCAAAAGGTTCAGGACCTCTGCCGGCGCTTCCTCTGAGATATGGGTTTCGCTCGTGCCCATTCCAGCGCAGCCCACGAGGAACGGTAGAGCCACGACACCGATCCTTCGCCGCCAACCAGCCCATTGACGCCGCCGATGCCAATGGCTGGGGCACCTGCGATGACCGAGGCCGGTCAGAAGCCAAGTGCCAGCGTTCGAGTCCATGTCCTCTGCAACGTAGTCTGAGGCCATGGCCGCCGACATTCGATTCGATCACAAGATGTCTGACGCTGAGGCAATGATGTGGCGCCTCGATAAGGACCCCTATCTCTCTTCCACCTTCGCCAATATCTCGGTCCTCGATCGGGCTCCAGATATCGATCGTCTCCGACGTCGCATGGAACGAGCGGCTATCGCAATCCCGCGACTGCGCCAACGGGTCCAGGCCACTCCGGCCAATCTGACGCCTCCGCTGTGGGTTGATGATCCTGATTTCAACATCAACTATCACGTCCGCCAAATTGCTCTACCTGCCCCCGGATCGATGCGCCAATTGTTGGACATAGCCACCCTCATCACCAACGATCCTTTTGATCGCACTCGGCCGCTGTGGCAGTTCGTGGTGATTGAAGGACTATCAAACGGACGAGCGGTACTGATTGAAAAGCTGCATCACACCATTGCCGACGGCGAGGGAAGTGTGCAGTTATCCCTACAGTTCTTCGACTTCGAACGCGACGCTCCCGAACCCGCACCATTCGATACGGACTCGGACGACCGCGATCACTCTCATTCGGCAATGAATGCCGATGTCTGGCGTGACTTACTCGCCGGTTCGTTGAAAGTCCCTGTGGCCTTGGTCAAACAAGTGCGTGATCTTTTGGCTGATCCCTCGAGTTTCACCACCACCAGTGCCGCCACCATGGATACTCTCAAGGCATTGATCGGTCAGATGACCGATATCGAGCCCGCAAAGTCTCCACTTTGGACGCAGCGATCACTGCGGCGACGACTCGATGTCCTCCGGGTTTCGTTTCATGAAACCCGAGATGTCGCCCGTTCACTAGGCGGTACCTTGAATACGGCTCTTCTCAGCGCAGCTAGCGACGCCGCTGGTCGCTATCACCGTGCTCTTGGTGCGCCTGTCGACCAACTGCGGGCTTCGATGGCTGTGAGCACCCGCAAGCGAAATGGTGATGATGGGGCGACCAACGCCTTTTCGCTGGCGCGCATGTTGGTCCCCACTCATGAAATGCCCGTCGTCGAGCGTTTCACCATGGTGGACCGGATCTGCCAAGAAGCTGGCACCGGATCGGCCTCATTGGCCCTAAATGCCATTGCAACGTTGTCGGGCACACTGCCGACGTGGGTCATTACTCGCTTGGCTCGCCTGCAATCGCAAACGGTTGACTTTGCGACATCCAATGTGAAAGGAACACCGTTGCCGGTTTATGTGGCGGGAGCC
>JBEIGJ010000116.1:0-6472 GCA_040381935.1 Acidimicrobiaceae bacterium | reverse complement strand
TCAGGTGTCATACCGGTTTGCTTGATCTTCGCTTTCGAAGACGGTCAAGGCGCCTGCGAAATACGTACTTCGCTGATCGAACCTCGATATGGATAGTTGTCACTGCAAAATGTACTTCGGCCAATTTCGGTGAAATAGATCAACACGAATTGCGCTGGAGACGTAAAGGTAGTGGAGATCTTCAGCCCGTCATCGGCACTACCTTCCCAGATGGGAGTGCCCCATTGTGAGGCCGTGGCGGCGTTGTCTGGAGAGGCGAAAATTTTCGCCCGCCACCCTCGATTTGCCATATCGACTTCCAACTGCGCCAACGTGAGTGCATTCAATTGCAAGACCAGACCCACACCAGATTTACTTCCGAAGGTGGTCGATCGATAGCAGGTGGTCGACCACCAGGTATCGGGATCGCCGTCGGTGACATTCAGAACTGTGTCCTCATTCTCCGTTTTGTCATCGCCTTCGGGGTCGAAGGATTTAACTCCAGTGATTTCGATGGGACCGCTGTAGACAACTGTTTCGGTACTGCTGTCTCCACTGACGGGAGCCGACACGATGGGCGGAGCATCATCTTTGACTGATTGGGAAATGACGACGCCACCAACTATCAGGCTCACAAGTACGCCGAGAAGGACGGCTGGGTGACGAAGAAGAGGACCAAAGGTGGTCATCGGAGACTGTGCACTTTTCGCTGGAGTCCGCTGCCGCGAACTTCCGCTACTTCGTGGCGAAGCAGGCTCGGTAGTTGCCGAGGCGGGGAGTCGAGTCGTCGCTGTTGGGGTGTGATTCTTCGGACGAATGACCTTGCCGGTCGGGGGAGTGCGATCCCGTTGGGGACGAGTCGCAACATGGGGTGTGGATGGCCCCCGTCGATCGGCGGCTTCTTTCAGTGCGAGACGGGCTTGGGCGCATGATTGGAATCGATTGCGTGGCTCACGAGCCATCATCTTGTGAATCACCGCTGAAATTCCGGAGTCCACGTCCGCTCGAAGTGACGTGATGACTGGCGCCTCTTTTTGCAGTCTTGCTAGGGCAGTTTCCGTATCGTTGGATCCAACAAAGGGCACTTTGCCGACCAGACACTCGTAGAGAACAATCCCCAATGAGTACAAGTCGGCACGTTCATCGAGTGTGTCACCGCGTACTTGTTCTGGTGCCAGATATTTAGCCGTACCCATCATCACGTTTTCGCTCGTCAGGTCATCGCCTTCACCGAGAACTTTGGCAATGCCAAAGTCGGTCAACATGACTCGGCCATCTTTCATGAGCAAGACGTTTCCGGGTTTGACATCACGATGGATGATCCCGTGCTTGTGGGCAGCCTCCAGAGCAGCACAAACACTGGTACCGATATGAACGACCAGATTCGTGGCTAATCGTCCATTGGTATCAAGGAGTTCACGTAACGATTTCCCGTCAACGAATTCCATGATCACTGCTTGTCGGCCATCGTCTTCGAGAGCGTCATGGACGGTGACGATGTTGTAGTGATTGAGGTTCGCTGCAGCCACCGCTTCACGACGGAATCGCTCCGCCAAGGTGGCGTCCGCTGCCAAATGAGGCTTCAATAATTTGACTGCAACGGTACGGGACAACTGCAGATCAGTAGCGCGCCAGACCTCGGCCATTCCGCCGTGCGCGCGATGTTCATCCAGTCGATAGCGACCAGCGATAACTGTGTGCGCCTGAGGCTCGGAGCGTTTGTCGGATGAGGGCATGTTCGTTCAACGACGCTACTTGTCAGGACGGTCCCGAACGGGGAATGTCGCTGGTCAACCAGCAAGTCATGCCACGTTAGTCTTGGAAAAAGGCCACCCCGATCGTTCCCCGTCCGGCGTGGGCGCCGACCACTGGGCCGATTTGACCAACCATGATCTCACCGGGATAGACCGCTCGTAATTGTTCGACGAAAGCGTCCACATCGGGACAGGCCGCGTGGAGAACAGACAATTGGCTGACTCCACCACCGATCTTCATACATTCCTGAACCTTGTCCAGGAGAAAGCCCAGTGCTTTGCTCCGGGTCCGTTGCTTTCCACCCTCGTGCACCACCCCATCGCGCACTTCAATGATGGGTTTGATCGAAAGAACGGTCCCGAGGAGGGCTTTCGCCCCACCGATGCGGCCGCCTTTCTTCAGATTTTCAAGGGTGTCCAAGGCTCCCCAGACTTGACTTCGCTGGCTCAAGACTCGGGCTAGCTCAGCAACGGCATCGAGATCAGATCCCGATTGAGCGGCACGGGCGCAGGCCACCACGATGGCCCCAAGTCCCATGGATACCGTCCGACTATCGACGACTCGGATCTTGGCGGACGAAGGTGAGGATTCCGCGGCTACTTCAGCACTTTGCAGAGTCCCCGACAAGTCGCCGGACAAATTGATGATGACGATCCCGGCAGCGCCCTCGGCCATCAGTTTGGCGATGGCCTGCTCGAAGCGACCCGGGGACGGGGCCGCAGTCGAGGGCAACTGACTTTCGGTAGCACACCGACGCCAAAAATCATCGGTGGACAACTGTTCGCGATCGATGAGTTCCTCGTCGCCAAAACGAATGTAGAGCGGTACTACTTCGATTCCCAGGTCTTGGATAACGGAATCGGGAAGGTCGCAGGCGCTATCGGTAATGATGCGAACAGCAGAAGAGGTCATCGGCGCAGATTAGCCCCTCAGATCGAACCCGTCTCCTGGTGGCCCCCACTGGGATGCCGACGATTGAGTCGGGCCTGGATGGAGCGGCGTTGATGGCGCTCACGCCGCAGGTGGCTCACCCACCAGGACAACAGCAAGAGCACGGCGATTCCGGTGACGAGTTGGCCGAGGCCAGCCAAGGCGTTGACACGAGCGGTCAAAGTCGATGGCGGACCAAGGGGTATGTCACCTTCGGGGGTGAACAACTGAAGAGATACCGGAAAACGGCCGTTACTACGAGCAATGACCGGCATGTCGATCGCAGTCGACATCTGGGCCGGTAACAAGACGACTTGGTCCCCCTCGGGAAAACGAAGTTTGGAACTTGTCAGTCGAATACGTACTCGCACATCGGTGTCACCGTCATTACGGACAGAAAAACGAATGGGACTATCTCGCCCACCGAGCGTGAACGTCGTCGCTGCGGGGGGGATGATGGCCGATGCCAGATTCTGGATTTCATTGCGAATGACCATGGAGTATTCACGGCGACGCTGATCGGTGAAAGACCGATGCGGAAGGACATCCAAAACACTTCGCCACAATCGTGGTCGGAGGTCTTCATTCGGGAGCATCGAAGAGTGGGCATTGACCTCTGCGGTCAAATCTCCGATCTCTTCAGCAGCGTCTGGAGAGGGGACAAATTCCGTGGGCTGCAGATTGATGACCACCGGTCGGCTGTCCACGAAGTTGACCGACATCAAAGTGACCACGTTCTCCGCCGGTGCAACGTTCAATCGAGGCTCATCGGCCAAGAGGCGGTACAACGCCGTCACCATGTCGGGACTCGGAAGTGAACCATCGTTGGTGGAGAGCAACACCCCTCGCCCCATCATCGTGTCATTGGGTTGAACTGGTTCACGTTGATCTGACTCACGTTGATCCAGTTCAAGAAGAAGCGCTTTCAATTCAGCAACGATGTGGTGGGCAACGAGGACGGGATTCTTCTCCCTCGATCCTCGGGTGAGCGCGGAGCTCAGGTAGGGATCGATTAATCCAGCGGTGATGGAACTTTCATCAGAGAGACGAAACTCGACCTTTCGAGTGGTGTCGGCCAATTGAGCGGCACCTTCTGCGGTGCTTTGTTGGGCTTGCACTCCAAGGATGATGTTGCGGAGACCCAATTCGGCAAGAAGGATTGCGCCTCCATTGGTGAGTTGTCGATTTTGGAACCAAGCGAGACGGGGATTGATATGGGTCGGCAGGAGAGAGGTCAGCACATCTTCGCCGAGTCGCAGTTGTCGACGAAATACAGCCGACGTTTCAAGGGTCGAATTTTCACTGGCATCGACATCGACAAAGGTGTTGGAGAGTACGCGCAGCGATGACGAGGTTTGCAGGCGGGCCAGCAACTCGGCATCTTCGGCTGTTGATCGATCGAGTGCTTCGATGAGTTCAGGTCGAACGACAACGGTTATCGGTTGGTCCGGCAAGGTTTCACTGATGGAGACAATGTCGATAATTGCCTGGCGGTCAGCATCGGTGATGACAGTGGTCGAATTCGGCTGCAGGGTCACCGTGCTGTCGAAACCTCCTAGAAGCCCCACTTGCAGGGGGCTCGTTCCCGGAGCGAGTCCTTCGGGAGCAAAGGCTCCTAATGGAAGTCGTTCGATGAAGGTGAGCAACGACGAGGTGGTGACACCATCTTCTTCCCAGGAGACGGTGATGGGATATAAACCTGGTTCGGGAAATTGAAGAAGTTCACGGGTCCTCGTTCCGACCTCGGAACCAATGAGGACATCAATGGCGCCCCCATCTACTCCGACGCGGTCGGTGAGGTCAATGCGGACGGTATCGACGATGCGAGGCGGATCCCCATCGATAGCCGCTCGTACTGCTTCTCGATTGTTGACGGTTCGATGCGAACTGACGATGAGAAATGACGGAACTTGAACGGGAGCGGCTTGTGAGCGGTCCACGGTGAATGAAAGGCGAAAGAGGCCCCCCTCACTTCCGGACAGGAATTGCATCTGAGAGGTCAGATGCAATGAAGCGCCGGTTGCCGAACCGGCACGGATGACTTGGGGGTCAGACCAGAGCGTCATGATGGCGACAATTAGGACGATGAAAACGTGCGGTGCCTTTTGGAAACCCGCAAAGAACCTCATGACTCACCTCTTATTGGCGGCACGATTTCCATGACCCGTAGTTCCTCGTCCAGCCGATGAAAACCCCAGTTCTCATACAAATGGAGTGCTCGTTCATTATCGAGATGGGTGTTGACCAAGATGTCATGCACCCGATGGTGTGCGAGCCAGCGTAAACCATCTTGCAGAAGAGCAGAACCAATTCCCTGACCTTGGTGATGCGGTGCTACGGCAAGTCGCTGAATGAATCCCGAGGTGCCGCTGCGGCCGGCGATCATGTAACCAGCTGGTTCGTCAGCTGGCGTGACTGCCAATCGAATTCGATGCGAGGGTGTGGCCCGACACGCATCGCGAATGCCCGCCGAGTCGAGATTCCAATCCCGATCGAAAGCAGATGCATCGAGATTGGCGGCAGTGAGAAGCGACCTTTCGGACCGTAAAGCGCGAATTGCCACATGCGGCCGGCGAAGGCGACGTAGTTGACGGATGACGATGGGGTCATCGAGACGGAGAAGGGCCAAGTGCTGAATGGTATGAAAACCGGCGCGTTCGAAAGTAGCACTGGCATCGAAAGACAGAGCTCCGGTTCGGATGAGCCCATAGCCACTGAGTCGCAGGAACTCGGTCCAGGATCGCACGGCGCCCACGGTTGGTGATTGTGTGTGATCGGCAAGCACCAAGTGGGCGATGTCGGTATGGCCGGGCCAAGATCGGACACGGGCAGTGACCAGTCCGTCATGCAGGATCTGTACGCGCCGGCGCGTTCGTCGGTGTCGCAATCCAGTGCTCACCCCTTCGACGGTAGCGTTTCATCGAGTGAGCATTCTGTTTGCAACACATGAGGCCTATCTGGATCATCTGGCCGGGCCGCGTCATCAAGAGCGCCCCGAGCGTCTTGGCGCCGTCATAGACGGCATGCGAGTAGCCGATCTTGCTGATGCCATCATCCCATTAGTGCCCCAAGCAGCCGTCACTGATGATTTGTTACGGGTGCACACGAAAGATCACATGCACCGTATTGAGCAGGTATCGCTCGTTGGCGGCGGGCGCCTCGACCCCGATACCGTGGCCTCGGCTGGTTCTTGGAATGCTGCTCTGCTTGCTGCTGGCGCAGGTTTGACCGCAGTCGAAGCATTGCGCGCTGGTGACGCCACCTCAGCTTTTTGCGCCGTTCGACCACCAGGCCACCATGCAACGAGATCAGAGGCCATGGGATTTTGTCTGATCTCCAATGTTGCGGTCACCGCAGCCAAGTTGGCGGACCAAGGCGAACGGGTACTGATCGTGGATTTCGACGCCCACCACGGCAATGGCACTCAAGACGTTTTTTTCACTGACGAGAGAGTGCTGTTCATCTCCTTACATCAGTGGCCCCTCTATCCCGGAACCGGTTGGTACGACGAGGTGGGCAGTGGTCCAGGAATGGGTACAACGATGAACATTCCCTTACCTGCGGGCACGACGGGGGATGTCTATCTTTCTGCCTTCGATCGTTTGATCGCGCCGATGGCCGAATCATTTGCACCGACGTGGCTCATCGTGTCCGCCGGCTATGACGCCCATCGAAATGATCCCATTACCGATATGGCCCTCTCCGCTGCTGATTACGCCTTGATGATGCAGCGACTCTTAGGTTTGGTTCCTCCCGGACGGACTGTCGTCATGCTCGAAGGCGGTTACGACTTGGACGCACTGAGCAC
>JBEIGJ010000115.1:0-6489 GCA_040381935.1 Acidimicrobiaceae bacterium | reverse complement strand
TCACGGATCCCAAGCACCTGACGATGCTCAGGTGCCAGAACGTCGTCCGGTACCGCCGGACCCGTCGGATCGCCTCGGTCGTCCGGCCACCTACACCCGAGTGGAGTTGCGCGAACTTTCTGGAATCGATGAAAAGACCTTCGATGAGTTGGAAGGTTTCGGTTTGGTGTCACCCCGCTTGGTGGGTCGCGAAGATCTTTTCGATGAGCAGGATTTGGCCATTTGCGAAGTAGCCAAAGGATTTGCCGATACCGGTTTCGATGTTCGTCATCTCAAAGCCTGGAAGACCGCTGCCGAACGTGAAGCAGGTTTGTATGAACAACGAGTGCTCCCGATCCTTCGTCGCCGGTCACCAGAGTCTCGTTTAGAGTCCGAGCGGTTGCTGGCTGAACTCAATGATTTAGGTTCCCGGCTGCGAGCCATTCTCGTGGCTCGGGCCTTGGGCTCGCTCGGGGACAGTCGCTGACTGAGTCCCTTTGCGACTGAGCAGTACGCTGAAGCCATGATTCCCTTGGAACTACTTGGTGTTCGTATGGAAGTCCTCGGGAATATCCCGGTCGTGTTCCTGCGCGAGCGCGAAGGTTTACGTCGCTTGCTGCCCATCTACGTCGGCGTACCCGAGGCCAGCAGTATTCAGTGGGCGGTCGAAGGCCGTGAAGCGCCTCGACCCTTAACCCATGATTTGACCGTGAACATCTTGGGCGCTCTGGGGGCGGTACTCGACAAAGTAGTGATCACCGATGTCGAAGAGGGCACGTTCTTTGCCGAGATGCATTTGCAGTCTCAGACAGGACCAGTTGTCGTCTCTAGTCGCCCTTCTGACGCCATCGCAATTGCAGTGCGCGCTGGTGCTGGCATTTTTTGTGATGCGGAAGTTCTCGATGAGGCCGGTCGTCTAGCCGAAATCGAAGAGGTCGATGAGAGCGAGTCAGGAACGGCGCCGGTATCTGAGGAAACCCAGCGGGAACTTTTGGGAGAATTTCGTGACTTCCTGGAAGGCATCAACCCCGAAGATTTTCAGGCCTAGTTTTCAGGGCTCAGTTTCTCGGATAGGGATCCCAAGCCTGTGAGGTGAGCGGGGATCAGAACTCGCGCCCTCGTCATGGTGCCAAATTGACCCGGGCGGAATCACTGCGGTGACCAGCGCTCGAACGGTGGACGTTGACGTTCACCTCAGGGGGCCGTACTCTGACCCCTCCGAACGACAAACATGTCATTTGGAATATTCCTTTCCGGTACGTCGGGGGTTCGACATGACAGCGCAGAGCAGTTCACCACCTGAGGGTTTCTCTGGTTATTCCGGTAACCAAGCGGCATCGGTTGTGGGTATCACGTATCGGCAATTGGACTACTGGGCTCGCACTGATTTGGTTCGACCTTCGATAACTGAAGCTCGTGGGAGTGGCAGCCGACGCCTTTACAGTTATCGGAATCTCCTCGAATTGCGCATGGTGAAAAGCCTTCTCGATGCCGGCATCAAACTCGAATCGGTGCGGGAGGCGTTCAAGTATTTGCGCAATCGCTCCGATGCCGATATCACCTCTGCGCATCTTGTCATCAACGGCTCATCGGTTGTGCTTTGTCAAGGAGATGAGTTGATCGACGTCGTTCGTCGCGGTCAGGGAGTGTTGAATCTGCTTCCTTTGGCGCAAGTGAAAGATGACGTCGATGGCCAACTGGTTTCGCTCTTCCCGGAAGTTCGGGCTGTCGACCCCGTAACTGTTTTGGCGGATGGCATCGAGCGCGCTGGTTGATCTGTGAAGTGCTCGCCGCTCCATGAAGAACATGTGGCTCTCGGAGCCAAGCTCACCCCTTTCGGTGGTTGGGAAATGCCCTTGCACTATCCGAGTGGAACCCTTGCAGAACATTTGGCTTGTCGAAAAAGTGCGGTTGCATTCGATGTCTCCCACTTGGGAAGTGTTGAAGTGCGCGGTGCGGAAGCCTTCGAAAGGTTGCAGCAAACTTTGACCAATGACTTGGGCAAAATCGCTCCCGGTCGTGCCCAGTACACGCATCTCTTGAATGACAGTGGGGGAGTCGAAGACGACATCATCGTGTGGTGGCTGGAAGATGGGAGTTTTCATGTGATGCCCAATGCCTCGAATACCGATCGAGTCATCGAGGCCGTCGGTGGGGAGGACATCACTTCTCGTCGGGCGGTGATCGCGGTACAAGGCCCGCACGCCAAATCCTTGTTGGCTGAGGTTTTTGCTCAAGCCGCAACTCTGGGCCGGTTTCGGATCACCGAAGCCCTTTGGCAAGGTGAAAGATGTGTGTTGGCCGGCACTGGGTACACCGGTGAAGAGGGCGTCGAAATAGCCGTTCCCGTGGCCGTCGCCGGGTCACTGTGGCAGTCGATCATGGCCGCTGGTGTGCAGCCCGCAGGGTTGGGGGCGCGCGACACGCTGCGACTGGAGGCCGGTCTTCCACTCCACGGTCACGAACTGGGACCGGAAATCACCCCGCTCCAGGCGGATTTGGGATGGGTGGTGTCCTGGGACAAGGGAGACTTTATTGGGCGTGCCGCGCTCGCCATCGAAAAGGAAAAAGGAGTCTCGCGTCTGTTACGGGGAATAACCACCCAAGGCCGCAGACCGCCACGCGAAGGTGCAATCGTTTCGCTCCCGGGGTCGAAAGGAGAGTTGGTCGTTATCGGTGTGGTGACAAGTGGGAATTATGCACCGTCACTGGAGCACGGTGTTGCTCTGGCCTTCCTTGATCCGACCGTGCCTCTTGGCCAGAAAGTGGTTGTCACTGTGCGCGGCTCGGCACTGGAAGGAACAGTGTCATCGACTCGGTTCTTGCAAGCACACTGAACCACATGGCCGATACCGCAGTCCCTCAGGTGTTGGTCGAGCCCGACGAACCGCGCAAACCGAAAAGGCCGCCGGCCGATTCGGCGAACTGAGCCAGCGGCCCGAGGCGCCCAGCCAAGTCGCCGAGAATTCCCACGGCTTTGGCGACATCGGCCGGCAATGATCCCACCTGGTTGACCACTCCATCGACTTTTTTCAAAGTGCCTTTGGCTTGTTTCAGAGAAATTTGCAAAATGGGGACCATATCGCGCACGGGCTCTTCGATATCGTCCAAGAGGGCATTGACGCGGTGAGCGACTTTGTTCATCTCGGTCATGGTGTCGTTGAACCTGGCGATGGACTGCACAATTTCAGCGGTCAAGCCGACCACTGTCTCGAGTGCCTTCCCGGCAGCGACGACCGGATTCACTCCGCCGAGAAGGGACAGCAGATCACCGACACCAGGCAGGGAACTGTTGGAACTCTCATTCGTGGCGTTCTTCTTGGATTGCGCAGACATGATTGCAACCTACCCCCCTGAATAGGCCTCGAGCGGAGCGCAGGTACACATCAGATTGCGGTCACCGTACGCCGCATCGATGCGATTCACTGGAGTGACGTAACTTCCGCCGGCCAGCGAATGGGGGAGGGCCTGCTGGCGCGGATACGGCCGTTGCCAATCGTTGGCGAGATCGGCAATGGTATGAGGTGCATACCGCAGGGGGCTGTCTTCCACGGCGATTCGCCCCTCCAGGATCTCTTCGATTTCGGCGCGGATTTGCAGCATGGCATGGCAGAAGCGATCGATCTCACGCTTGGACTCGCTTTCGGTCGGTTCGATCATCAGTGTTCCAGCCACTGGAAAGCTCATGGTCGGAGCATGAAAGCCATAATCCATCAAACGCTTGGCGACATCGTCCACTGTCACTCCCGAAGATTTGGTGACACCGCGCAGATCGATGATGCATTCGTGGGCGACGAATCCGTTGGCTCCGCTGTACAAAACGGGGAACGCATGACCGATTCGTCGGGCGATGTAGTTGGCATGGACGATGGCCATCTCCGATGCTCGGCGCAGCCCGTTCTCTCCCATGAGCTTCATATAGGCCCAGGAGATGGGAAGAATTCCTGCAGATCCGAATGGAGCAGCCGACACTGGTCCACAGTGCTCGGGAGCTCGATGTAAGGGATGGGTCGGCAAATAGGGAGCAAGATGGCTCTTCACTGCAACGGGTCCCACCCCCGGCCCGCCACCGCCATGAGGAATGCAGAACGTCTTGTGAAGATTCAGGTGACTGACATCGGCGCCGAAACTTCCGGGTCGGGCCAAACCAACGAGGGCGTTCAGATTGGCACCATCGACATAGACCTGGCCACCAGCCTGGTGGACCCGATCGCAGAGAACGGCGATCTCGGTTTCGAAGACCCCATGAGTTGAGGGATATGTCACCATCAGGGCGGCCAATTTGTCTCCGGCCGCATCGATTTTGGCTTGGAGATCGGCCAAGTCGACGTTGCCTGCTTCGTCGCAGGCCACCACGGTCACTGACATCCCGGCCATGACTGCACTGGCCGCATTGGTGCCGTGGGCACTCGAGGGAATGAGACAGATGGTGCGCTGGTCATCGTGGCGCGCCCGGTGGTACGCGCGGATCGCCATCAGGCCAGCGAACTCGCCTTGGCTACCAGCGTTGGGCTGGAGACTGACGGCGTCGTAGCCGGTGACCGCAGCCAACATCGAACACAAGTCATCGATCATGGTTCGATAGCCGGCAGTCTCATCATCGGGGGCATAGGGATGCACATTGGCAAAGCCCGGCCAGGTGATGGGCTCCATCTCGGTGGTGGCATTGAGCTTCATCGTGCAAGATCCAAGCGGAATCATGGTGCGATCGAGGGCCAAATCCTTATCGGAGAGGCGGCGCAAGTAGCGCAACATTTCGTGTTCGGTGCGGTAGCGATGGAAGACCTCAGCGGTCAAGATCGGATCAGTGCGTCGCAAAGATGAAGGAATCCCTTCAGGGGAGAGCCCGGCTGGAGTTCGATTCATCTCAGCGTCCGGATTCACGAGGTCGGTGAAAAGTGACTCGAGAGACTCGACATCGGGTAGGGCCGAAAGAGGGAGAGATGCATCGCCGAATGACTCCCAAACCCTCAACAAGAGGTTGACGCTCGATGTTTCATCGAAGGTGAGACACAGGGTGTGGTCATCTATCAACCTGAAGTCAAGGTCACGATCTCTTGCGCGTTGGGCCACGCTGGCCGCGGCATGGGGAACGTGGACGGCAATGGTGTCGAACCAGGTGTCGTGGACCAAGGTGAGTCCCATCTGCCGGAGGCCAGCAGCTGCAAGGGATGTCAAACGATGGACTCGTTCGGCGATCCGTTGTAGTCCGTCGGGACCATGCCAGACGGCGTACATGGCGGCCACATTGGCCAAGAGGGCTTGGGCAGTGCAGATATTGCTGGTGGCCTTTTCCCGCCTGATGTGCTGTTCGCGCGTTTGCAATGCCAATCGCATGGCCGGACGGCCGCGTTCATCAGTACTCACCCCCACGAGACGACCCGGCAAGGTGCGGGCCAAAGCTTCGGTCGTGGCCATGAAGGCGGCGTGGGGACCGCCAAAACCCATCGGAACACCGAAACGTTGAGCCGAACCAATGGCGATATCGGCACCCCAGGATCCAGCCGAAGGCAAGAGCACACTGGCGAGGGGATCGACGGCCAAGATGGCCAGGGCCGAGGACTGGTGAAGTGCAGCAATGCTCTGGCGCAGATCACGCAGACGTCCGGTGGAAGAAGGAAAGGAAAACAGAGCAGCGAACACATGTGCTGGGTCGAGATCCTCGGGCTGTCCGATCCGCAACTCGATGCCGAGAGGCTCGGCACGATGACGAATGACGGCCACAATTTGGGGATGCGTGTCGCTATCGACGAAGAACGTGGTCGCAGGGTTCTTGCCGGCGCGGCGCGCCATGACCATAGCTTCGGCGGCGGCAGTGGCTTCATCGAGGAGCGACGCATTGGCTACCGGTAGACCAGTGAGATCCGAGATCATGGTTTGAAAGTTGAGAAGTGATTCCAGGCGACCTTGGCTGATCTCGGCCTGATACGGCGTGTAAGACGTGTACCAGGCAGGGTTCTCGATCATGTTGCGTCGAATCACGGGCGGTGTGATCGTTCCGGTGTATCCCTGACCGATCAGGCTGGTACGCGGGGTGTTCATGGTTGCCAGCTGTTGCAGAGCCTTGGTCACCTCGGGTTCGGTGAGCGGTTCACCCAGACCCAGTGGAGCTCGATGACGAATGGTGGCTGGGATGGTGAGATCGATGAGTTCATCGACTGCAGACACGCCGATGACCGCCAACATCTGTTGGCAGTCATCACCAGTTTCTGTGCCGATATGACGGCGCTGGAACTCAGCCTGATCGGCCAAGAGTGCCAAGGGCTGACGGGAGAAGTCCGGCACGGACAGGGGAACATTCATGGAAGCCTCCGAAGATCGTGATCTGCTTCCCCCGCTGTCTTCCCACGATGTGGGCCTGAGAGCTTCGGCCGACGAGCAGCCTTTCCCCTTCGGCGAAACCTGATGACAGGTCTCATTTCCAGCGTTGTCTAGACCATCCGGTCCGTGGGCCTGAGAGATTCCGGGGAGGTTGCTCCTTCGGCGTTGCGATACTGGCGGTATCGAAAC
>JBEIGJ010000114.1:0-6544 GCA_040381935.1 Acidimicrobiaceae bacterium | reverse complement strand
GGAGATCATCGAAGCGAGTCGAACAGCGGTTTTTTTCATCGACGAAGCACAAAAGGTGACCTGGAAAGACATCGGCGAAATCGATGCAATCAGAACTTTTGCCGCCGAACTAGGTGCCGATGTCATCAAAGCCGAACTGTCTTCGCAATTCCGCTGTAGCGGCTCTGATGACTACATGGTCTGGGTGGACGACGTTCTCGGTGTGCAACAGGAGAACACCAGCTATTTCTCCCTGGACCGCTTCGACTTTCGGGTCTTTGATGACCCGAGCCAATTAATGGAAGCCATCCAGATCAAGAACCAGGCCCATAACAAGTCGCGACTAGTTGCCGGATATTGCTGGGACTGGGTCAGCAAGAAGGACCAGCGTCGCTTCGACATCGTCTTCCCTGAATACCGCTTCCAAGCGGCTTGGAATCTGACGTCGTACGGTGGTGAATGGATTATCCATCCCTCTTCAGTCAAAGAAGTTGGTTGTATCCACACCTGCCAGGGGCTCGAACTCGATTATGTAGGAGTGATCATCGGCCCCGACTTGATCGCTCGCAACGGTGAACTGATGACTATTCCTTCGGCTCGAGCCAAAACCGATACATCACTGCACGGCTACAAGAAAGAACTCAAAGAAAATCGGTTCGTTGCCGAAGCCAAGGCCGACGAAATCATTCGCAATACCTACCGCACTTTGATGAGCCGCGGAATGAAAGGCTGCTACATCTGGTGCACCGATCGGGAAACTTCCCAATATTTCAAGGATCGACTGCCCTCATGAGCAAACAAGACGTCAACGGCCCCGATTCAGACTTCCATTCTTTGACCACGATCGTTCGCTCCTTTGCCCAAGCCCGTGATTGGGAGCAGTTCCATACACCCAAGAATCTGGCGATGGCCACCGCCGGTGAAGCCGGAGAGTTAGTCGCCGAGTTTCAGTGGTTGACCCCTCCCGAAAGTGAAAGAGCAGCTCTCTCGGCTGAAAAGTTGCATTCGATCGCTCTCGAAATTGCCGATGTTCAGATCTACCTTTTGCGGCTCGCCGATGTGCTGGGCATCGATATTCCCGCAGTTGTTCGGGAAAAGGTCACTCTCAACGAGGGCCGTTTCCCCGTTGCTGCCCCTCACCCCCCAGACACTCTGGGCTAGCGTGGCCCGATGTTCTTACAACGCCGCCGTGCCGGCATTTCTTTGCTCCTCGCCACTTCTCTCGTCTTCGGAATCGGTTGTTCCGGTGACGATGCGGAACCCTCGGACACCACAGTCGACGGCACGTTGACTTTGACCAGCGATCCCGCAAATATCGCCAATGAGCCTGAAGTCTCGCTACCCGATGAATTGCCAACCGAGTTGGTGATCACCGAGATCACCGAGGGAACCGGATCAGCAGCAATTGCCGGTGACACCGTCTATGTGAACTACGTCGGTGTTCTCTCGAAAGACGGCACTCGCTTTGATGGCAACTACGGCTTCGAAGCATTCGGCGTGACATTGGGGACGGGCTCAGTCATTGCCGGCTGGGAAGAAGGTTTGGTTGGTATCAAAGTCGGAGGTCGTCGCCAGTTGGATATTCCTGCTGAGTTGGCCTACGGCGAAGAAGGTGCCGGTGACATCATCAAGCCCGGTGACGCTCTCTCGTTCGTCGTCGATGCAGTGGCCATTGTTCCCAAGATCAGCCGAAATGACGAACCGCGTGAGGTGATCACTAGTCGCGATCCGGTCACCGAACTCTCAACCGAAGAACTGATTGTCGGTACTGGGGAGCTCATCAAGGCTGGCGATCGAGTCATCCTTCACCTCCAGGCTTACCGGGCCGACACCGGTGAACTGTTGGAGAGCACCTGGGAGTACGACGTTCCGCTGGATATCAGCCTGGTACAAGACGCCACCCTGGATGGTTTGTTGGAGGGAATCCCGGGTATGCAGGTCGGTGGCCGTCGGTTGATTCTGATTCCTTTCGAAAAAGCCTTCGGTACTTCCGGCAATCAAGAACTGGGTCTTCCCGCTAACACCGATCTCTTGCTGATCATCGACGTCTTTGCCGTCTTGCCAACTCTCTGATCACTTCAAGGTTCCGAGCCACCAACTCTCCAAAACATCAGGGAGGTCTCCAGCGCCCCGAGTTGGGAGATCACGCACCATTTGTGGTTCATCGCTTTGGCGCATCACCGAAGCAATCCCCTCTTCGGTGACTGCAACACTGACGCGAACCCGTTGGCGTTCAGGATGTTCACTCGGTCGAATGTCGTGGTATCGATTCATCATCGAATCATCGTTCTCACCCATGGTTCCATCGCTCAATGGCGCACACCATCCAGTGACTACGAGACAACCAGCACGCACGGGAGGATGATGCCTGGTGCGCATCAATAGTCGATAAGGATTTTCGTCTTGATCGAGAACTTCGAAGTGCACTTCCGATCCTTCATGAGACAGGACATACAACAGAGCGTGAGGTAATACGAACGGGTCTTCGAGGTCACCATGCACTAGATGATCGACTGCTCGGGCTATATCGAGGGATTTGCTCATGCCCCATTGAGGGACTTAGGCCTCTGTTCGGGGCGAGCGTCGCAGTTCGTTTGAAAGTTTCCGTGCCGCCTTGACTACCGCAGCCCCATGTCGATCTCCAGGTTTACGGCTCAATCTCTCGATCGGACCACTCACACTGATGGCAGCAACGATGTGTTCCGATCCGTCGAACACCGGCGCACTTACCGACGCCACACCGGCTTCTCTTTCGCCAACCGAGGCCAACCATCCCGCTTTGGAAATCGCCTTGCCACCGAGGACATGTCCAGCAGATCCCACCGTCAGCGGCAGCAACGCACCCTCTGGAACAATCCAACGCAGACCATGAGGGGATTCAAGTGAGATAACACAGCGGCGCATCTCTCCCTCGCGCACATACAACTGCACACTTTCACCCGTGATACGGCGAACCTCATCCATGATTGGAACCGCAAGATCGAGCAGAGGAAGGTAATGAACCGCTGCTCGGCCCAAAGTTACCAAAGCCCATCCCAAGACATAATTCCCTGATTCATCGCGACGCAAGATGCCGTGATCGGTGAGAGCCCCCGCCAACCGATGCGCTGTGGCGCGCGGCAATTCGGTGCGGTCCTGCAAATCTTGCAGGTTCATCGGTCCGGACACCTCGATGGCGCGCAGGATGACCATGGCTTTGTCGAGTACTCCTACTCCCGATAACCTGTCCATAGTGCGAGAATCCTATCCCACATATTGGGATACTCCGCTAGATAAGTCCGGGCACTCAGTGCCAACGAGATCGTGAGGTCCTATGAACAAGCCCACCACATTGGCCCAGAAAGTGTGGGACAGCCATGTCGTTCACCAAGCAGCCGACGAACCCGATCTGCTGTATATCGATCTTCATCTGGTACACGAAGTCACCAGCCCTCAAGCCTTCGATGGACTGCGACTCTCCAAACGCACAATCCGCCGCCCGGAATTAACGATCGCCACTGAGGACCACAACGTTCCGACATCGGATATCCACCTGCCTATCGCCGATCCCATCTCGGCCCGTCAAGTGGAAGTGATGCGCAATAACGCTAAAGAGTTCGGCATTCAACTGTTCTCCATGGGCGACGAACGCCAAGGCATCGTGCACGTCATTGGTCCAGAACAGGGTCGAACTCTGCCGGGCACGACCATTGTCTGTGGTGACAGCCACACCGCAACGCACGGAGCCTTTGGTGCCTTGGCCTTTGGTATCGGTACTAGCGAAGTCGAACACGTCCTAGCCACACAAACATTGCCCCAAAGTCGACCGAAGTGGATGAGCATCGAAGTCGACGGTGAATTGCCTGCGGGGGTCACCGCTAAAGATCTGATCTTGGCCATCATCGGCCACATCGGTACCGGCGGCGGAATTGGTCACGTCATCGAATACCGCGGGTCCGCCATTCGCGCGTTGTCGATGGAAGGTCGAATGACAGTCTGCAATATGACCATCGAAGCCGGAGCCAAGGCCGGACTCATCGCTCCCGATGACGTGACCTTCGAATACCTCAAGGGTCGACCCCATGTTCCCACCGGTGCTGCTTGGGATGAGGCTGTTGCTCACTGGAGGACATTGCACACTGATGACGGCGCGATCTTCGATACCGAGGTGCGACTTGATGCAAGCACCTTGACACCCCAGGTGACCTGGGGAACGAACCCCGCACAGGTTGCCAGTATCAATGACCGGATTCCCGCACCCGATGATTTCGCCGACCCCACCACTCAACAGACAGTGGCGCGTGCCTTGGAATACATGGGTCTGACACCTGGTACTTCAATGCGCGACGTTCGCGTCGACACGGTGTTCATTGGTTCTTGCACCAATAGTCGGATCGAAGATTTGCGCCTGGCAGCGTCAGTGATGAAGGGTCGCAAAGTGACCGTTCCTCGCGTCATGGTGGTCCCCGGTAGTCATGTGGTCAAAAAACAAGCCGAGGCCGAGGGACTGGACCAGATCTTCATCGAAGCCGGAGCCGACTGGCGCGAACCGGGATGTTCTATGTGTTTGGCCATGAACCCCGACAAGTTGACCGTTGGAGAACGGGCCGCCAGCACCAGCAATCGAAACTTTGAAGGACGACAAGGACGAGGCGGACGAACCCATCTCGTCTCGCCGGCAGTCGCAGCAGCAACAGCGGTTGTTGGCACTTTTGCAACACCGGACGACTTGTCCTGAACACTGGTCATCGACCAAGGAGATAAGAAATGAAAAGTGTGCGCATTCTGACCGGACGCGGTATCCCCTTGCGACGTAGTGACGTCGATACCGATCAAATCATCCCTGCTGATTGGCTGAAGCGGGTCGAACGTACCGGGTTCGAAGCCGGACTGTTCTCCACTTGGCGCGACGATCGATCATTCGTACTCAACGATGAGCGATACAGCGGAGCCACCATTCTCGTTGCTGGACCTTCATTCGGCGTTGGATCCAGTCGTGAGCACGCGGTCTGGGCCATCCAGCAATACGGTTTCGATGCAGTGATCGCCCCAAGTTTTAGCGACATCTTCCGAAACAACTGCACGAAGAACGGGCTTGCACCCGTCGTATTGCCACTGGCCGACGTCGAAAAGATCTGGGCAGCTATCGAATCCGATCCACAAACAGTGATCACCGTCGATATGGAAAGTCTCACAGTCGAGGTACCGAGCATTGGTTTGACACGTTCATTCCCGATGGAGCCACAAAATCAGCACCGATTCTTGAACGGCCTCGATGACATTGGCATCACTCTCGGCCATGCCAATGCGATCGCCGAATTCGAAACGCGACGCCCGCGTTGGCTGTCGCGGACCTAGTCGTTCAGAAACTCTGCCAGGTTCAGCAGTTTTGGATTATTACTGAAAACTTCGATAGGTGCCGTGATCGGCATGCGCATGGTGCGCTGCAAAATCGTCACCTGAGTGTGCTGGTTGTATTCCACCAAAGTGATCGCCCAACCATCTCGCCCGGCGCGAGCCGTACGACCAGAGCGATGCAGATAGTCCTTGTTGTCCTTGGCTGGCTCGTAGTGAATTACGGCCGCTATGTCATCGATATCGATACCTCGCGCTGCGACATCGGTGGCAACCAACACGCTCAGTTCGCCTTCGGCAAAACGACGTAAAGCACGTTCCCGCGCCGGTTGGGCCAAGTCACCATGAATAGCAGCAGCGTTGACCCCTAAAGCAATGAGGTTGTCAGTGACTCGATCACAGACTCTTTTGGTCTGACAGAACACCACGGTTTTTCCAGCACCACGAGCGATTGCAGCAACGACTTTGTCTTTGTCCATGTGATGGGCCGCCAACCATAAATGGTGCATGGTCCCAACGGTGTCAGTCGCCGCATCAATGGCCACTTCAACGGGATCTTTCATGAACTGTCGAATGAGGTGTCCGACATCGCCATCCAAGGTGGCCGAAAAGAGCATGGTCTGATTGCGCCCGGTGCAGCGCCGAAGAATCCATTCAACCTGTGGCGTGAAACCATCATCAGCCATCCGGTCGGCCTCATCGAGAACGGCAACTTCAACGTCGGATACGTCGATCTCTTCCGACTTCAACAAGTCGATCAGTCGAAGAGGAGTCGCAACCACGATTTCAATACCCTTGGCCATTTCTTCGACCTGCTGATGGCGACTCGCTCCCCCATACACCGCAAGGACGCGATGTCCTGAGTGACGGGCCACTGGTTCGAGTACTTCAGCAACCTGGACCGCAAGTTCCCGCGTCGGGACGAGAACAAGACCACGTGGCTTCATGGGCTCGGCAGCACCAGAAATACGCGACAACATCGGTACACCGAAAGCCAAGGTCTTACCCGAACCGGTCTTGGCTCGCCCGCACAGATCTACTCCCCGTAGCGCTACCGGAATGGCTTCGAGTTGGATGGCAAAGGGAGTGGCAAAACCTGCAGCGGCCAATCCGGCATCGACGTTGTCCGGCACGCCAAGGGCCGCGAATCCTGTTGGAGTTTCAACGGGAGGAAGCACCGTCGTGCTCGTCAACTTCTTGGACGGGTCAGAGATATGTTCGGGGTTTGCAG
>JBEIGJ010000113.1:0-6618 GCA_040381935.1 Acidimicrobiaceae bacterium | reverse complement strand
GATACGGCGACTCGTCGCAGTGGTCTGGCCAATATCGAAGATCGTGCTCGAGAATTGGGTGGCACAGCATCAATTGGGCAGAGCCCTGATGGTGGTACGAAAGTGCAATGGATTGTGCCGGTACCGGAGTGGGCAGCATGATCAGATTGGCGATCTGCGACGACCATGAATTGGTGCGCGATGCTCTTTCCGCAGTCATTGCAACCTTCGAAGGGATTTCTGTTGTTGGAGCCGCAGAGTCATTGGCATCGTTGGTCGAGGTGATGGAAAAATCTAATCCGGACGTGGTGTTGATTGACGTCCGTCTAGGCACTGAAACGGGAACCGATGCGGCGCGCTTCATTCTGGGTGACTATCCAACGGCAAAGGTCATCATGCTCACGTCATTTGCTGGTGATCAAGAGGTATTGGATGCTTTCGACCTTGGCGCCTCGGCCTTCATTTTGAAGTCTGGCCGCCCCCAGGAACTTGTTGACACCATCCGAGAGGTTGCAGCCGGGGCGAGGCTGTTCGATGATGACGCCATACAAGTGGCACGATCTCGATTGGAATCGATGCGGGTCAGTGAAGAGTAAATCGCGTCGCTCTTTTGTTTTTGGCCCCTGGTCACGATCTGATCAAGGGACTCAGAGCCAGCATTCACCCAATGAGCTCAAGAGTGAGCCTTTCCAGCGAACTTTGGGACTCGCTCAGGTTACGACCAGCGGAGTGGCGCTGATCATTGGTGCCGGCGTGTATGTCTTGTTAGCACCGGCCACCCAACGCGCTGGCTCGCTGGTGTGGGTGTCCTTCATCGTTTCGGCCACTTTGTGCGCACTGAGCGCGTTCAGTTATATGGAAATGTCCTCCATGTTTCCAAAGGCTGGATCCGAACATGAATTTGCTCGTCAAGTCTTCCAAGCTGCAGTGGCGTTCGTCGTTGGTTGGGCGATGGCCTTGGCTTTGGTGGTGGCAACTGCGACCGTAGCGTTGGGTTTTGCGCGCTACCTCGGGTCCTTTATCGCCGTGGACGAACGGCTGGGAGCATTGGCCATCGTGTTGGCGGCATCGGCGGTGTCATTCTTGGGCATGGGTCAGGCGATCCGCATCGTGGCGATTTTTGCCGTTGTGGAAGTCGGCGGACTGCTCCTTGCGATTGCCATTGGTCTTCCGCGCATTGGCGACCATGATTTGCTCTCGGGTGGTGATTTCGGTGGAGTGCTTTCCGGTGCGGCACTCATTTTCTTCGCCTACATCGGCTTCGACGAAGTCATCTCCCTCTCCGAAGAGACCAAAAACCCCCGCAAAACGGTGCCTCGCGCCTTGATGTTGTCGCTCGTTGTTTCGACGGTGCTCTATACCGGTGTGGCCGTAGCTGGAGTCAGCATTCTTGGAGCGGATGTGCTGGCTCGATCGGCTCGGCCGATGGCAGAGATCTTAGAAGTTGGTCTTGGTTCAGCGAGTGCCGACGTGGTGTCGGTGATTGCTCTCTTCTCGACGGCGACAACCGTTCTCTTGGCTTTGACCGCTGCCTCGCGGATCATCTTCGGCATGGCGTCCAATGGTCATCTTCCCGTTCTTTTGGCTCGAGTACGTGGAGGACGCGTTCCCCATAACGCTCTCGTCGTGGGCATGGTTATCGCCTGTTTGTTGATACTGATCAAGGACCTAGATCTTCTGGCAGCGGCAACTGATGCTTTGGTTTATCTGATGTTCTTGGTTACCAATGTGGCCTTGATCATTTTGCGTAAACGTCAGCCGGATACCGAACGGCCCTTCAAGGTGAAAGGTGCTATTGGTTGGGTGCCGGTGGTGCCAGTTCTGGCGGTCATCGTCACTATTACGTTGGCCTTCCAGTTGGAGGGCAAAGCAGTCCTTTTGGCGCTCGGACTATTGATTCTCGGATCAACAGCGAGACGATTCGGTGGTCGCCGATTCAGTCCCTCCACTCAGTGAGGCGAGCGATCAGGAATACCTTCGATTTACCATCCGAACTCGTGATAGTGGTCGAACCATTCACGTGATGCTGCCAGTATCTGATTTTCCGTCATCGAGGGCAGATCGCTGTCAATGGATCCAACGACTCGATGGGCAATTTCGGGGTGCTTTCGCTCCCAATACTGGACCAACCGCAACATGTGACTGGCTTTGCCTTTTCCGTGACCGATGATGAGCACCTCTTTGGCATCGGCAACAGCAGCCGCAATGTCGTCGTAGTAGGCATCGTCTTGCGAACCGTGAGCGTGGCTCAAGTGGTGGCGGGCCTGGCGCTGATGATGATGGCGACCTTCGTGTTCGGGAGCGTGCACCTTTTCAGGCTTAGAACTCTTATCGAGACCGGCCGTCCAGACGCGTGCCTCATTTTGGGTGACGGCCACCACGACAAAAGGTTGAACATGATCCGACATATTGGCCTCCTCGAACAGAAAAGACATAGGAACGTCTTACTTCTTCGTGATCACACTAGGACCTGAACAGTTGGGTTCTCCCGGGCCGATCGGCCGTTGGGTCTGGGACTGAAGTCCCATACCCAACGATATGAGCACAGGAGCAGCGGAACAGAAGCTCGTCGTAGGCTTGGCTCGTGATCATTCTCGACGCTCAGGGTCTGAGCGCGTCTCGTCCATTGCGGCCGTTGTTCACTGATGTCAGTCTCACCGTGCAGCGTGGCGACCGAGTCGGTGTCGTTGGAATGAATGGTGGAGGCAAAAGCACACTGTTACGAATTTTGGCCGGGCAACTGGTTCCCGACTCGGGGGAAGTGCGGTTCGGGAGAGGTGCACGAATCGGATTTTTGTCGCAACACCCACAGTTGCCGGCTGGCTCGGTGCGCAATGCAGTAGGCACCGATTGGACCGCTGCCGCGATGCTCGATCGTTTGGGAATGAGTCCTCATATCGACGCGCCGACCGATCAACTATCGGGTGGCCAGATGAAGCGGGTTGCACTTGCGGGACTCTTGGCTCAACAGTGGGATGGTTTGATCCTTGATGAGCCCACGAACCACCTCGACTTGGATGCCATCGCTTTTCTCGAGGAGCACATGGCCCAGTTCTCTGGTGGTTTGGTGATGGTCACTCATGATCGGCACGTGTTGGATCGAGTCACGAATAGGGTGCTCGAACTTGATGGCGGTCGCGCTTATATGCATCAGCCGACAGGAATCCATCGTTCATCGGGATACGCGGCTTATCTGGATGCCCGCGCTGAACGCATTGCTCGAGAAGCCATTGACGATCAGGTCCATCGCAATCTGGTTCGCCAGGAACTGGCCTGGTTGCGTCGGGGTGCGCCCGCTCGATCGACGAAACCTAAAGCACGGGTTGAAGCCGCCCGTAGTCTGTTGGCAGTTCAACGTGACTCGTCGGGTCAACGACCCGAGCTGGCATTATCCGAGGCCTCAGCGCATCGACTGTCGGCACAGCGGCTTGGCTCAAAGGGAATCGAACTGATGAGTGTCGGTTTCGCCTGGCCTGATGGATCAGAAGTGATACGTCCGTTCGATCACATCCTTGAACCAGGCGATCGCGTTGGCATCGTTGGTCCCAATGGTGCCGGTAAGAGCACATTCCTCGACCTTTTGGCTCAACGTTTGGCGCCCACCACCGGAAGAATCGATGTTGGTCGTACCGTGAAAATTGGTTACTACGACCAGTTGAGTCGCGATCTAGAGGGTTCTAAGCGGGTTCGAGATCTGGTCGCCGGAGACAAAGGCGTGCCGTCTCATGCCGATCAGGAATTGATGCGGCTCTTCTGGTTCGATGGCGATGCCCAGTTTGCTGAAGTTTCCACCTTGTCGGGCGGAGAAAAGCGACGGCTCCTACTTTTGCTGACTTTGGTGGAGCGACCAAATGTTCTTTTGCTGGACGAGCCCACCAACGACTTGGATTTGGACACCCTGCGAGCCCTCGAAAACTATTTGGAAGAGTGGTCGGGGATCGTCGTTGCTGTCAGTCACGACCGAGCCTTTTTGGATCGAACGGTTACGGAGGTTTTGGCGATCGACAAAACCGGTTCGATGACGATGGTACGGGGTGGGGTGGCTGGTTGGTTGGCGACGCGGCAAGCCCAAAGTTCATCGTCGATAGCGAAACGCCAAGAAGTACCGCCGAGTCGAACTTCGACAACGTCACCGGACATGACGACGAACGTTCGTAGTGGAATTGCTGCACCAGGGAAGTCCAAGAGTCCGAGTACCGTGCGGCGTCTCCTGGCCCAGGCAGAAAAATCAATGCATGCGGCGGCCGAAAAGCGCCAACGATTAGAGGGTGAACTTTCAGTAGCAGTCTCCCGGACTCCACCAGACCATGCGCTGTTGAATCGTCTCAGCGAGCACCTTGCACTTGCTCAGACAGCACTCGAGTCTGCTGAGGGTCTTTGGCTGGAATTGGCGGCTGATGCTGAGAGTCGCGGAATCGATACCGGTGGCGACTAGCTCGTGAGGTCACCAAAGTCGAAACCAATGTCGTAAAGAGTATTCGCAATTCCCGAGCAAATGGAAAGAGTCGACTATGACAAACAGGCATGACCTTCCCGGATTGGAAGCCGCGGTTGCGGCGATCCGTCCCCAGGACACAGTGGCACTACCACTTGGGCCGGGGGTTCCTGGTGCCTTCGTTCATGCTCTTGGAAACTTGACACCAGAAGACTTCTTTACCGATCTTCGAGTCTTTGGTGCGCTTTTACCAGACCTATACGCCGTGTTCATGAGGCCCGGCGTTCATTTCAAGAGCGGCTTTTTCGGCCCTGCCGAGCGGTTCTTGCGAGATGCAGGCGCTGATGTCGATTTCGTCCCTGCCGACTTTCGCCGCTTTGAACCGGTGTTGTCTCAGATCAATCCGAGGGTCATAGCGCTAGCTGGAGCAATGCCGGTAGATGGCCAGGTTTCGCTATCTCTCCATGCGGGTGCATTCACCACGGAGATCAACAGCGTTATCAACGATCCACAGCGCCTTTTGATCGTGGAATGCAGCCCACACTTTCCCCGCACTTTTGGTATCGAAGACGGGTACGTAGAAGGTGGTTATGCACATTCCATCGATGTGCGCTACGTCGATCATTTGATTATTTCGGAACAGCATCCTCTTCACTTGGCCGATGTCGTACCAACGTCGGCTGAGCAGATCATCGCTGATCTAGCAGTGCAATTCATTCATGATGGGTGCACCTTGCAAACAGGTATTGGAGGTATTCCCACTCAGGTGGCCACGCGTTTGGCCGCCGGTCCTGGTGGAGGGTATGGCATACATTCCGAAATGTTCACCACGGGGCTGATGCGGTTACATCAGGCGGGCAAAGTGACCAACAACAAAGGCAATGCCTTCGACGGCTTTTCGGTGACAACTTTCGCCGCTGGTGAACCAGAGCTCTATGACTGGCTCCATGAAAATCCTGATGTTCGTTTTCTTCCCGTGGGCATTGTGAACTCAGCTGAAGTCATCGCCAGCAACCGAGACATGGTCTCCATCAACGGTGCCATGGCAGTGGACTTGTCGGGGCAAGTCATTGCTGATTCGGTGAATGGCCGACAGTTCTCGGGCATCGGCGGTCACGAGGACTTTGTCGCTGGACCGGGATTGACGACGAGCGGTCGCAGTCTCATCTGTCTGCCGTCGACAACGGTGGTCAACGGCAGTTTGGTTTCTCGAATTTTGGGACGACTCCCCGAGGGCAGTGTGGTTACCACCCCCCGTCATCAGGTGGATGTCATCATCACCGAATACGGCATCGCCGAAATTGCCGGACTTTCCATCAATGAGCGAGCCCAAGCCCTTGCCGGCATCAGTCACCCGGATTTTCGAGAGCAGCTTCGAGCGATGGCTGCTGAATGGCCGAGCGACTGAATGATTGAGTGGATAATGGAGAGGGCTCTCTTCGATGCCAGGACATTTGTACTGACGCAGTAAAGTGGGTGAAATTTCGTTGGATGAAGCAGGATGTGACCAATAGTCGTCACCCTGGACCTATTCCTGCGAAACGAAGTTTTGGTGATGAGTCGTACGACTGGGTAGAACTAGCCCGAAACCCGGTAGCACGTTCAAAGGTGAAGATGAGGAGAGCAATGTCCACGGGATCGCATGGGGATCATCCCCAGCCAACCAAAGTTGTCGTTTGCGATGACCATCCCATCGTGCGCGATGCATTGGTCGCCGTGCTCGGAACCTCTGAACATATTGAGGTGGTGGGATCGGCCTCGTCCTATGACGAAGCGGTCGCACTCTTGGCTGCGAACTCGGTTGACGTTGCCGTTCTCGACATCCATCTAGAGGGTAAGTCGGGGCTAGACATTGGCCGATTCATCCGCTCCAACCACCCATCGTGCCAAATTCTTTTCCTGACCGCCTTCGTTTCCGATGAGGTCATTTATGAAGCCAATCGCATCGGTGCCGCTGACTTGATGGACAAGGCGGCCGAACCTCAAGACATCATCGATCGTCTTTTGGATGTTGCATCGGGACACTCATTTTTGGATCATGTTCGTTTGGCCGAAGTCTTTAGCCGACTGGATGAGCGGGGCGTACTCACGCTGTTGTCGCTGGGAAAAACTGACCGCCTGATCATGGCGCTGATTGCCCAAGGCAAGGCCGATAAGCAGATCAGCGAGGAAGCGTTCTTGAGTTCGCAAACCGTTCGTAACCG
>JBEIGJ010000112.1:0-6643 GCA_040381935.1 Acidimicrobiaceae bacterium | reverse complement strand
CGACTTCAATCGCCGCTCCATCGGATATCTCCTACTCATCGACGGTGCCCGTCTCATTGCGCGACGCGACCTCTCGCGAAACGACTCCGTCGATCTCGGTCATCCAATTGATCTTTTCGTGAAAGACGTGTCTGGTCTCTCAGCTCTCTTTGCGGCATGGGCCTTTTGATTCCTGAGAAGGCAAAACTCAGGGTTTGAGCACCGGTAGAACCTTGGAGGCCAAAAGGTCCAAACTCTCCTGGGCCAGTTCCGGAGGAATACCACCCATCAAAGGATGCATCGTCAATGACCCAAACTTTCTGGCCAGATTGACGCACTCCTCGGGAGTGACGACCGCATACACCCCGCTGTCTTTGAGATCCTGCACGGTGCGCGCCCCATGGACATGCACCACTGATGACTGCCCAGGACGTTGCCAGGCGTCGTAGGCCATTGCTTCATGTAATGCATAGGGAGCAAGACGCTCCCAGTCTCGCTCCGGATCCCGAGTCACATGCACGAAACCTGGAGCCTTGGGTGGCAACATCACGAAACCCTGATACTGCTCATCTTCACAGGCTTCGCGATAAGCCTGTGCGATTGCTGGATCATCGCTGGCTGCAGAAAAGAAACAACGCAATCGTGCCGCGCGACGCGCCGCTATCGGAGTCGATCCGCCGATCAAAAGAATCGGACCTTGCGGGCTATGAGGCAACGGTCGCACTTTGACCCGACGACCGCGATAGGTGAAATACTCCCCGGTCCACGCTTGACGCAGAACGGTGATGCATTCCTCCAACTGGGTGAAGCGATCCTTGAATTCCAAGCCGGCCATCTCGAACTCTTCTTGCCGGTATCCAGTTCCACAGATCACACTCATCCGACCGCGCGCAATCAGATCCACGGTGGCCAATTGCTCGGCGAGGCGAACGGGATCATGCATGATCACCAATGCCGCCGAAATATTGATGCCGATACGTTCGGTGACCGCTGCTACCGACGAAGCAAGGGTGATCGGTGCGGGCATGAAGCCATCGTCGGTTCCGTGATGTTCCGAAAGCACCACCATGTCCAATCCGCGCTCATCAGCCCAACGCACCTGTTCCAGACATGCCCCGTACTGTTGTGTCGCAGTGACACCGTGCGCTGGGCTATCAGGAGGCGGAATGCGCAAGTCATAGCGCATGATGATCATGGTCATAGCTTCAATGTTTGCACATTCCGAGACATCTGCTCCCATGACCCCCTACCAAGCGACATTCCGACGACGTGATGACGGAGGAATAGCGTTCGGTTCGCGCCTCAGATGATGAAATGAACCTTGATTGCTCCCGATGAACGATCCTGGGCTACCCGAAAGGCTTCGGCTGCATCGTGCAGCGCGAATCGATGCGTCACCAAGATGTTCTCGATATCTGGTCGTCGAGTGAGAACGCCGATAGCCGTGGTGAAATCATCTTGATCATGAGTGTGGGCGTAGAAGACAGCCGGGGCGATGGTGATTTCTCGTAACACCACATCGCGACCCATCAACACCGGATCCCAAAAAACGCCGAGTTCGATGACCACTCCGCCTGATCGACATAACTGCACGGCGCGATCGAATGCCGTCTGAGTGCCGACCGCGTCGACAACCACGTCATATTGCTGCGCTCCTCCCTGAGAGCCAACGCCAATGTGGGCGCCCAAAGCATCAGCAGCCCGCTGCTGATGTTCATAGCGGGCCTCGATATCCACCCCGATATCGGCATCCAGTGCAGCAGCGACGGCGGCTAGTCCGACACTGCCACCACCAATAACGGCAATCTGCTGACCTGCGCTCAGTTCAGTGCGCCGGAGACCATGAACCGCAACCGCTAGTGGTTCGACCAGTGCCGCGCTCGTCGGTGCCAACGTGGACGGCAACCGATAGATCTCATTGGCATCCACCGCGACACGATCGGCAAAGCCACCGTCGCGGGTCCCCCCGTGAAAGCGCATGAAAGCATCCCCACACAAATTGCCCCGTCCGGACCGGCACGGGACACAGGAGCCACACGTCCCGGTGGGGCGGATCGCGACCACAGTCCCATCACTGAGGCGGCCACCGAATTCATGACCGAAAGTGACCCCGCCCAATCCCTCGGCCAACATGTGCACATCACTGCCACAGATCCCAGCCGAGACCACTTGGACGATCTGCTGGTCGCCATCGAGCACGTGAAGTTCGGGGACCTCGACGACGGCGACTCCGCTTCCCACTCGACGAACTGCCCGCATGAGCCATCCTCCCACCTGCGCTTTTACCCACCTATGTGACATCCACCACAAAAAACCGCCGTTTCTATAGGGTTCGGCCCGGGCCCGATGAGCTCCAAAAAGAAGGGAAAGTGATGTACACCCTGGCTTTATTCATTGTGATGGCCATTGTTTTGGAGGCGGTCGTGACAGTCCTCCGATCGGTCCTCGACACCCTCAGGGTCGGAGGCTTGGTGGACAGACTTCCCATCATCGGGGCCAATTTCACCCTCCTGATCGCCATTTTGATGGTGGGACTCATGGGTGAGCGCTCTCACCTCCTCAACGGTTGGGGCTGGGCCGATGAAGATGACTGGATCAATATGGTGGCCAATGGCGCAATCATCGCCGGCATGATCCCGCTCAAAGACGCCGTGTTCACAGCCCTCACCAAAGTCCTCCGCCCCCAATAGAAACACTTGGGCGCGAAATCGTGCCAAATCGCGTCACTTTCTTGCCCATTCACATTCGGGCCACGACACCATGACGCGGATCAACTGTGCCCGCCAACAAGGTTTGATAGGTCGCAGTCACGCTTTCCATCCCCTGAGCCTGATCGATGAGCATCCACGATGCGCACCACTCGACCCAGGTTTCCCACGCCGAACCCACTCGAGCATCGAACTCCTCGCGGCCCCATTCTTTGGTGCGCTGAGCGATCAATGTCGGCGCAAAGAAAAATTCCGGAGTCGGCGCAGGAAGGACCGAGTCTGGCGCACTGTCCGATGTCGCGTCCCAGTGCGTCCCGCCGACAATGAGACTGTGCTGCAGGCGACCCTCCAAGACCTGGTGCACTCCCCGACTCACATTTCGATTCCCCGCAATATCCACGTACACCAGCGATGAACCGGCCACTGCTCCTGGCAACTGCTCATCGATATGGTCATAGGTAATCACTTGCTGATAACAGCCCAGTGATCGCACGAAATCCTCATTGGCCGAAGAGGTGAGCCCCACTACTTTCATCCCAGGCCGCCGTCCAGCCAGATATGCCGTCCCCAGAGCTGTCTTACTTGAAGCACTGGAAATGATCAACGTCCCTTTATCGCCCGTTGATGAACTCGGCACCGAAGCAACCTGTGCCGCAACGTGATCATCAATCATGAATGACGTCATGAACAGTGGCCACAAGATCATCTGCTCGGCTTCACGATTCGATCGATAGACCGGGTCATGAGTTGTCCGTACGTACCGGTTATAAGCCGAGGCCATCGCCGAACGATGTGTCGCCATATCGGTCCAACCGCGTTCATCGATACGTCCGGGGTGCACGATCAGATGCGAACTCATCGGCAGGTATCCATAGACGCGTTCGCCGAGATTCACCCCGGCACACTGCGTTGCCACCACGGTGGCAAATCCCCACACCGGAATCCGACCCCACAGATGATCAGCATCGGCCTGGGCCGGGAAGAAATCCCAATACCGCAACCCATCGCCAAACACCGCGTACGTGATGTTGTTACTGGTGAGCGCAAAACCGTCCACCTGCAAAAGCACGGCACCGGCCGGCGCTGCTCCCCAGATATCAGCGAGGTTTTCCTTCAATGATCGGGTGATTTCCAGATGGCCACGATCAACCTCCAGAGTGGTACTGAATTCGCCACCCATGTCGGCGTTCGATTTCATGTCATTGCTCATTTGTGCATCCCCCAAAATGTTGTCCGGTCGCCCGTCACTGTCGATTTCCAATTTCGTGGCAAGAGTCTCTCAGACCAAGCAGACTAGAGCGATGGCCGACAACACCCGAGGCGAACTTCTTTGGTCCTCCGATCTCGGTCAACCTTCAGCTTTGAGACGGTTCGCCGATCTCCATGGCTATTCCACCTATCAGGACGTTCTCGAATGGTCGCTATCGCATCCCAATGACTTTTGGTTGTCAGCGACCACATTCACCGGAGTCATCTGGGATTCACCGCCATCGGTTGCATTGGCCGATCCGGAGATGCCCGGCGCCCATTGGTTTCCCGGGAGTCGGCTCAATTACGCCGAAAATGCGCTGAACAAATGGCATCAGCGCTCGTCGGAGCCGGCAGTTCTGGCAATCAGCCAAACACGACCGAACCTCACTTTGTCCGGCTCAGACCTCGTGGCTGCGGTCGCCCAATGTGCAGCCGGACTACGACAACTCGGTGTCGTCGCTGGTGATCGGGTTGTGGCCTACGCCCCGAATATTCCTGAAACCCTGATCGCCTTTTTGGCCACGGCATCCATCGGTGCAGTGTGGTCGAGTTGCGCTCCGGAGTTCGGCACGCGCTCGGTCATTGATCGCTTTTCGCAAATCGAGCCGGCTGTTCTCCTCGTGATCGATGGCTATGTCTATGGCACGAAGCGGATTAGTCGTCAGGCTGAAATCGCCGAGATCATCTCCGCTCTACCAACACTGCAACATGTCATCGTCGTGCCGTACCTCGGGGAGTCACTCGCGGCAATCGATGTCGGCACCGTCTCGGTAACGACCTGGGCCAATGTGCTTAGCGTTCCCGAAGCCGCACTGAGCTTCGAGCCCGTTTCATTCAACCATCCGCTCTATGTGCTTTTCAGTTCTGGGACAACTGGATTACCCAAAGCCATCGTCCACGGTCACGGCGGGATCACGGTCGAACATCGCAAAGTGATGATGTTGCATCACGATCTCGGACCTGATGATCGGTTGCTGTGGTTCACAACTACCGGCTGGATGATGTGGAACTATCTCGTGTCCGCTCTGAGTGTGGGCAGCAGCATTGTGCTCTTCGATGGGGATCCGAGTTATCCCTCACTGACCACTCTCTGGGATCTCGCTCACGAAACCCAATGCACTGCCCTTGGCCTATCTGCGGGCTTCATCATGAATTCACGAGCGGCTGCAGTGCAACCCAAGAGCGGACGCCTACGTTGGATTGGTTCAACGGGCTCACCCTTACCCGCCGAGGGTTATCACTGGGTCAAACACACCCTCGATGTTCCAGTGTCCTCCATCAGTGGCGGCACCGACGTCTGCAGTGCATTTGTCGGCTCATCGCCAATCACTCCGGTATGGGCTGGCGAGATCAGTTGTCGCATGCTCGGCTGCGCAGTCGAAGCCTTTGCTCCCGACGGAACACCTTGTCCGACAGGCGAAGTTGGAGAGCTCGTCATCACGCAGGCCATGCCCTCCATGCCCGTTGGTTTTTGGGGCGATCGCAATGGTTCTGTCTATCGACGCGCCTATTTCGAGCGCTTTCCTGGCATCTGGCATCACGGTGACTGGATCCGTTTCACCGACGATGGTTCATGCGTCATCAGCGGCCGATCCGATGCCACCTTGAATCGTGGCGGCGTTCGTCTTGGTACCAGTGATTTCTATGCCGTGGTCGAAGACATCCCCGGCATCGTCGACAGTTTGGTGGTACATCTTGATCACATCGATGCGGATGGACGTCAACACGATGAACTGCGACTTTTCGTAGTGGTGGATTCTGCTACCACCCTCGATGACAATCTGCGCACGCAGATCAAAGCAAAACTTCGATCCTTACTATCCCCGCGTCATGTTCCCGATGTCATTGACGCCATTCCTGCAGTCCCGCGCACACTGTCCGGCAAAAAATTGGAAATACCGGTGAAGCGTCTTCTTCTTGGAGCACGGATGACCGATGTCGTATCGGAAGGTGCAGTCGCTGATGCCAGCGTTCTGCATTTTTTCGCCAGCCGGCCGAGATCCGATGAACAGTAACGACCACTAGTTCGTGTACCCGAAATTCACGTTCGCCGCAGCCGGGCTGCCGGCATCCAATCTGGCCCGGCTGTGTTGTCGATCCGTTCCAGCAGTCGCTCCCCTATTGGTTCGATGAGTTCGATGAACTGCCGGCTCAACTCTGCGCCAGCAGCACGCCACATCAATTGACACAACTCATCAGTGCGGTCCTCGATCCGTTGGCGCAATTGTTCGCCAGCTCGGTTCACCTGTCCATTCTCGGCCAGACCGCGGCGTTCCAGGTCAGCGAACGCCACGGCGAGCGCCGCATCATCGGCTCCACGGCTGCGGGCAATCCAGCCGCCATAGTTCAAATGCGCATCGTGCAAGATGCCCGCCTGAACGCGACTGATGTCTTCAGCCACCAAGAGCGCGAAGTGGGTATCGCCGCGCCATTCCCGCAGACAGTTCACCGCCAGCCAAGACGAGACCACCGGATCGCTGTCCCTTGGGGCCTGACGATGAGCAGCAAAACACACCCGCCCAGCCTCGGGTAGCGCATCGGCCACCGCCCACAGCGGAGCGCTCATTTGCCCCAATCGATCCACGATTTCTGGTACGTAGTGACGCAATCCCCCACCGACAGCCTGATTGCGAATTCCCATGATCTGCTCCCATGTGGAATGTTGCGCGGCAGTCGTGAGAGAGAATTCGATAAAGGCGGGATGG
>JBEIGJ010000111.1:0-6653 GCA_040381935.1 Acidimicrobiaceae bacterium | reverse complement strand
TAGCTCAATGGATAGAGCATCTGACTACGGATCAGAAGGTTAGGGGTTCGAGTCCCTTCGAGCGCGCTGAGTGTGAGCGTTGAAACGTACGAGATAAAAAAGAGGGGTGGAGATCAATTCAGATCTCTGCCCCTCTAGTTATTTCCTGTCATGCGATGCCTTCATCGCAACCATGGCCTAAGTCGATTCGCTTGTTATTGAATCCGCCAAATTTCGCAGTAGGAATCAAAGGCTTTGCCCATGTGTCTAGCTCTAGAAGGTGGTGAGACAATGACTTTCCTTTTTTCATCGTCGACATGGTGGAACCGTCATCAAAAACGACTTCGTATTTGTTGGCCTCCGAAGCAGTAAGGACCCAGTAGATGAAGGGCAAATCTGTTGGTGCACCATAACCACAAATTTTTGTATCAAGTGCAAACTCACCCTCAACCTCATGAGCACCGTAGCCATGGACGTGCCAGATCCAGTGTTTCATGAAAACTCCTTTGTTCGAAGCTCATCCCGTTCGTTGGACTTAGCGAATGAGGTGAATCCGGCGCAAGAAGTCCTTCCGACGATTACCAGAATGACCACAGTCGCCATTGCGGCACATGGATTGAAGGCGAATTTCTTGCAATTCTTGGTCAATGGAATCAAACAGATGTTGTTCGAACCCATTTGCATTTGAGGCTGTCATAGGGGGTGCCCCTTCCGTATTGGTGAGTGAATAGTTTTCGCTCTGTAGGGCAGGGTAAGGAGGCACACACTGGTTCGTGTTGCACAGAAGTACTCATCTAGACGATGACAATTGTCCTGCGAGATCAACGCGTCGCTGGAAATCACCATTGAGATTTCTCATCGTGTCGGATGAGACGAAATCACAGACCGCAAACACGATTCTTCCCAACTGATTTGGCATGGTCCGGAAATTGAGTACCTCGGAGTATTAAGCGACAATCATGACCGCGTTTGAGCCCCAGTATTCTGGACTCGTGAGACCTCTTTCTCAATGCAGATTTCGGAAGTTCCCCGTGTCATCTCCGATGGATGAAAGTCAGCAATCTGGTCCGTGGTCGGTCAGGATCTTCCCGAATGTTCGGGGTTCGATTCTCCTCGAGCGAGCAAGATACATACGAGTTGTTGAGACGGAGGATTGAACTGTGGAGGACAGAGATACTGGTCGTGCTGCGTTCTTCCCGGCCATCGAGAAAAAACACGGTAAGCCGATGTCGTATTGGCACCGGTTGATGGGGCGAATCAAAGACATGAAGTACGCCGACCAAATGGCGTACCTCATGAATGATCACGGTTTTAGTCGCGTCCATGCCAACGCTTTGGTCATGTATTCAAAAGGGTCGACATCGGCGCGTCGCTTCGAGAGTCCTGATGAATACTTCGAAAGTTTGGATCCGACCAAAGGTGCAACTCTGCGAAGAATTTTTGAGGTTTTACAAAAAGCTTTTCCGCAACTCGAACTCGTCATGGCCTGGAACCAGCCCATGCTCAAAGTTGGCAAGCAGTACGTATTCGGCGCTTCAGCGGCATCGCACCACATCTTGATTGCTCCGTGGGACCCCGAGATCATCGAAGCCGTTCGACCTCGACTCACTGGCTTGGTCGTCAACAAAAAGACCATCCGCATCCCGGTGGATTGGAAGGTTGACGGCAAACTTTTACGGGACCTGGTAGCGAGTCAGTTGGACCGTAAAGACCACCGGTAGTATTTCAGTAGGCGTTCGTAGCTCAATGGATAGAGCATCTGACTTCGGATCAGAGGGTTGGGGGTTCGAGTCCCTCCGAGCGCGCCAGATTCATCTCAAGGCGGCTACGGTCGAAGTGTGTCTGAAACAACGATGATCAAGAAAACCTCCAAGGTGTGGAGTGTGTTGGCAGTGATCCTGGGGAGTTTTTTCACCCTTGCGGGGATCCAGCATTTCGCCAATCCCGAGTTCTTCAACGACATCGTTCCTCCGTGGCTTCCCCCCAACGAGAGTTTCTGGACTTATGCCAGTGGTGTTGCCGAGATCATCGTTGGTCCCCTCTTGATTTGGCCCCGTTATCGCCGCATCGGCGCTTTGGCGGCGATCGCTCTCCTGATTGCGGTGTATCCGGCCAATATCTATATGACCTGGGATTGGCGGGACCGCGAATTCTCTGAACGCTTGGTCTCCTACGTTCGGCTTCCCCTGCAGTTCGTGATGATCTGGGTGGCGTACAACATTTATCGCCGTTCGCCGCGAACATCCTGAGCAAGCATCAACCCCAAGCGAAGACTGGCTGCTCCAAGTGGGCGACCCGCTCATTGAGTCGCCCCTCAATGCCCACCCAGCGCAACTGCAAGAGGACCGCGCCGGTTGGCGCATGAATGAGATCGCCGCTGAGCGGAATCTGCACGACAGGACGGTCACTTTCGGGAATAGTCACGAATCGGGGTGAGTCCGGACGACATAACTCGTGCAGTCCAATGCGGTACGCGTGGGCAACTTCATCGGGATTCGGGGTGAGACGAGATTCTGCGCCGGCCCATAAGACCACTGGCGTCATGAGATAGCCCGAGCGCGTCACGTAGTCGTCGAGAAATCCCAGTACTGCGTCGGTACGCAAGGTCAGCCCGAGTTCCTCATCTAGTTCGCGTAAGGCAGCATCAATTGGAGTTTCATCAGCGTCGAGTCGGCCCCCGGGAAGGGCCCATTGTCCGGCATGTCGATTCATGCGCGCCGCTCGCCGACACAAGAGGAATGAAGCGCCGCCAGCAACCCCGCGCATGCGGCCGTCCAGATGGGCAACATCCCCGGGCACGCCGCGCATGGGATCATCACCCGGTTCGTAGGGGTCATCGTGGTCGATGGGCTCACTGTCAGCGATCACGATTGCTACCGCTGCTCGACGCAAGCCGTCGGCTGACAGCGTGAGTCGCTCGTGTCGTTGCAGGTTGTTAGCCAGTCGATCCCGCAATTGATCGTCATAGATCATCATGAGAAAGCACCGTTGGGTTGTGAACGACGTTCGATTGCTTGATGAAGTAGCTCGAGGCCATCCCAGACATCAGTGAAGCGAGTAGTCAACGGACTCAATCCAAGACGAATGATATCAGGCGGTCGCATATCAGTGATCACCTGATGGTGCTCGGCCAACTCGGTGACTATGGAATGAGCCTCGGGATGAACCACAGCAATATGACAGCCGCGCCGGAGCGGATCTTGTGGCGTACAGGACGTCAATCCGAAATGATCCACGACCCGTAGACCGAATTCCGTGAGGAGTCGGCCTTTCTCGGCAATTGCCTTCATTCCGGCGCGAGCAGTAAGAGCAATGCCCTCTTCAGCGGCCACCAAACTCAAGATGTGGGGTGTTCCAACCAGCAGTTGGCGGATGTCGGTGTGAGGTTCGAATCCCTGATTCATGGCGAATTGGTCGCGATGAGCGAACCAACCACGAATTGGAGGGTCTATCTGCGAGTGCAGATCAGCACTGACGAAGGACCAAGCTGGGGCGCCCGGACCACCGTTCAGAAATTTGTAGGTGCATCCCACAGCGAGTTTGATATCCAGCGCGTGAACATCGAACTCGATGGCACCGGCAGCGTGGGAAAGATCCCACATGACCAACGCTCCGGCGTCGTGGACCGTTGCCGTAAACGCGGCAACATCGCACATCTCGGCAGTTCGATAATCGACCACACTGCGAACGACCACAGCCACATCGGAGAAATCACTGGTGTCGCCAAGGTGGCGCAATTCGAGATTTTGCGCTTGTGCAATTCCTTCCAAGATGAAGCGGTCGGTGGGAAATTCGTGGGCGTCGATGACCACGACGTTGCGGTCGGGGCGAAGGCGGACTGCGATATGGATGGCCTGATACAGGTTGATCGAGGTCGAATCGTGCACGACCACTTCACCCGGACGCGATCCGATGATCGGGCCAAGTTGATTGCCAATCTGCCGCGGTAGATCTAACCAGTGGCTCCAACTTCGAATGAGCCCACCGGCCCATTCCTGTTCGAGAACCTCCAACACCCGAGTGCGAGTTGCTTGAGGAGTTCGACCAAGTGAGTTCCCATCCAGGTAGATCAGACTCTCATCGGGAATGACGAAGTCGTCTCGGAACGACGCCAGTGGATCGTGACGATCTAATTCCTCGGCATCCAAACGAGAGAGCACAGCACCATTCTGCCGGCTGAGTCACTCCTGGGAGAGGCGAGCATCGAAGGCTTGCCACTCATTTTCCGACATGTGGACGACGTGCTGTTCCTCCGGGAACACTCCGTCCAGGACATCTCTGCAGTATTCGCGGAAAGCAGCGACCCGTTCGCGCTGTAGTCGGTCGTATTCGTCGGCAAGGTCTCGGTACACCTTGGCGTGGCGGGGGACGTGATCCCGGTTCGTGCCGAGGACGTCCATGGCGAAGAGGTATTGGGCATCGCAACCAGCTCCCGAGCCCATCGACCACAACGACAGACGCTTCATACGACGACTGATGGCGGCGGCCACTTCGACCGGTACGACTTCGATCTCGACGGCAATGGCACCGGCCTCCTCGTGGGCGACGCAGTCCCGGTACACCTGCCAGGCGGCGTCGGCAGTCTTGCCAACAGCTTTGAAGCCACCGGTACTCGAGGCCCGCGACGGCACCAGGCCCACGTGCCCCACGACAGGAATATGTTCACCCACCAGGAAACGAATGGTGTCGAGACTCCCCGAGCTGTAGATCGCATCGGCGTCGGCATCCAACATCTCAGCGGCGAAGGAGAGCATTTGAGTGGCAGTACCCATGACCCGGCTGTTGCGACCGGTCATGGTGAAGAGCGACGGAGCGACCTTGCGGTAGAGCGGATCGGTCACCAGTTCCGGCGGGGCCGACACGATGTCGATGCCAGCCTCCTCGGCCGCTGACGCTTCGTCGATGGTGTGGATACGCAGCATGGTCAGCTGACGTCGACCCTTCACATCGGCAAGATCGGCCACTGTGAGACGTCGTCGCATGGCAAAACCCTAGTGTTCCGACATCGACCGATCCCGTGCCAGACTGGCGGCGTGAACGGCGCTGCGATCATGCTTCTGGTCTTGGCGTTGACCGTCTCGGCCCTGGACTGGGTGGCCGTTGCTTTCCAGCTCAGGCCCATGGAATACGTTTGCAAGCCGACTGCCGCCATCGTCTTTTTGATGACGGCTCTGACACTCGATCCGGCCGACGAAGTGGCGCGAGCCGTGCTGGTGGTTGCGTTGGTGTTCTGCGTCGCCGGAGACGTCTTTTTGATGCTTCCGCGGGATGCCTTCCTGCCTGGGCTCGGCTCGTTCGCGGTGGCGCAGATTCTTTTCACCATCAGTTTCGCTTTGCGTGAACCGACGCTGACGGGAGCGATTGTTGGTGTAGTGGCCGTGGTCGTTGGCGCGACGGTCCTGGCTCGGCGTTTCATCGGCGCGCTGCGGCGGTCGGGGTCCGGATCGATGGTGCCGGCCATTCTCGTCTACGTCACAGTGATCTCGGCCATGGTGGTGAGCGCGGTGGCCGGTGGTTCACCCGTGGCTATTGCCGGTGCCGTTCTGTTCATGATTTCGGACAGCTTGATCGCCGAAGAGAGATTCGTGTCGTCGCGACGGTGGCAGCGACTCGTGATTATCGTGACGTATCACATGGCTCTCGCCGGTTTGGTGCTCGGACTGGTGTAGAGAAAGGACGGTCTTCGGATGTCGAACGTAGGGGGAAGAAAGCCCAGAGGGTGAGCACCTGATCACAGCGGCGTACCCGCTGGACACGGGATCAATTCAGTGGGCGACTTGCAGGCAGAAGGACGAGATTCGATTGCGGTTCATAGGAGTCCTTTGAGTCGAAGAGAGCTGAGGAGAACATGTACTCAGCACTCATCAACTAAGCAGCCGAACCTGGACCACAAGTGAGGATGACGTGAATCCGCTGGGACGAGTAGGTGCGTCTTCAGTGAATCGATAACGGGCGACGTCGGAAATCAGTCGTCAGCACGCACATGGTGAGTGACCGCAGGTCGGGCAGCCATTTCGACAGCGAGAAACGGCAACCTCAAGGTCGATGTCATCGAAGACGTGGTCTATCAGCCACGCGAACGACGGATGTGATCCCGAATAGTCCGGAGATACTCCCGACTCACCGTCGCTTCGTCGTACGAGGCATTCTGACCGTGAATGTGGCGTCGAACGAAGAACTCCTCGACGTATTCGATGGGAACACCGATCTCTTTGAGTCGGATCGCAAGGTCCCAGTCGTCACTCAGTCGCAGAGACTCATCGAAACCCCCGAGGGAATCGAGCACAGTTCGCTCAATCAGCATCGAAGTGATGTGAAAAGTCGGTTTGGCTGAATCATTCGATGATGAAGACCCTGAGTTGGGCAGACGTAATCCCTCAGCGATGTGGAGGACCTGTTGGCCGATGAACACGGTTCTTGGCTGTAGTCGATTCGGTACGTACGCGAGGCGAGCTGTCGTCATCTCGTCATCGGCATCAAGAAACGTGATCCAGTCGGTGGAGGCACTCCTCCAGCCAACGTTTCGCGCTGCAGAAATTCCCGCGTTGTTCTGAGTGATCACCTGATGGGGGATGTTCGTCGATCTCTGCCAGGTCTGCACGATGTCGAGAGAGCCGTCGACGATACCGTCGATGACGACGACGACGTTCGGAGCCGATAGATGATTGACGCTG
>JBEIGJ010000110.1:0-6711 GCA_040381935.1 Acidimicrobiaceae bacterium | reverse complement strand
GTTGTCACAACTTGGCGCGACAATCTCTCCACTGCCTCCGTCTGATGGAAGAGTCGTCTCCGGTTGTGCAGTATTTGACGACGAACTGTCATCTGCCGACGTGCACGCAGCAAGGACAATCACCGGCATAAAGCAAAGGATCGCTTTGTATTTCATAGGTGACACTCTGCCATATGCAGGAATGAGCGTCGCTCTCAGGCCGAGGCTCGACTGTTATGAGCCCTGTTTCTTTTCCTTTGCCTTTTTCTCACGACGCGACTCTTGTTCAGCGTAGATGTACCCCATCTCCTTACGGGAGATGTAATCCTGAAACGCTCGGCTCTGGTATGGGCTTATTGGCTTTTCTTCGGGTACCACTACCGTTTTCTTCCTTTGCCACCAACGCTTCTTGGCGGCCTTCTCTCGCGCTCTCATTCTCCGAGCCAATAGGGCGTATTCGGATGCCAAGCCGGCATCACTCGATGCGGCAAGTCGATCTGAAGTGAACTCCGCTCGTTTTTGATCCTTCTTGTTCATGACAGATAACTCCTCTACTTCGGATGGTCCGTCACGTTTTTACCACCGACGTGTATGAGAGTTCGTCCAAGAAGGCCAGCCCGATCTCTGACCTGTCGTTCTCAGCTCCCGTACTTGGGATAGTCGTCAGTCATCAAGAGCACATACGAGTTCAGATGCACCATATAGCGATGCACCTTCAAGACTGCATCGAACAGTCCTCGTGGATGCTTCCCGGTGAACAAGATGATCAACCAGGACAACAAAGTCACCACCACGGCCATGATCATCACGAAAATGGCCACGATCGCTGCCGGGATGACCCAGATCAATCGGAAAAAGTTCGATAGTCGGCGAGCGGACTTTTCGTACTGGAAGGAATACGACGTGGGTTCTCCGTTCGGGCCCACACCAATATTCGGCCACTTGTCGAACATCAGACTTTGATAGCTAAACACCCGAGCGGCATAGCCCAGCCACACGTTCTGCAACTTCCACAACTGCTCGTTACGACCACCGGTGAACAAGATGACCCACCATTGGAAGAATCCCAATACCTGAGCCAACTGACTTCCGATGTTTTCAATGATCAAGTGCGGAATGGCCAAGATCAATCGAAACAGCGTGGTGACTCGATTCCTCTCGGCGGTGTACTCGATCGTAAATTCCGGTCGTGCCATGTTTCCCCCGTTCACGTCTGCCGTCCTCCGGCATCTCCAGGAATCTAACAGTTCCCTCTACCAGGAGTTTCGATACCAACAGGCCAGACGGTGGGCTCATCACCGGCCCCAGGAACCTCCACTATTGCGCCACCCCAGAAACATGGCAGACTAAGTGACACAATCTTTTTGGGGGTACTCACATGGCAAAGGTCGCTGGTCAATCCGTCCGCTACGGACAAATCGATACCAAATACGGCATGGCGCTGGCCACCACCCCGCCCGATGAGGACGGTCCGATCTGGATGGTCAACCTGATGCACTATCGCGACACCGCCAACTACTCCGATGGTCGCGCCAGCTCCATCAGCGGCAAGGAAGCCGACGATCTCTACACGCCACTGGGTCCACTTGCTGCCGTTGGTGCCGAGCCGGTGTTCTTCGCCGATGTCGACACCCAGTTCCTCAACGACACTCCCGCCTGGCATCGCGTGGGCATCGTCAAATACCCCACTCGACGATCATTCATCGAGATGCAACAGCGTAAGGACTTCCAAGAACTGCACGCTCACAAAGAAGCCGGTATGGCCCAGACCATCGTTGCGGGATGTCTACCAATGCCAGTGCCCAGTCTTCCCGCTGGCGCACCAACCTGGAGCGAAGTCCCCCATCCCCCCACTGCCGATGATCCCTATGTGGTTGTCATCCATGTCATCAAGTTCAAAGATGATGAACGACGTTCAGAGATGGCAACGTACACCGACCACGCCGCGAACATTGCCGTCCCCCACGGCGTGCGACTCGCCGCCTGGATGAAAGTGGAGGGCACGATCATGGGTGATGGCCGTTCATGGGATCAGATTCGCTTCAATGTCTTTCCGAGTCGCGAAGCTTTCATGAAAGTCGTTCTCGATCCCGCTCGACTGGCGGCCCAAGCAGCCCATCGAGAGACGGCGATCGCTGATACGTACACGCTCATTACCCGGCCACGCGTCGATCGTCTCTATCAGTCGATCGAAGGAGCACCAGCACCTTATTGACCGGGGTCAGCCTCGTGACTGACGGCGTCCCGACTGTTGATGGCGACTTCCACCCTGTCCTGCCGGGCGGGGCTTACGACTAGCCGGTGCGCCAGGCCGCTTGCCTGCTGAAGAACGGGGCTTGCCAACCGGCTGTTGTTGAACAGTCGGTACCGGTCGCATCCGCTTTTGTGATGGCGGGCCAGTGAGTTCGGTAATGAATGCGTCACCAGGCTTCACCTTGGTATGTCGCGGCTTGATTCCCGCACGACGGGTCAGGGTGTCCACATCAGATTTCTGATCGGGCGTCATGACCGTGACAACTGTTCCCGATGCACCAGCTCGTGCCGTACGGCCGGAGCGATGCAAGAAGGCTTTGTGCTCGGCTGGCGGATCGACGTGAATCACCAAACGAATGTCGTCCACGTGAATACCGCGGGCTGCAATATCGGTCGCCACCATCACCAGTACTTCACCACTGGCGAAAGCTTCCAAATTCTTGGTACGCACGTTCTGAGACAAGTTGCCGTGAAGATCGACGCTGGGAATACCACTCTTGGAAAGTTGCAAAGCAATCTTCTTGGCGGTGTGCTTGGTGCGGGTGAATAACAAGGTGCGCTCTTGACCGGAAGCCAAGGCTTCGACGAGCGCCGGCTTGTTATCGCGCTCCACACACAACACGTGATGTTCCATATCGGGCACCGGTGATTCAGCTGAATCCACCGAGTGAGTTGCCGGAGAATGGAGATAACGCTTCACCAAGACATCCACGCCACTATCGAGCGTGGCGGAGAACAAGAGACACTGGCTGTTCTTGGGAATCTTGTCGAGAAGGCGCTTGACAACCGGCAAGAAGCCCAAGTCGGCCATGTGATCGGCTTCGTCGACAATGGTGATAGCAACGCGATCAAGTTTGCAGTGACGCTGCTGCATCAGATCCTCTAAGCGACCGGGGCAGGCAATGACGATGTCGACACCACGAGTCAAGGCCTTCACCTGGGGAACTGCACTCACACCACCGTGAATCACGACGTGACTCAGACCAAGGGCCTTGGCCAGTGGATCAAGTGACTCGGCCACCTGAACAGCAAGTTCGCGCGTCGGGACCAGGATCAAACCGCGTGGATGGCGTGGTGCCGAACCCGCCTTATCCGATGAGAGTCGCACGACGAGGGGAAGCAAGAAAGCCAGCGTCTTACCGCTGCCGGTACGGCCACGGCCAATGATGTCGAGACCGGCCAAGGAATCGGGCAGAGTCTGGCGCTGAATCGGGAACGGCTCGGTAATTCCTCGTTGAGTGAGGATGTTGATGATGTTGTTCGGGACGCCAAGTGAGGCAAACGTTGCGGTGACGGCGTCGTCAGACGAGGACGCGCGAGCGGGACTGGCAATGGGGGACATGGGTTTCCTTTAATGAAGAGAATGACACCGTTGCGGTGTCTGGGGGGAGGAAGCCACTACCAAGCCTGAATGCTTAGCACGTCACACGCCACTCATGATCGGAAGACACACCGATCAACAAAAACAGTGTGCCCGAGTCGGGACCCTAATCCTCCTCATTCGTGAAATTTCCTGCGGACTTCCAGGTGGACAAGGCGCGCTCGGGTTCGGGCCAGCAGAACCGAGGACTACGATCGGCTCATGAGCGACCTCTCTTCCCTCAACGTGGAATTCCTTTTTCATCTGCACGCCACCCTCGATGCCCCGGTGGTTATTGCGAACGGCCCCCAGGGGACCCGAGTGATTGTTGGTATCAATGGCGGCACCGCACGGGGACCCAAAGTGAACGGCACGGTGGCCCACCTCGGAGCCGACTGGTTGACGATGCGGACCGACGGCACCGCGCAATTAGACGTGCGCGCCCTGATCACCACCGATGACGGCGCCTCGATTCACATGCGTTATCTCGGTGTGATGGCACCGGGCGAGGCCGGCCCGCGCATCATCACCGCGCCTCTCTTCGAAGCTGGCGACGAGCGTTACACATGGTTGAACGGCATACAGGCCGTGGCCATTGGTGCACCAGGCGCCAACGAAGTGCACTACGACGTCTATCGGGTGCTGTAGCCACACATGGGGGCGTATCCGAAGCACGTCAACCACAACCTCGGGCCCATGACCTGTCCGGTCGACTTGGCATCGGTCGATCTCTTCGGAGCCGGAGCGCCCGAGCACTGGTACGAAATGTACGAGATCCTGCATCGGGACGCGCCGGTGTTGCGGAGTCCCGGCGGCGGATTGAAACCAGGAACAGACGCCTACGTGCTCACGAAACATGCCGACATTGCATCAGTGGTGAAGGATCCGGAACGGTTCATCGTGATGGGCCAACGACGCGTCGGTGAATGGGCCGAGGAAGGAATGACCGTCGAGCGCGCCTACGAGGTCTCGCGAAATCTGATGACGGCCTCGATGGTGTCATTACGTCCAACGCAGGAAATGTACATCAAGCACCGCAAGGAGCTCACTGATCCCTGGGTTGGTACCGGCGCAACGCGACACCGCGAGATGATCACCAAAGTGGCCAACGATCTATTAGATGAATGGATCGACGATGGGGCCGTCGAGTTCATCAGTCGCTTTGCCCGACCCCTTCCCCAGCGAGTGTTCGCATCGATCCTCGGTTTTCCGTTCGAGGACATTCCCCGTCTCGCCGAGTGGGGTAACGCCATCGTCGTGCCCTTCGTCTACGGCACCGGATTGAAACACGAGATCAGTCCCGAGCAAGCCAAGGACATGTTTACTCGCCTCGAAGGCTTCCAGGACTACATCTACGAACATGTGCGATCCAAGCGTCGCGATCCTCAAGACGACATGGTGAGTTTTCTCTGCGAGGTGCACTACGAAGCCTTAGGTCGTCAACTCACCGACCTGGAGATCGCCGGCATCGTGCACGCCATGATCATCGGCGCCCTCGAGACCACGCAGTACGCCATCGAAGAGCAGGCCCAATTGCTGTGCGAACAACCAGGCTTATTCGATCAGTTGCGTCGGGATCGCTCCAAGTTGCGAGCATTCACCGAAGAGGGTCTGCGCTTACGTTCACCCACGCACGGACTGTCGACGCGTATGACCTCGCGGGACGAAGAGTTCCAAGGTGTGAACGTGCCAGCGGGATCGTTACTGCACCTGCGGTTTGCTGCGGCCAACGTGGACGGCGACGAGTTCGACTGCCCCCGAGATCTGGATCTCGACCGTGACGGACTCACCCGTCATTTGGCCTTCTCGGCTGGGCCGCGAGTGTGCCCGGGCGCCAATTTGTCACGTATCGAACAGCAGGTGGCCTGGGGAGTATTACTGGACCGGTTGGAAAACATCGAATACGACGAGGGCAACGATTGGTTGCATCAACCCGGCATCATGCTCGGCACGCTGAAACTAAACGTGCGCTTCACCAAGGCTCGTGAGCAGTTGTCACTGGGAATCGGACGAACCCCGACCCACTGAAGAGTGACGTCAGATTGCTCCGGTGCGATTGTCGATGTGGGTCTCGATCAGTTCAACCACATAACCATCTAGATCGATGATGAATGCCACTGTCACCGGCCAACGCTCGAGGCGTTGGGGTTCCATCTGAGAGACAGCACCCGCAGCCATACAACGGTCGTAGACCTCTTGGCAGTTGTCCACATTCATATAGATCTTCCAGAGCGAAAAGCCGTGATCAATGGGCTGGCGTTCCTCGTAACGTTCGGCCAACTGCAATCGACCACCACCCTTATCGGCGGCCAACACAATTTCGTGCACTCCGGGAATTTCCGTGCGGCTCTGCACCTTCAATCCCACGGCTTCGGTATAGAAACGCTCGGAACGAGCGATGTCTTCGACATAGATGCAGTACTGACCAACAGTTGTCGGCATGAGTGCTCCTCAGAACGGGTACAACGGGAAATCGTGTCCGGTCAGCCAATGGCGGCCAACCTCTTTGGCCGGAGCCCACCGAGCAATGAGATCTTCTTCGGTGCGATCAGCAGTCAGCTGACCAAGGTCAGTTGGTCGCGGACCGATTTCAGCAGCGATCGGAGCCAGTGCTTGCAGATCGAAACCAAAAACATTGGCTGCCGATTCACCGAGCATGCGACGCGTCTCATGCACCGGAATGTCATGGAACGTGGACTGCAATGCTTCGAAGGTCTTGGGCCAAGTGCCCTCGGGATGCGGGAAGTCGGTGCCCCACAACATGTTGTCGATACCGATCTCATAGCGCATACCAAGTTCACGGCGCTTGACATTGGCCAGACCAGTGAAAACATTGCGATCGACGATGGAACTCGGTAACTCTTCGACTTTGCCGGCGAAAGCGCCTTTACCCAATTTCTCGGCGCCCTTTTGACCCATCCACAAACGATCCCAGGACCACAGCAACTGCGGCAACCACCAACAGCCACTCTCGGTGACGCAGAACTTCAGATCCGGGAAACGATGGAAGACACCAGACCACAACATGAACCACATCGGTCGCGCTGGGAACCAGGTGACTTCGGTGACGTAGATACCCAAGTGATTGTCGTATTGATCGCGCTCAGCTGATCCCGAGT
>JBEIGJ010000109.1:0-6744 GCA_040381935.1 Acidimicrobiaceae bacterium | reverse complement strand
CTCGCGTACGTTGAACCAAAAAGCACGCGATGGTGAAACGGTGCCGGGAACATTTGCGGCGCTTGAATAACTAAATGCCATTGCCGATGCCTTGGTGGCGGGTGGAGGCGGACTCTTCGAAGTGGCACCGCAAGGTTTGGAATTCGACCGGCCAGTGTTCTTGTCGGAAGTGGAATGGATGGCCTCACTGGCAGAGCGAACCAAGTTGCCAGTGTCGTTTGCCATGTTGCAAAACGAATTGAATGCTGATTCGTGGCGGGAGGCACTCGATGTGGTGGATCGAGTCAATGCCGCGGGTGGTCGGATGCATCCTCAAGTGGCGGCCCGTCCGTTCGGCATGATGATTGGTTGGGACGGCTATCACTTCTTTCAGAAGCGCCCGACGTACATGGAACTGGCCGGGCGGTTGAATTCAACGGAGTTGCGGGCTGAACTGCAGCGTCCCGAGATCAAGGCCAAGATCCTTGCTGAAGTGGATGCACCGGCCGATCCATCCAAGCAGTTCGATGGCATCGGTACGTTCATGCAAGGCATGGTGGACAAGATGTATGCCATGGGCACGCCGCCGGACTATGAACCAGGTCCGGAACGACTTGTTTCTACTTTGGCCCGGGAATCCGGAGTGGAGCCGTTGGACTTTGCCTATGACCTGCTGAATGAAAACAACGGAACGTCGTTTTTGATGTTGCCGTTCTTCAATTATGTGGGTGGGTCTCAAGATGCCATCTATGAAATGTTGAAGCATCCAGCCACGGTGTCTGGCCTTTCCGATGGTGGCGCCCACGTACGCATGATCTGCGATGCATCGATACCCACTTATGTCCTCACACATTGGGCTCGTGATCGCCATCGTGGTCCGAAACTGACCATTGAAGAAGCAGTCAAAGTGCAAACGCAGGACACCGCTGCAGTTGTCGGTTTCACCGACCGCGGAGTCTTGGAAGTAGGCAAGAAGGCCGATATCAACGTCATCGATATGGAACAGCTGTCATTGGGGTTTCCTCGTTCGGTCAATGACCTCCCAGCCGGTGGCAGCCGCCTGTTGCAGCAGGCCACGGGCTATGTGGCCACCATCGTCAATGGTGTGGTGACGCGTCGTCATGGTGTGGATACTGGTGCTCGTCCCGGGCGACTGGTACGAGCCTGATTAAAGACCGATCACGATCGGATCACGATCTCGATCAAGGCAGCGGTGGTCTCCGGTAGATCCGATGCACCATCAAAGGGTATGCGGTCGACGGGAAACCACCGAGCCCCTTCAATGGGTGACAATGGAGCGTCCATTTCAGCGGTGTACAGCCAAGCAATGTTCCAATGACGGTGCGGTTGCTCGCCGCCGCGATCGGTGACGTGCACGAGTGCGGGACCGAGAAGTAGTGAACGGACGTCGAAGCGAGTGAGACCGGTTTCCTCTTCCAGTTCGCGCAGACCGGCATCGTGGCTGGATTCATGGCGTTCGACGTGTCCGCCGGGAGCCGACCAACCAAGGGTGCGGTGACGAACGAAAAGAACGTACCGAGCATCCGGTGAAAAGACCCAGGCGGTAGCGCAGATGTGGCCGGCAACGACAGTGGAATCGCCGCGCAGTCCCTGTTCGAGTTGCTGAACCAGGATTCCGGTGTTGTGCACCCGCAACAACTCATCGGAGATGGTCGGCCACGAACCGGGGATATCGAGAGTCGGATGAGGAAAGCCCATTTATGCGTTGAAGCCACCAGCACGAAAGAGCGACGTGAACAGTGCTTCTTCACGGGCTCGCGCTTCAGCCGTGCGAGTGCCACGGCCGGCAAGCATCAGTTGTTTGATGACTCGGGTCGAGTACGGGGACTTGCTAGCGATGTCGTGCGCTAGTTCGAGAGCCACCGGAAGGATTTGATCATCGGGCACTGCCCGCAAGGCCATCCCGATTTCGACGGCTTCGTGGGCATCGATCCAGCGCGAGGTCAGCAATAGTTCAGCAGCGCGTTGCCAGCCGACTCGATCAGCAAAGAGCACACTGCTGGCTGCCTCTGGTGGCACACCCAATTCGCTGAAAGGGACCCGCATTCGTGCTGATTCGGCAATCAACACAATGTCGCAGTAGGGCAACAAGGTCATGCCAATACCCACCGCCACACCATTGACTGCGGCGATCAGAGGCTTTTCAAAGACTTCCAGGGCATCGAGTAGGACGGTGAATCCGCCGGCCCCCGTCGACCCACCGGCCCGTGAATCACCGCTGGCAACCGCCGGGGCCATCTCGGCCATTTCTTTGAGATCTTGTCCGGAACTGAATGCCGTTCCGGCTCCCGTGAGGACCGCAACGTGTAACGACTCATCGTCATTGATACGACCAAGAGCAGATCCGAGAGCGTCGTATTGGTCGCGCGTGAAGGCGTTTTTTCGCTCGGGGCGATTCATGGTGAGGATGGCCACGGCGCCGTCGTGGCGAACATCGATACTCATATCGAACTCGCTTTCACGGATGCTGACTGCTGACTGAAATGGTTTCGCCCGTCATGTAACTGGAGTAGTCACTGGCCAAAAAGACGATGACGTTGGCGATTTCCCATGGTTCGGCGAAACGTCCGAAGGCTTCGCGACGGGTGAGTTCATCAAGGAGTTCTTCGCTGGTGACTTTGGCCAAGTTGGCGTGCATGGCGATACTCGGAGACACAGCATTGATCCGCACGCCGCGACTTGCGGCTTCGATAGCGGCGCAACGGGTGAGCGCCATGACGCCTGCTTTGGCTGCGGCGTAGTGGGCTTGTCCGGCTTGGGCGCGCCAGCCGAGCACACTGGCGTTATTGACGATGATGCCACTCCCACGTTCGTACATATGTCCAAGAGCAGCGCGGGTGCAGCGCATGGTGCCATTCAAGGTGACATCGAGAACGATTGACCATTGTTCGTCGGTCATCTCGTGCAATTCAGCGGTACCGCCGAGGCCGGCATTGTTGACGAGAACGTCGATACCGCCGAGTTCACTAATGGCGTTGCTGAAAAGAGAGCGGACACTGGTTTCGTCGGTGACATCACAGGGAATGCCATTGACACCCAGCTCGGACGCGGTTTCGGCCAAGCGGCGCTCGTGTTTGTCCGAGATGACGACGCGGGCACCTTCCTCGATGCACTTGCGCGCTGTGGCCGAGCCAATACCACTTCCGGCGGCGGCGGTGATGAGCACCGTCTTGCCTTGGAGAAGTCCATGTCCGGGAACATAGGGCGGGGGAGTCGATGCAGTACTCATAGTCATCTTTCGCTTCAGCGCGGCAATCCGAGAACCCGTTCACCAAGAACGTTGCGCTGGATTTCATTCGATCCGCCGTAAATCGTGTCCGAACGGGTGAAGAGGAAGAGCTTTTGTTCCAAGCTGAGCTCGCCGTCGGCTTCTTGGCTGACGAGGGCATCGGCACCCATGATGTCCACCATCAATTCACCGAGGTCACGGTGCCAAGTACCCCAGAACAATTTCGAAATACTGGCTTCTGGACCGGGAACACCTTTGGCCGACATACTGCGTAGGGCGTTCAGCTTCAACAATTGCAGTCCGGTGTGGGCGCGCATTAAGCGCTGTCGCAGTGGTGGGTCCGCAATGCGGCCGTAACGACGGGCGAGATCGATTGCGGTGTCCAGCTCGCGTTCGAAACCCACTTGTTGTGCCAGCGTTGAAATGCCGCGTTCGTATCCGAGCAAGGCCATGGCCACCGACCAGCCACCACCAGCAACGCCGACGACCATGTCGGCGGGTGTTCGGGCATCGGTGAAGAAGGTTTCGTTGAATTCGCCACCACCGGAGATTTGTTGAATGGGACGAACTTCAATACCGGGCTGGTCCATCGGGACCAATAAGAACGTGAGGCCGGCATGGCGCTGCGAGCCAGGTTCGCTGCGCGCGAGCACAAAACACCAATGACTGACATGGGCGAGTGAGGTCCATACTTTTTGGCCGTTGAGGACCCAGTCGCCGTCGATCAATTGGGCCTTGGTTTGCACATTGGCCAAATCACTCCCGGCATTAGGTTCGCTGTAGCCCTGGCACCAACGCTCTTCGCCGCGAGCAATCGGCGGCAGAAAGCGCGCACACTGTTCGGGAGTGCCGTATTCGATCAGCGTCGGGGCAAGCAAGTTTTCGCCCATATGGTTGGTACGCGCTGGCGCCTGGAACCGTACGTATTCCTCGGCCCAGATGATTTGCTGAGAGATAGAGGCGCCGCGACCGCCGTACTCGACTGGCCAGCCGAGCCCAATCCAGCCCGCTTGGCCGAGCACCTTTTCCCATTCGAGGCGTATCTCAAAGCCCACCTCTTCGTCACCTGGTCCCCCACGACCATGCAAGGTGGCGAAATCACCGACCACGTTGTCGCGCAACCACTGCTGAACTAGGTGGCGAAACTCACCGTCGTCGGTGGGCAGAGATGCGAGGGATGTCGTTGTTTGAGTCATGGTGGGGAGTCTTGGCAGTCAGAAAAGTGCTGAACGCAGGATAGTCGCCTTCCGTTTCGGTGGAGAGACCAGACCGGTTACCGTCACAGGCATGGACTTCGCAATTCCTCAGCAGATTCAAGACACGCTCGTGGCCCTGGACGACTTCATCGACCGGGAGATTCGGCCCTTACAGGCCCAAGATGACAATGAACGCTTCTTTGATCACCGTCGGGAATGGGCGCGCACTGATTTCGACAATGGCGGCGTGCCGCGACCGGAATGGGAAGCACTGCTCCGTGAAATGCGGCGACGAGCGGATGCAGCTGGATGGCTGCGTCTGGCATTACCCGCCGAATTTGGTGGCCGCAGCGCCAGCAATCTGGAGATGGCAGTCATCCGCGAACATTTGGCGTCCAAAGGTCTTGGACTCTTCAACGATTTGCAAAACGAATCCTCGGTGGTGGGGAACTTTCCCACGGTGTTGATGATGCGTGATTTCGGCACCGAGGCGCAGAAAAAGGAATGGATGCCAGGGTTCCTCGATGGCACCAAGCGCTTGGCATTCGGTCTCACCGAACCCAATCACGGCAGCGATGCCACATATCTGGAGACCACGGCGGTTCACGATGGTGATGAATGGGTCATCAACGGTATGAAGCGCTGGAACAGCGGACTGCATCACGCCACCCACGACATCATCTTTGCCCGCACATCGGGTGAGCCGGGTAGTCCGGTGGGGATTTCAGCATTCTTGGTTCCCACTGATGCTCCGGGTTTCAACGTGGAATTTTTCTGGTGGACATTCAACATGCCAACAGATCATGCTGAAGTATCGATGAAAGATGTGCGAGTCACTGGCGATGCGCTATTTGGACGTCTCGACCACGGTTTGGATCTGGCTCAGCACTTCGTACACGAAAATCGCATCCGCCAGGCGGCATCATCGCTCGGGGCGGCCCAGTACTGCATCAATGAGGCCGTGGCCTATGCCAATTCCCGGGTGACGTGGGGCAAGAAACTTTCCAGCAATCAGGCCATCCAGTTTCCCTTGATCGAACTGCACACCGAAGCCGCAATGTTGCGCCAGTTGATTCGCTACACGGCCTGGTTGATGGACTCAAAAGAGGACGACGCCTCCCATACGGGGTTCATGGAGTTCACCCACATGGTCGCCATGTGTAACTACCGGGCCAATCGCCTGGTTTGTGAAGCCGCGGATCGAGCGATGCAGACCTGTGGAGGCGTGGGCTACAGCCGCCATATGCCTTTCGAACACATCTATCGACATCATCGCCGCTATCGCATTACCGAAGGGGCCGAAGAAATTCAGATGCGCAAGGTTGGCCAACACCTATTTGGTTTCGGCCGCCGCTGATCAGTCAGCGAAAATCTTGACCTGACCGGCATAACTGACTCGTACCTCATCGCCGACGGCCCGTAATTGGGCAATCGGCACCCGCACGGTAACGGCTTCGCCATTGGTGAGCCGTACTACCAACGTGCCGTCGTGGCCGTAATACGACCGCTGTTCAACCACGCCGAGTGCACCGAATCCATCGGCGGGATCGAGAACCATCTGTTCGGGACGCAAAAGTACCGTGGCATGTTGATGATCGCTTGCCGATGTGGGATCGGTTCCCAACACATGACGGGCGACACCGTTATCGATGGTGGCATCTAACAAATTGGCGTCGCCAATGAAGCGCGCCACCGCGGCCGATGCTGGAGCACTGTAAATCTCAGCGGGCGCTCCTTGCTGGGCAACAGTGCCATTCAAGAGCACCACGACGTGATCGGCGATCGACATCGCTTCTTGTTGGTCATGAGTGACCATCACAGCGGTGGTTTTGGTACGTCGCAGAATGCTGATGACTTCATGACTGATGTCGTGACGCAGCGAAGCGTCGAGGGCTGAAAATGGTTCATCGAGCAAGATGATCTGTGGTGCGGGAGCTAAAGCCCGCGCCAGGGCTACACGCTGCTGTTGTCCGCCAGAGATTTGCGAGGGACGTCGATTGCCCAGACCTTCCAAACCGACCAGATGCATCATCTCGTCGAGGCGCGGACTCGATCGGCGCCACCGGCGTGAGCGTTCGTGTCGCGGTAGGCCGAATTCAATATTGTGAATGACCGAAAGATGGGGAAAGAGTGCGCCATCTTGGGGAACGAATCCGACACCGCGATCTTCCGGGGCCACGGAACTGCGGGAATCGCTGACAGTACGCCCGCCGATGGAGATGTGCCCGTGGTCGGGATGGTCAAAGCCGGCGATGAGACGTAGCAAAGTTGTTTTGCCCTGGCCAGAGGGTCCGAGAACGGCAGTGACCAAACCGGCCG
>JBEIGJ010000108.1:0-6769 GCA_040381935.1 Acidimicrobiaceae bacterium | reverse complement strand
CCCTCGCCCCACACGAACTTCTTCTCGGCTTCTTTTCGCTTGGCATTGGCTTCGAGAAATGCCAGGGCCTCGGCTTGAAATTCCTCGAGGGTGGGCTGTTTTGCTGTTGAAGTCGCTGATGAAGTCATGGTCCTCTCCCATCACCATGCACCGAAGACAGCAACGGTGCGCCAGAGGCGACCGTAGCCCAGTTGGTGTTTCACCGACAATCGCGAGCAGTGAGTATCTCTGACGGATATCTATCAGGCGCGCCGCAAACACTAAGGTGGAGCCATGGGTCAGCCAGTTTTGGTCACTGAAAAGTCCAGCCGTCGTCCGGGTGTGGTGCGCTTTGAAGCGAATCGCAGCCTGTCGGGGATGGGGCACGAGAGTTTTCTTGTCGGTGACCTGAACGCACATCTGAATCTCTCTGCATCTCCTTCAGCGGAGTTGGCGCGTCGGTTGTTCGCCACCGGTCAGGTTGCGGGTGTACACGTGTATCAAAACATGATCACTGTGGATTTGGCGACTGGCCGGTCCGCCGAGGGTCTGGGGGACATTGTCCGGGATCTCTATCAGTACTGGAAGCCAGGTATGGCTCCGCCGAGTTTCGAGGACCTGGTTCCAGCCGAGGAACCATCCGGCGGTGAATCGGCGGTTTCCAGTGAGGGAGGACCGGCAATCGATAGTCGGGTTCCGGCCCTTTTGGTGGAGCGGTCACAACAGGCTCGCCAGCGGTGGAATTCTCGCTAGGAGAGCGCCCCAAGATTTCTCGCTTCCGGGTCACGCACCGAGCGGACCTCCCTCTTAGCCTGTCGGCGTGCCATCAGGTGGACTTTCGCTCGACGTCGTCGCAGAACGACTGCATGTGCACTACATGACGGTGTACCGCTACGTACGCCAGGGGCGACTGGTGGCCGAGCGGGTCAAGGGTGTGTGGCAAGTCTCAGAAGAGGCACTGGCACAGTTTCAACAGGAGCGTTCCCGCCAAAAGGCTGCGGCGCCCAGTGCAGATCCTTCGATTGATCCTCGGCGTACGGGAAATTACATCGTCGAACTCGAACGGTGTTTGACCGTTGCCGATGCTGCGGGGGCCTGGGCTGTTCTCGAACGGGCCATTGCCGCAGGAGCCGATGTCGATGAGGTGTACCTGAACATCTTGTCCCCGGCTCTGGCATCGATTGGTGAACGGTGGGCTGCTGGTCATTTGAATATCGCTGTTGAACATCAGGCCACGGCAATTGCCACCCGCTTGGTTGGGCAGTTGAGTCCCCGGTTCTTGCGACGCGGTCGTCATCGGGGGATGGTCGTGATCGGTGGTCCAACGGGGGAAAGACACGCTCTGACCTTGGCCATGTTGGGTGATCTGTTGCGTCGAGAAGGCTGGGAAGTATTGGACCTCGGACCCGACACTCCCGAGGAGTCGTTCGTCCATGCGGTTTCGTCGCTGCCCGATACGGTGGCGGTGGGAGTGAGCGTGGCATCGGATGAATCGCTGACCAGTGCATCGCGCACTATTCGAACTCTTCGTGAGACTTTTGGCGACGATATTCCGGTGGTCGTAGGTGGGCAGGCCATTCGGGATCATGATCAGGCGCAATCCCTAGGGGCGGAGTATTACGCCGACGGGGCACGGGGATTCTTGGATCTTTTGGATCAGATCACGGGCAAAACTCCCGTACAACGACAAGCAGAGCGCAACTGAGACTATCGAACATATGTTCGCTATAGTCGGATCGTGCTCCCCGGTTCGCTTCTGACTCAGACAGTTTCACTGGCACGCGAGCGATCCTTACCCGTACATCCCGCGTTAGCTCCAGTTTTTGGTCCGTCTCCAGATGCCACCGGGGTCATGCCCGGATTGATCCGCGGCCACACGGTGGCCTGTATGGGCTCAGCCGCGGTGTCATGTGCTCTGGCCCTGGCAGTAGCTCCAACTCGAGCGGGTTCATGGGTCGGGGTGGTGGGTATTCCCCAAATCGGCATTGCTGCCGCGCAACATCTTGGTGTCGCCCTGGAACGAACCATGTTCATCACTGTTCCCGAACCAGCAACAGTGCATTGTTCGCAAGAGACCGCACCCTCCGCTCAGCAATCAAAGGGCACTCAGTCATCGAATACACGTGCCGACCTCATTGGTGCGCTGTCGGCACTGGTCGACGGTGTCGACATGGTCATCATGGCGCGACGACTCGTGACGTCGCTGCCTTCCTCCGTTATCCGACGTTTACAGGCCCGCTCTCAATCGCGAGGCACAGTCTTGCTTATCGTTGGCGATCCCGGTTCGGTCTCGGTCGATCTTCGGTTGATGGCGCGTACCGAACACTGGCAGGGCATTGGTGTTGGTCACGGACATCTGCAACGTCGACTCGTGGCTCTGGAACTTGATGGTCGTCGGTGTGGTCGGGTGCGTCGTCACTCACTTTGGTTGCCCAGCAGTGACGGCGCGCTGAGTAGTGAGGGCATACAGGCCGAGGCCTCCACATCGAATACCCATGTTCCAGCAAACGCTCTTTCGGATTCTGGGGTTGTTATTGCTTTGCGTCGAACGGGGTAGTCCATGGCCCACTCATCTGGAGTATCGGCAGAAGCCTCATCGAAATCGCGACCACCGCGTTGCGCTGTGGTGCATTGTCCTGGTTGGCCGCTGGTAGCAGCAATTGCTGACCGCATCGGCTCCTCTGATTCGCTCGCTCCTGATCAACCGCTCGTGATTTTTCGATCTCAGCGGGTAAGCCACTGTTCCCCCGCCGCTTGGAGGGCCGGTGTACGACTTGGTCAACGTCGTCGACAAGCCCAAGGCGCCTGTCCGGATTTGGTCATTGTTGCGCATGATCCCGAACGTGATGCGCGATGGTTTGAGCCGGTGGTCAGAGAAATCGGAGAACTGGTTCCGCTTATCGATGTTGAGACCCCGGGATCACTGCTTCTTGCTACACGTGGTCCATCCCGTTATGTGGGAGGCGATGCGGCCTTGGCTATCAAGCTGGCTCAACTTGCTGAACAGGGAATCAGAGGGGTCGTAGGTATCGATGATGTACCAGCGATACTCAGTGCAGGGGGAGGGTTCGGTATCGGTATTGCTGATGGGCGCGTCACAGCAACACTGGCAGCGCGATCGGCAGCTCGGCACGGGCAACCGATCGTCGTGGAAGCGGGGTCTGAAAGCACGGCGCTATTTCTGTCATCTCATCCGGTGCGTGTTCTCTCGGCAGTGGCCGGTTGTCCCCCTGAATTGGTGGAATTACTGGAGCGTCTTGGTCTCCGTCGTCTGGGTGATGTGGCGGCTCTGACTCCGGCCCATCTTGTCGATCGTTTCGGAAACCTTGGTCTGACCTTGTACGAACTGGTGACCGGAACCGATGACACTGCACCTAACGCAGCGCCTCCACCGAGTGATCTCAGTATGCGGAGGTTCTTCGACGATCCAATTCAACAATTCGATCAGTTGATGTTTGCAGCCAAATCGCTCGTCGATCAGTTGTCAACGTACTTCTATGAGCGCGGTCTGGTGTGTACCCGACTCGAAGTGGAAGGGGAAACCGAACACGGTGAAACATCGCGACGCGTGTGGTATCGCGCTGAGGGATTGGATGCTTTGGCCATGTTGGATCGTTTGCGTTGGCAACTTGATGGGTGGATCAACGGACCGTATCCACCATCGGCCGGGGTTACATCCCTACGTTTGGATCCGGTTCAGATACGACAGAGCGCTGGAACTCAGCAGGCATTTTGGGGTGGGCGCTCTCAGGCTGATGATGATGCAACGCGAGCGATGACGCGAGTGATCGGATTGCTCGGTCCCCAAAGTGTTCTCGTGGCGTCATGGCGTGGGGGTCGTGATCCGCAGCAGATGTTTGAATTGGTGCCCTTCGCCGATCTTGGCGCCGATGATCGTCGAGTCGTGTCCGTTCCCGCCTCCGATCAGGAAAGTCCGCCTTGGCCCGGCAGTCTGCCGGCTCCCGCTCCGGCCTGGATCGATGGGGACTCTGAGCCAATTGAGGTTCTCGATGGACGGGGTCGGGCAGTGATGGTGAATGGCCGCGGACTGGTGAGTGCTGAACCGGTGCGCCTGGTGCGACGCTCACAGCACTTCACGGTGGTTGCTTGGGCCGGCCCGTGGCCAGTACATGAACGGTGGTGGGACACTCGTGCCCGTCGGGTAGCCCGATTCCAACTAGTGGTCGAGACTCCCGACGGACAACGGGCCTTCCTCACCGAAATTGCTTCCGGGACATGGAAACTGACTGCGGAGTACGCCTAATGGTCCTGATTGGTATGAATCAAAATCGAGTGCTCGGTTCAGCGTCATCGCGATGAGCTTCCAATTGCCGGTGAGAGGCCAGATCTTCCGATGCCACCAAAAGCAACTCATCAGCCAAGCGGAAGCCAACACCCCGAACAGTCTTGATGAATTGCAGGCCGCGTCGGTGTTCGTCGAGCTTGCGTCGCAGATTCGACAGATGAACATCGACGACATGAGTATCGCCGACCCAATGTGGACCCCAGACGCCGGTCAGGAGGTCTGACCGGCGGCAGACTTCGAGGGGACGTTGACAAAGAAAAGCGAATAGATCGAATTCGAGTCGCGTTGCTGGGATCACATGATGGTCGACGCGCATTTCGCGTCGGCCAAGATCGAGGATCAATGGCCCGAAGTACAAGACCCGGGGATTGCTACCGTGGGCTCCCGATCGATCAGTGTTGTGGCGCCGAAGAACTGCTACACAACGCATGGCAACTTCATCGGGTGAGACTTCAGTGGGCAGGGCATCATCGGCACCGTTGCGCAGGATGATGATGCGCTGATCGTGCGTGTCGGCACCGATTACCACAGTGTGAATATCGGGACACCGGCGAACTTGTTGAAGTAGCTCGCTACTTTGTGGGTAGGCCTCATTGATGTCCATCACCATGATGTCGGGCTCGTACGTCCGCAAAAGCACTTCAGTTGCCTCGGAGTCATTCGTCGCGCGAACCATGTATCCGAGTCGCTGTAAAGCAGCCTCGACCGAGCGCCGATCAGAGTTTTGTTGCAGTGTCACCAAAGCACGCGGTGAAGTCTCGGTACTGCGAGGTGAATAGTGAGTGACGGCCCCCCTGGTTGTCGACGATGGATATTGATTTTGAAGTGTCGATGGTGACACTTGGTTGTGTATTGATGTGTATGACATGTCTCCTACTTCTGTTGAGAGGTGCCGCTTTCGCCACACCGTGGATGGCGCGATGTTGTCCCCCGACAACACCGCAGTTACGTAGTGTCCAGAGACACCAGGTCTGCAAATGTCACAGTTTTTCCATGGATTTTTTCCGAATATCCGAAATCTTGAAGACTCTCGACCCTGATTAAGACTGTTTCGTGCGGGAATACTGCGGAATCTTGTTCAGTGGGGGATCTGCACCCCTACAGTGCCGGGAATTATCCACTCCGTTATTTGACACCGAGATGTGGCGCGTTGGTGATTGACTAGGGACGTTATGTCCTCTGCATCAGAGTCCTCACCGCAACCGGAGACCGTTGCCGTTCAAGGTGGCCGGATAGAGGGAATCAGCGCGTTGGCCCCGATTCTGTGGGCCTCGACAACGTATGAGATGGAAAGTTTGGAAGACGGCCATCGTCTAGCGCACTCATCTCACGCTGCGGAGTTCTACAGCCGACACGGTAATCCGACAGTGAACGCTTTCGAACAAGCAGTTGCTGAACTAGAAGGAGCAGATGCAGCTCGCGCCTATGCGTCGGGTATGGGTGCTATTGCTGGAGTGATTTTGGGCTTGTGCTCACAGGGCGATCACATCGTTGCTCAGCGTCAGTTGTATGGGGGAACGATGCAGTTTCTCGCCGGTGTGTGTCCGCGTTTTGGCATTGATGTCACCTTCGTCGATGGAACGCAGGCAGGATCCTTCGCGGCCGCCGTGCGCCCGGGGCGCACGATGATGGTGTTGGCGGAATCTCCCGCCAATCCTTTGCTCGACATCATCGATCTCGATGAGGTTGGCTCGATCAAAGGTCCAATCACCGTGGTGGACTCCACTTTGGCTACCCCGCTTGGAGTGCGACCACTCGATCATGGCATCCAACTGGTGATTCATTCGGCGACCAAGGCCATGGCGGGTCATAACGATGCCACTCTTGGGGTGATTGCTGGTGAGGCTGATCTCATCGAGTCGCTATGGGGTTTTGCAGTTCTGCAGGGAGCCTGTGCCTCGCCCTTTGATGCACTGAACGGTCTGCGTGGTTTGCGTACCCTTGGGCCGCGACTGCGCCAGCAAGGTGCGACCGCGATGGCGGTGGGCACAGCACTTGAAGGCCACTCGGCTGTGAATTGGGTTCGCTACCCGGGACTCGAGTCCCATCCCCATCATGCTCTGGCGCGTCGACAGCATCGTTTGTACGGCGGAGTTTTGGCTTTCGATCTGAGCGGTGGGGTCGATGCCGGGGCGCGTTTCGTGCGGGCCCTGCGACTGTGTCGGGTCGCCACGTCAATGGGAGGGCCAGAGACTTTGGTGACGCATCCGGCCTCGACGACACATGCCGGGATGACCCCGGAGGAACTCACAGCCGCCGGAATCACCCCCGGTACGGTGCGAGTCAGTTGTGGACTTGAGCACACCGATGATGTCGTGGCCGATATCAGTCAGGCTCTGAGCAGGGTCTGAGCAGGCTCTGAGCACTAACGAGTGCAAGGAGTAGGGATTCTCCGTTGGCAAATACCGAACATATGTTCGGTATTTGCCAACGGAGAATCCCTACTCCTTGCACTCGTTAGTGCTCAGAGCCTGCTCAGACCCT
>JBEIGJ010000107.1:0-6775 GCA_040381935.1 Acidimicrobiaceae bacterium | reverse complement strand
CGACGTGCCGATTCGACGTTCGTCTCGAGTGAACTCAACTGTCGTAGTGCGGAAGCCGATCCAGGCATACAAGCCCTTCATGAATCGGGTTGACTCTGGCATCGTGGCCAAGGCGTCGACAACCTTGCGATCCATCAGTCGAAAATCACCGACATTTTCGGGAATTCGTAAATCAGAAATCCGATTGTGAAACCGGTAATACCAGCCGGCTGTTTTCCTTTTCAATAAATTGTCGGAACTGCGATCGACTCGTTTTCCCAGAACGACGTCGTACCCATCCTTCCACTGATCCAACATTGCCAAAATGACTTCCGGCGGATCCTGCAGGTCGACGTCTATGGGAACGATGACCTGGCCCGTTGCCGCATCAAATCCAGCGGTAAGTGCGGCTTCTTTGCCGAAGTTGCGACTGAGGTCGACGATACGAATCGCCGCGTCCCTGGGGTTGGCATTCAGCAGCGTCGCCAGTGTTTGATCAGTGCTCCCATCATTGACGAAAACAACCTCAAGACGTAGATCGTCAACAGGACCCAAGGTGGTGGTCACACGATCAAGAAAATGTTGGATCGAATCGACTTCATTGAACACCGGGACAACAAGCGAAAGAGTGATTGGTCGAACGCTTCTTTCTCCGAGATTCCTGTCCTCTCCCAATTGACGGAAACCTGAATTGTGATCACTCATTTTCTCATCATAAGAAATGAATGCCTTTGATCTCAGAAAAGTGGAAAATTATGTCGATTTTTCTACTACCTCGCGTATCAGAGGACTGTCAATGAATACAGGAATATGCCGAGTTGACGAGTATCGGAGCTGATGCCCAGCGCCGACGGCTGTACTGCATCGGGTAGACGGAACACTATGTCCAGCAATCCCGATTCTCGGATCGACTCACGCAACGTGGAGGGGATTGAAATTGTTACATCTTCTGAATTATTGACATCGAGTTCCCAGGTGCCTACCGATATCGAATTCAACTCGATGCTGATTCTCTGCTGAAGATGACTTTCGCTGAGGAAGGGAAGAATCCTGAGAACTATCGAAGAAGATGTCTCTTCAGTCAATGGAATAACGATTCGCGCCACACCCTCCGCCGACCACACACCTTCATTTTCTGGAGCAGACCATCCGGACATCAAGTACTTCGAACCCGTTCCACGTGTAGAGAATTCAATCGTCGATGTCGGTCCTAATGGGTCAGAAAGCAAACTCTGAAGGCCGACTTCAGTTTCGACTGTGCGACACTCAGAACAAGACTTCCATCCTGGTGCTAACACACCGAAACCATCTATGAGGGCCAGCAAATCGCGATTCGGGTCGATATTCAGAGCAACTTGGAGTAACTGGCTCTCGTCAAGAAAATAGAGAGAATCAGCTTCGAATACTCCAAAATCGAGAGCATCCCTTCGTTTGACCGTTGCCTGCTCGATCCCCTTCGAATCGATACGAGCAAGATAGGCCGCATCGGTGGCGAGGCTGCTCCTAATGGCATAATCAGCCACGGTTCTCCAGCGTTCTAGGTCTTGTTGTGGCGGGAATGTAGTGAGTAGCCACCGTACTTTGTCGTATTTTTGGGCGGCTTCATTCCAAAACGGATCTATGAGCGGTGTCGGCCATGTCGAACTCGGAGCAGCCATCAAGAGCGATCGATTTTTGGACCATCCATTACTCGTATCGGTGATCTGGATGATGAGAGCAGCGGCCAAGATGATGATCAATACTGGTCGTCTCACATTGCGAATGAGAATAAAGAGAATGGCCAAATAGATGACATAGAAGACTGGCCAAAACAACCGTCCACTCGAACGAAATACTTCGGCTAGGGATCCAACAACATCCGGTATTGCTATTTCGATTTGCGCTGAACCTAATCCGATTCGATTGGAGATGGCGAATAGGGCCAGGGCAAAGAGAAGCAAGCCAAAAGCAGCATGTCTCCGCGCGGTTTTGGTCAATCCTTTCGGGTTACGGACAAAGATGATAAGCGCCGGCACGACGAGGAGAAGCATGCCAAGACCGATGTAATTGAAGCCCTCGTAGTCTCCGGGTCCGCGCGGTAGGTTCGGAAGAATATAGGACCAGCCCAAAGGATCGATCAGTGACAGGAGATTCATTCTGTACAGACCAAATCCACCCAGTGAATATGAATCGGATGCGGTGAAATATCCAGCAAGCCAACAACTCACTATCGTCGTAGCTGATACGGCTGCAGTCATCTTTAGTAGCTGAACCCTCGAAATCTCTTTTCTTATCCGTCGGCTAACTGCGTCCCCGATATAGATGATGCCCACCATTGCGAGTAGGTAGGGGTGTATGAGGGCCGCCACCCCAACGGCAATTGACCATTTCGCAGTGTGTCGCGTCATTCGCGGCTTGAGGACGAGGTAGAGGGAGCACAGGATCAGAAAGTGCGCAACCAGGTTGTAGTGCCCAAAGAGACGGAAGAGCATTGGGGGAGAAACGACAAAGAAAGTGCTAGCAAGACAAATAATGGTCGCATCTTCAGAAAACAGGTTGAGCAGTTTGAAGGCGAAAAAAGCTTGAAGACACAAACATAAGAGAATCCACACGCCAAAGTACTGAAAGGTGTCCGGGAGGAGAGAGGAAAATGCCTTGAAGATGAAAGCGAGAATGGGATTGGAATCCGAGTAGATGATTCCACTGCCGATTTCCAGGCCATACTCGCCGTTCGAACCAGGAGGCAGGAGCCAAGGTGAATCGCGAAATACAGCCCAGCCCAAGTAACCAGTTGCAGGATCGCCTTGGCCGAGCCAAGCAATATTGGTTGGTATCAGTGCTCGGTAGCCAACCGTGATGAGGAATGCAACTAGTCCTGTGACTAGCGCATATGCAGAGGGCAACCAGTTTTCTCCATGGGGATTCGAATTTGCTTCTCCACGAGTGTGTGGGTCCGTTGGTGATTTTCCGTGATTTCGACGGTTCAAGACATCTGGCACTAGTGACCAATCAGATCATCATGTTGAGCGCTTCGGCAACCCGTCGCCCGTGGTCGCGATCTCCGGAAAATGTGACGTTTCCTTCGACCGCCGCAAGCGTTCGTCGACCGGTGGCCAAGATCAAAAACGTCTCAGTGTCCATGGTCAAACGAGCCAAGACATTGTCCGATTCGATATCACTGATGACTGCTCGTCCATTGGAGACTGTGCAGACGATGTGTCGACTGACGCCGCCGTGTACTGCGTCGGCGGTGATATCGATGACCACACTGGCCCCTTCGGGAGTAGCGGCTCGTTTGCCAACCACGATGGGTATGGTGCGAATAAGTCGGTCGATGGTGTGCTCGGCTGCCGGTCCTGCGAGATGGCCGGGAAGGCCGACTGCGCGACGCATATCTTGTTCGTGCACCCAGCAGTCGAGTACTCGGATATGTAAGAAATCGGCCAGCGTCCCCGGTCCGGTCGGAGTCATGGCGGAAGCAGCGAAATAGTCGGCATCGGCCGACCGCAATGTCGCCAGCCGCCGAGCCGCAATGTCATTCCATTCGGCCAAAATTTCGGCACCCGAAAGATGTCGACGACTGTCGATCTCGTTTTCGTTTGACTCGCCAATGGGGTTTTTCACGTGAGCGACTGCGGGCGCCTTATGGCTGGTACCAGGTAAACCCTCCAGGACTTTTTCGATGGCAACGAGGTGGGAGAGGTTGTCTTGGACCGACCAACCTTCAAGGTCTGTGGGTTTCTTCCACTGATCTTCAGACAGTTGACTTCCCAACTCGCTGAGAGCGGCGAAGCAGTCGGCCAACTTGTCAATGGTGTCGGTGGGAATCATGTCGTCTCCTTCGGGGATTACGGTGCGGGATTTTGAACGCTTTCCCAGTCACGGCCTTGGAGGTAGGGAGTGAAAGCGCGGGCAATATCAGCCATATCTGATGGCGTCTTGGGGGTTTTGATTTCGTAGAGGCCCTTGATCGTGCGATAGGCCACGGTGACATTCCACAGAGCCAATGCTTCATCACCCATCGGAGCGGGAACCACCACTGGCCCAAAGATGGCCTTTCGCGGGTGTTGGCTGCTTTCGGGAAAGACGATGATGGGAACACCAAAGCCGGCGAATTCATTGACGGCAAAGAAATGGTCCGACTTCACATCCTCGTGGGTTGTCTCATCGGCTAACGCCTGATCCCAGATCGCCGGTGAAATATCCAAAGACGCGAGAATTTCCCGAGCGGTAGTCGGATCATGAGGCTTACGACCCTCGTCATGGAGGGCGCGGCCGATGGCCAGATACCATTTATCGCACAATGCTGGATCCTGGCGACGCAGGAGGGCAGCAACCCGTAGAGGACTCCAGCCGTAGGCCAGGTCTCGTTCCCAAGGGTGCTTTTTCCCTTCCGGTCGATTGATCTCCTCGAGGCTGAAGAAACGCCAGTTGATCTTGAGTCCGTTGAGACGTCGGACTTCTCGAATCCACAGCGAGGTCTGATACGCCCAGGGGCACATCGGGTCGAAGTAGAAATCGATCTCTGTGACCTCACTGTTCATCTCGGTTCCCTCCACCAATGTCGTACGCTTCAAACCTAGTACCGTTGGAGACCATGGAACGCCCCACCAAGTTCGAACACACCCGGTTCCTCGGCGATAAGCGCACCCAGTTGGTTTACGATGTGGACTCGTGGGAAGACCAAGCAATCATCGACGACATCGTGGAGTCTGAAGTAGGTCTCTGTTTTGGACCCGACACTTTGGCTGAGGCCCGAAACCGGGGGTACACCTTGGCCCGTCCAGGCCAGACTCGTCGCCGTCGCTCTCCTCGCGCGTGATCCTCCCAACGTCTTGATCTGATCGTTTCCCTCAATGCTGAGTAACGGGACCATTACTTCGGGAAGTATCGAATTACCGCGGTATTTGGCGCTGCCCAGTGGACGTCAAGACGCTCTGCCAGGTGTGATCATGTGTCACTCGTTCCCTTTCGGGCCTATCGATGCCCGACATTCGGCCAACACTTTTCCCGAACTTGTGGATCGAATAGCCAATGAGTTGGGCTTTGCCGCTATGTGTTTCACCTTTCGCGGTTGTGGTGATAGCGGTGGAGATTTCTCCTTACAAGGCTGGGTAGATGATCTCCGGGCGGCCATTGATCACCTGATCGAACAGCAACAGCCCACCGGTTTGTGGTTGGTGGGTTCCAACACCGGAGGTTCATTGGCAGTGAGTGTGGCTGCTGACGACCCACGAATAAGAGGGTGTGCATTGCTTGGGCCGCGCGCCGACTTTGATGATTGGGCAGCGCAACCGCGTAAGTTTTTGGAGCACTGTCGGTCAGTAGGTGCGGTGCGGACTCCGCGGTTCCCGACCGATTTCGATGAATGGTCGCGAGAGCTTCGCCGTTTTCGACCAGTCCCTGCTGCCCGACGTTTTGCACCGCGTCCCCTGCTGTTGTTGCACGGAGATGATGATGAAAGTGTTCCGGCATCGGACACTCGACAGTTGGCCGAGGCTCACGGAAGTGTTGAGATGCGTATCTTGGATGGGGCGGGTCATCGGCTGCGACACGATCCTCGGGCCGTAGCGGTTCTCTTTGGATGGTTGGATCGTCAACGACTGGGCGAGGATTAAGCCGTTAACGGTCAATCTCTTCATGAGTGTTGAAGTACTCGATCATCGACTGCAGGCCATTTCGTAAAGAAATTTCCGGTTTCCAATTCAAAAGTGATGTAGCCAGAGTGATATCGGGCTGGCGCTGAAGGGGATCTCCTTCGCGTTCGGCAGGCATTGGGATCTCGATGATCGGGCTCGAAGACTGCGTGAGTTCGACGACGAGCTCGGCGAGTTCTCGCATCGTGAATTCCACCGGGTTACCAATATTGACAGGCAGTTGGTAGGACGAATCGAGAAGGGCGATCAGGCCTCGTACCTCATCGCTCACTTGACAAAAGCTTCGTGATTGCGAACCGTCGCCGTGCAACGTGATCGGTTCACCGCGCAGTGCTTGAACGACGAACGTATTGACTACGCGACCATCCAGTGGACGCATGCGTTCGCCGTAGGTATTGAAAATGCGAGCAATGCGCACGTCGAGACCGAATTGACGATGGTAGGCAATGGTGAGTGCTTCGCTGAAGCGTTTGGCTTCGTCGTAACAACTACGCGGACCGATCGAGGACACATTGCCAAGGTAGGTCTCGGGTTGGGGGTGCACCAGGGGATCGCCATAGACCTCACTGGTGGAAGTCAAATAGAAGACAGCATGATCGAGTCGCGCCCGTTCGAGAAGATTTCTGGTTCCTGTACTGCCAACCGCCAGTATCTCTAAGGGCATGGTGGCAAAGTCGCTCGGGGACGCCGGGCTGGCGAAATCGAGGACGGCGTCAAAGGGGTCGGCGAGAGCGGGCGCTGCGGGAAGGGTTTCAATCACATCATGATGAATGAAAGTGAAGTGATCATGATCATGTAAGTGGGAGATGTTCTGCCGACGTCCGGTACACAAATTATCGAGAACGACGACGTGGTCGCCTCGGGCGAGAAGAACATCGGCCACGTGCGATCCGATGAAGCCCGCCCCACCGGCCAGAAGGATGCGCTGACTCACCGACCGATTCCCTCGTAGTGAAATCCTGAGCGCTTCCACTCCGCACGATCAAGCAGATTACGGGCGTCAATGACGCGGCGGCCGGTCATCTGTGTTGCCACTTTGGCAGCATCGACCCATTTGAATTCGTCCCATTCGGTGAGCACAGCGAGAACATCGGCACCCTGACAAGCTTCGAGTGGGGATGAAGTCAACAGAACTGACTCTGGAATGAAGGAGTGAGGTT
>JBEIGJ010000106.1:0-6801 GCA_040381935.1 Acidimicrobiaceae bacterium | reverse complement strand
ATCATCCACCTGCTGCCCACGTGGGTCATAGGCCGAATCGAGGACTTCTCCCAACCGGCCCTCGAGCAGATCACGCATCAATGTCAGGGCCGCGGCTGATATCAGCCTTCGGGACCCAAAATAATCCATCGGATCGTCATCAGATCCGGTCCGGCAGGATCGGCACACAATGCCGCCGAGATCGACATCAAAGGACCAAGAACGGTCAACTCGGGAACCGTGATCGCTCCAATCGGCCGTTGTCACCTCCTGGCAGTCCTCGCTGCACGAGACGCATCGATTCAACTCTGGACGCAGGCCTTCAACAGTGAGCAGTCGCCAAAGAAAAGCCGGTACCACCACCGGAGACGGACGGGTGAGAAGAGTCTGGCGAACTCCGACCAACATGCGATACACATGTGGTACCGGTTCGCGGTCGGGAACGATTTGATCCACCGCTTCCAAGATTGCGCTGGCCTCAGTCATGCAATCCAAATCTCCGAACACTGGCGCCGTCGTCGTCACTGTCTCCACCTGGCTGATGACGTCGAGATCGCGACCGCGATGAAGTTGTAGGGCCACATGGGACAGTGGCTCCAGGCGTCCGCCGAATTTGGAGCGGGTCTTACGAATTCCTTTGGCTACGGCGCGCACTTTGCCGTGCCCCTCAGTCAAAAAGACGATGATGCGATCGGCCTCGCCGAGTTTGTAACTTCGCAGAACAATTCCAGTGTCGCGGTAGTACTTGCTCGTCTCGCGCCCTAGGTGAGCGGTCATTCTTCCACCCCACCAAAGCGCCGATTGCGCCGAGAGAACTCATGAATGGCGCCGACGACTTCTGGTAAAGACAGCGCGCTCCAGTGCGTCGGAAGAAAAACCAGTTCGCTGTAAGCCAGTTCCCATACCAAAGAAGCTGGAAGTCGATGAGGTGGACCAAGAATCACGACCAGATCGGGTTCTCCAGCCGGACCAAAAAGGGCTTGGCCCAAAGTCTCCTCGGTGATGTCCCGCCCAGCTGGCCAGTTCGCCACGATGTCGCAGATTCTCTGGCGTCCATCCACCGCCGGATCGGCGATAACGGTGATCGAATCCTCGGCCTTTGCGTGAGGTGAACCAAAAGGAACTGTAAGGACGCGACGACGCAAGGTAGAAGATTGCACCAACGGGGATGCGCCATGGGGATCTTTGAGTATCTCGAAAGGATGAATGGTCACATATCGGGCTCCGGCCTGTCGGGCCCCGTCTGCCAAGGTTGTCAGGCGCTGCGACCAGTCTTGATCGATGAAGGCCTCCCATTCCGCGTTCGTTCCGCCAGCAACCACAATGTGGCGTAGGCCGCCGATTTCGGATCCTGGTCGGGAAAAGCGGTCCATCATTTTCCAACGCCTGGCGCTCTTCAACATAACCCCATTGTGGCTGATCGGCGCGGGCCCAACTGGCCACCGGGGCGAAACCGGTAACGAGCCCCATCGGGGCGGCTACCGTGAACAACCGTGCACGTGGCATGCATCATGGACGGAAACGGTCGCTGGGCTCAGCGGCGAGGTCTTGCGCGCACCGCAGGACATTCCGCCGGCGAGGAGAATCTGGCCACCATTGTGCGCGCCAGCGTGGCCCGCAATGTCGACTACCTGACCGTATTCGGGTTTTCCACCGAGAATTGGGTCCGTCCCCGTCGTGAGGTTCGCCACATTCTCGGTCTTCACGAAAAACTCTTTGGCCGACTCGACGAGTTGAACGCCAATAACGTGCGCGTGCTGTGGATGGGAAGACCGTTTGCGGATCGGCGGTCGCGTACCCCGCGCTATGTTCAAAAAGCCATCGCCCGAGCCATTGCCGATACCGCCCACAACACCGGTATGACCCTGACTGTTGCTTTCGACTACGGCAGCCGCGCCGAGATCGCCGATGCGGCACGTCGGCTCCAGGTAGCGGGGACTGCTCCCACGATTGAAGCCTTGAACGCATTCCTCTACCAGCCGAGCTTGCCTCCCGTCGATGTCTTGGTGCGCACCTCAGGCGAGATTCGCGTCTCCAACTTCATGCTGTGGCAGGCCGCTGGTGCTCCGATCTATTTCTCCCCGAATACATGGCCCGATTTCGATGTTGATGACCTCGATGCCGCATTACGTATCGCCCACGAGGTTGGCCGGTGAACGCCGCCGAGGCGCTCGCTCACGTCACTAGTGCTCTCCCCGAAAATGAGGCTCGGCCCGGCCAGCAACAGATGTCCGAAGCGGTCGAGGAATCCATCGCCGAGTCCCGCCATTTGGTAGTTCAGGCCGGAACGGGAACTGGCAAAACCTTGGCCTATCTCGTTCCAGCAGTCCTGGCCAAAAAGCGCACCATCATCGCCACGGCAACCAAAGCCCTCCAAGATCAGTTGGCTCACAAGGACCTTCCTTTCCTCTCGGCACAGTGGTCGGCCATGGGGGGTGAGACGTTCACCTTTTCGATTCTGAAAGGACGCAGTAACTACGTCTGTCTTCAACGTCTTGCAGAGATCGAATCTCTCAACGCGCCATCAACCGACGACTCACCCACGATGCTCGACCTGGATGAGTTGAAGCCGACGAACAAAAAAGAAATCGAACGATTGGCCCTGTGGGCCAAAAAGTCGACAACCGGCGATTTCGCTGATTTGGATTGGTCGCCATCACCAACGACATTGCGCGCTGTGAGCGTTGGAAGTGATGAGTGCCCTGGGGCTCGAAGGTGTCCGCAAGGTGGATCTTGTTTTGCTGAATTGGCTCGGCTCCAAGCCGCTGAGTCCGACATCGTGGTAGTGAACACCCACCTGTACGGGATCCATGTGGCTTCTGGCGGTGTTCTTCTGCCAGAGCATGCCGTCCTCATTGTCGATGAGGCCCACGGACTTGAAGACATCATGAGTGACACCGTCGGAATCGAATTGCACATCGGAAACTTCTCGTATTTCGCGGCGACGACGAAGCGAATCATTGCCGATAGTGATCTCGTTCCACGGCTCATTGATCTGGGTCACCGACTCAGCGCCACCTTGACACCTCATGTCGGACAACGGATCTCTGTACCCCTTCCCGGTCCAGTCTCCGATGTTCTCAGCGAAGGACGTCTCATCGTCAACCAGGTCCTCGAAGCCTTACGCGGCCTCGAACCAGCCAATGAGGACGCCCAGCAACGACGATTACGTGCCCAAACATTGGCCACACGCTTATCGGAAAACATCGACGCTGCATTATCGATCAATGATTCGTTCGTACCCTACGTGAGCGGGACAAACGAACATCCGCGTCTCGATATCGCGCCGCTCGACGTCGGACCGGTGATGGCCAGTGGTGTCTGGGATAAAACGACTGCCATCTTGACCAGTGCCACCATTCCCGAGAACCTTCCGGCACGCATCGGACTGCCCGACGACGGTACACATTCGCTGGTTGTCGATAGCCCATTCGACTATCCGACTCAATCCCTCTTGTACTGCGCAACGCATTTGCCAAATCCCAATGACCCGAGTTACAGCCAATTGATGCACGAGGAATTGTTGGCACTGTTGACTGCTGCTGGAGGGCGAACATTGGCCTTATTCACTAGCTATCGCGCCATGGATGCAGCTGTGGAGTGGATCCGTCCGCGTCTGGATGTGACGGTTTTTTCACAGCGTGAGTATCAAAAGAATCAACTGATTCGTCTTTTCAGTGAGGACGAAACCTCATGTCTGTTTGCTACCTCTGGCTTTTTCCAGGGCATCGACATTCCGGGCCGCACTCTTTCTTTGGTGACGATCGATCGCATTCCCTTTCCGCGACCGGACGACCCATTGCTTGGAGCTCGACGAGAGGCGGTGGGATCTCATGCATTTCGCGAAATAGACCTGCCGCGGGCCGCAACACTTCTTGCTCAGGCCACCGGGCGTCTCATTCGCAATGCGTCTGATCGAGGAGTAGTGGCGGTTTTCGATCCTCGCCTGGGAACTGCCGGGTATCGGCGTCACATTCTGGCGGCCCTCCCCCCGATGCGACGGACCATCACCCGCACCGAGGTCGAGGATTTTCTGCGGCAGATCAATACTGATTAACGACTGACCCTGGTCACCCCGTGGGAACCAGGCGATAACCAATACCGCGCACGGTCAAGATCAGACGAGGTTCATCGGGATGATCCTCGATCTTGACCCGGAGGCGTCGAACGTGAGCATCGACCAATCGGCTATCCCCCAAATAGTCATAACCCCATACCCGCTCTAAGAGTTGGTCTCGGGACAAAACAATATTGGGATGATCGGCGAACTCGCAGAGCAAATTGAATTCAGTTTTCGTGAGCGATATCTCCTGGCCAGCTTTGAAGACCAGTCCTTGTTCCCGACGTAAATCGATATCGCCGAAGGTTTCGCTGATGGGAGTGGACCCCGAACTTCCTTGAAGCTGTACTCGGCGGAGATGGGCGCGAATTCGCGCCGCCAATTCCTTGGGTACCACCGGTTTGGTGACGTAGTCGTCGGCCCCCGCTTCCAGACCGGCCACCATGTCTTGTGTATCTGTCTGGGCGGTGACCATGATGATCGGAACAATGGACATTGCCCGAAGGGCGCGACAGACTTCGAAGCCCGAAATATCAGGCAGACGCAAGTCCAATAAGACGAGGTCGGGTTCGCGGTTATGGAACATGGCCAATCCAGTTCGGCCATCGGGGGCCTCGAGAACCTCGTAACCCTCGTCCTCCAAGGCCAGCCGAAGAGCAAGACGAATCTGATCATCGTCCTCGATCAAGAGCAGCGCATTCACCCGCCCATTGTCCCGCATCGGCGACCCGCTCGCCCACCTTTTTGCGCAGCCCAGCAAAAAAGCGAACGCTCAGGAATTTGTTACACAAAACGCACAATTTCCGCACCGTCCTTTCACACAGGGTGGAGAGACTGCATCTTGTTCACACTGGTGCGGAAGGGGTCGTCCTCCCCCTGATCCCTTCCGCCCGGTGTGCCAAATCGCACCCGGCGGGGGCTCCGATTCTCGCCCGGCCCGGCGTTCTTGCACCCGGGCCGGGCGACTGCCAATCCCACTTATTTCTGTCTTGGGCGCGAAACGGTGCCAAATCGAGTCACTTTCATCCCCATTGAATGCGATCCCAGACCCCGACCACTCCGTCGTGACCCCATGACCCTGATCCCACCACCACGGCTGCTATCAGGCAGGATGAAAACGTGAGAATTTCGGATCATCTGCGCCGACTCAGTCTTCGTCGGCGGGTCACGTTGACATTTCTTCTCACGGGCATCGTCGCCTCCCTTTCGCTGTCGGCCGTCAGCTACATCACGGCGCGCTCGTACCTTCTCGAACGTCGTGACGAGGTTGCAGAGCGGCAGGCCTTCAACAATGCCCAGTTGATCCGCAGTCAGCTCCGCACCCGACGGTCCGAAGCATTCGACTTCATTTCCGGGGTGCGCACCGAACGCAATGGCTTCGCAGTACTTCACCTCGCCCCGGAAAATCTCTTCTTTTCCCAAGAGATCCGCTATACGCAATCAGCCTTTCCACCGGAATTGATCGATGCAACTCTGAATGGAATCACCTCTCGTCAGAGATTCTCCTTCGACGGCCAACCCTATGTGGCCATTGGCGTCCATGTTGCCGAGATCGGCGCTCACTACTTCGAAGCCTTCCCGCTGTCCGATGAACAACGCACTCTGAATGTCATTGCTTCGGCACTGCTCCTTGGAGTAGTCGTCGTCGGATCACTGGCAACATTCGTGGGCTGGGGCGTGAGTCGACGTTTGATGCGACCTCTCGAACGGGTCAGCGAAGCAGCCGGAGAAATTGCCGAAGGTGGTCTCGACACCCGATTGGATCAAGAAAGCGATCCTGATCTCTCACGACTCGTGACATCTTTCAATGAAATGGCCGATGCAGTGCAGGCCCGTATCGAACGCGAAGTGCGTTTCGCTTCTGATGTCAGTCACGAACTCCGATCTCCGATCACGGCGTTGGCCGCAGCAGTGGAAGTGCTTGACGCCCGACGAGCTGACCTACCCGAGCGAACCCAACAAGCGCTCGACGTCGTGTCTTCACAGATTCATCGATTCAACCAAATGGTGCTCGACCTCTTGGAACTATCACGATCCGATGTCGGCATCCTTGATTTGCACCGTGAAGACATCGACCTTCAATCGTTCATCAATCGCGTCGCCCAGCGTTACGGCATCGCTGATCTCAAAGTCGAAATACAACCTGGCGCGGCCGAAATCGCCCACATCGACAAACGTCGATTCGAAAGAATCATGGCCAATCTGCTTGACAACGCGCGACTCCACGGTGGAGGTGTGTCACGAGTGACGATCGAACGTAGCGCCGTTGGCCACCGCATTGCAGTCGAAGACAGTGGTCCGGGGGTAACGCAAAGCGATCGGTCACGTATCTTCGAACGCTTCACTCGCGGATCAGCGGGACGCAGTCGAGCGGGCGGAACCGGCCTTGGTCTCGCCCTCGTCACCGAACACGCTCGCGCCCACGGTGGACAAGCCTGGGTGGAAGATGCCCCCGGAGGCGGCGCCCGCTTCGTGGTCGAACTTCCTTCTGGAACCCCTCATGAGTCCGAACCTGGAGACCTGCGATGAACACCCACCGCCGACATGAACTTTTTCGTTCGTCACCCTTGGTCGCCGTCTTGTTGGCATTCAGCATTTTGAGTTCATGTTCGATTCCCGATGAAGGTGGCGTACGAGCAGTCGATCCTGCGGACATCCCCTACGAACTCGATGCCACTACGACATCAACTTCGACAACTTCCACCACATCGCTCCCCCCGGCCGATTTCACCACCACATCTGGACCAAACACCACGGTGCCT
>JBEIGJ010000105.1:0-6803 GCA_040381935.1 Acidimicrobiaceae bacterium | reverse complement strand
CACTGGGCACAATGCGGAACTGGTGTCCGCCTGCCGCCCCCCGGTACCCATCATCGCGGCTACCGAGAATCCTCTCGTTGCGACTCGACTGATGATCAGATACGGAGTGCATTCGGTCTTGGCTGATCGATCGTCCAGCACCGACGAGGCCATTGCCCAAGCAATCAGCGCCGCCAAGTCGGCTGTTTATTGTCGGGATGGAGACACCCTGGTGGTCTGCCTATCGCGCACATCGCCACGTTCGCGCACCGACACTATTTATGTCCATACAGCCTGATGGATACGTCAACAATCAGAGTGTTGCGTTCACTTGATTCGCATTCATAGTGAGAGCATTCGACCTTCACGTCGAATGAGTCCCTCGGAAATGAGTGCGCTCACCAATCGCTCGGCAACTGCTGGAGGACGATCCATGGTGATAGCAACTTCGTCGATATCAATGGCTCGCTCACCAAGTTTCTTGATCAGTCGACCACGGGCCTGCCGATCAGATCCTTCGAATCGACTTTGTGGTGACCCAATTCCCGCCGATCCGATACTCGGATCAGCACCATCACCCTTCCAGCCACACCTCGTTCGAAGTGGACACTCCCCGCATTGCGGCTTGGCGCGGCACACCAATGCGCCAATATCCATTAGGGCCTGATTCCACAACCATGCTTCGCCCTCAGGGACCAACACATCGGCGAGATTCTGAGCCTGACGGGCACTCAGCCTTCGACCATGAAATCGGGCCAGAATTCGGGCCACATTCACGTCAACGACGGCAGAGTCGAGTTCGAAGGCAAAAGCTTGAACTGCTCGCGCCGTGTATGCGCCGACTCCTGGCAGAGCCAGTAACGAGTCCAGATCAGCAGGAACCTCGCCATCATACAAGGCAACGATCTCAGCAGCAGCACGATGCAAATGACGGGCCCGTCGCGGATACCCCAAGCCCTGCCAATGACGGAGGACATCACCCAATTCGGCCGCTGCACAAGTCTGAGGATCAGGAAACGACTCCATGAACATCTGCCACTTCGGTAGGACCCGTTGTACCCCCGTTTGTTGGAGCATTACCTCGCTGACCAGAACAGCCCACGGATCCCGGGTATCGCGCCAAGGCAACTGACGCAATCGAGTCGAAGTCCAACTCAAAACCTCAGCCTGCAGGGCCGTCAGTTGCCCTGCTGGAAGTTCTAGCTCTGGCTCCACGCGGAGTCGGTGTCATAGGGACGATCGCGACCCGGAGCGAACTCTCGTTTCCACACCATGACGCGACGACGGAAATAACACACTTCTTTGCCGTCTTGATTGAAACCTTTCGTTTCGACGGTCACCACTCCGCGATCATTTCTCGACTTGCTCTCCTGAACATCGAGAACTCGAGTCTCGGCGTGAATGGTGTCGCCATGAAAGGTCGGAGATTTATGCTGCAAAGTCTCCACTTCGAGATTGGCAATGGCTGCTCCACTGACATCGGGAACACTCATCCCCAGCACCAGCGAGTACACGAGATTCCCAACCACAACATTGCGGCCCTGCACACTTTGGGCCGCAAACCAATCGTTGGTGTGCAAAGGGTGATGGTTCATGGTGATCATGCAGAACAAATGATCGTCGTATTCGGTGATTGTCTTGCCGGGCCAATGCCGGTAGACGTCTCCCACGATGAAGTCTTCCAGGTGCCGACCAAAGGGTCGCTCGTGTGCAGTCATGGGACCAAACTACTGCCGGTCATCGGGCTCGTGCCCATTGGTTCGCAAGGGCTTGGTTTTGGGGACCCGCACTTGCCCGGTACGGTCGCTGCCGGGATAGCGCTCGGAGAAGTCAAGAATGTTTTCATCCTGACTTCCTGCTCCAGCCACTACATCACGTAGCGGAGCCAAATCATTGCGCCCAATGGCCCAGGGTCCAACCCGTAGTGAAAGATAGGCAATACCTCCAAGCAGAATCGGCAACCAATACTGCGCAATGCGATACGAGACCACTCCCACGACTGCAGTGGCCCGTGGCAAACCAAATCCCACCAGGACCGGAACGTACGTTCCTTCAACGATTCCCAAGCCCCCCGGCGTCAAGGGAATAACCGCTAGAACATTGGCTAATCCAAAGGCCACTATGAGTCCATCAAGGGGTACCGAGGATCCAAAAGCGCGTAAGAACACCCACAGCGCCGCGGCATCGATGAGCCAGTTGGCCAAAGACCACAGAACCAACCGGCGCAACATCACGCGATCGGCAGACAATTCCTGCATACGTCCACCGAGATGACGCACCGCTTCACCGGCCCGCTCCTCATCAAGATGGAATCTCCGGGCAACCCAACGGAAAATACGCTCCGAGCGCTCTTGGCCCTCGATCAATCCGAAAATGATGGCTGCCGCAACACCCATGAGCAGAATGCCGGCGATCGCCGCTGAACCATAAATGGGATTCACCCCGCGAATCGGAATTGAAACAATGAGACCGACCCAAAGTAGGCAATTCAGGACCACTGCCGAGGCCAAACCGGAAGCCGCCAAGGCAAAACCCGCATCCGGACCAGGAATTCCCGCCACCGTCATCAATCGATAGCCAAGGGCAGATCCTGCCGCACTACCTCCGGGAACCAAGCTGGCGAGAGAACGCGTCGACAGTTGAATCCGAAACATCCGCATCAGTGGTAGTTCCTCTCCCACCGGTCCAAGGGCGACTTTGGTGATTCCCGAGTAACAGAGCAATGCCAGGAATTCCAAAAGCAAACCGACTACCAACAAGCTGGGCTGGACATCACTCAGTTGGTCCACGGCATTTCGCAGTCCGGGAATATTGAGAATGATGAAATACACGACCAACAAAGTTGCCAGGACTTTGAGGGTCGTGGTCAGTGCTCGTCGGCGAGCCCGACCAACGGCCATCCTGTGAACGCCACTCGGGAAGCCATCGCTGCTCGGGTCTCCCAATCCATCGGGGGCGCTGGGACGCGACTCGTCCGAAACACCCCCGACCGCGTCAGCCATTCCTCAGTTTTAGCATTTCGCCGCTGATTTTCATATGTCTTGGCGACCGCAGGCTGTGCACCGATGCCCTGACCACATCTCTCACCATCCTCATTGCTCAATCAGAGGGAAGACTTCGACCAACCCGGTCAGCGTCGCATCCAACTTTTCGTGCGTCTCTGCGGGCCATTTGCCGAGGTGAACCACGACCAGATCACGCTCGTAGTCCACGATGATGCGCTGGCCCTCATATCCAAGGGCCGCCAAGGTGGTCGGCCGCGACTTCCAGATCCACCATTGCGAGCCATAACCGTGACCCGACTCGGGATCGGTGGCATGTTGCCGGCGTGCATCATCAACCCAGTCAGTGGAAACAATGTGTCGGCCTTCCCATTCGCCCCGGCGCAAGTACAAATATCCAAAACGCGCAAAATCTTGGGCGGTGGCATGAACATACGACGATCCAATGAAAGTCCCGGCTGCATCGAACGTTGGACGAGCGGATGACATTCCAAGAACAGAAAACAAACGGTCGTTCATGAATTTTTCGAAGTGCTTCGGACCACCCACCGCCTTGCCAAGAAGAGACGCCAAAATATTGGTTGTACCCGACGAGTACGACCATTCCTCTCCGGGTTCAGCTCTTGCCGGTCGACTCTTGGCATACGCCGCAACATCTGCAGATCCATCACCGAAAAGCATGGAAATGACATCAGATGATGATTCTCCGGAACTGTCCACCACGTAGTCCTCGATGAAGTCCAATCCATCGCGCATATGCAGCAAATGGCGAAGTGTGATCCGAGCCCGTTGGTCGTCGATCCATTCCGAACAACCGGCACGTTCATCAACCGCAATCAGACCGTCACCCACCATGATGCCAGTCAAAGCGTGCGTGATGCTCTTGGCCATACTCCACGAAATGAGCGGAGTCTCAGCATCAACCAAAGTCTCGGGAGCGAACATGCCCGCAGGGATCACTCCGTAACGTTCGAGGACTAGATGGCCGTTGGCTACCACCAAAAGAGCCAGTGACACCCCTTTGCCCTCTTCAGGATTGACTCCGTGATCAAAGAGTTCAGCCATGACCGCGTTGACAGCTGATACATCGAGGGCAGGATCCAACTCACGACGAGGCCACGTTCGTGTTGGCCAAGCCACACCATCGGGTTGCGGGCACAAGAACTCCCTTGTCACATCACACTCCGTTTTGCCGTCACATCCAGATGTCGCAATTTTGCAGTGACGACGGGTGCAGGGCCACTGGCAATATCAATCGCTTCATCGACTATCGATGTCTTCTTCAGCATCTTGCGACAATCCGGTTTGACAAAGCCAGCATCGATCATGTGCTCGAAGGAATGGAAGAGTGGGGCAAAGTAACCACCCACATCGAAAAAGACCACGGGTTTGGCCAGTAATCCGATTTGATTCCACGTCAGGATCTCAAAAACCTCTTCAAAGGTTCCAATTCCGCCCGGCAGAACAATGAAGCCCGCCGAGAGTTCCTCCATTCGTGCTTTCCGGGCGTGCATCGATTCGACCACGTCCAATTCGGTCAGGCCACGGTGGGCTGTTTCCATGTCGACGAGGTGCTGCGGAATCACTCCATAGGCTCGGCCACCGTTGTCGAGCACAGCATCGGCCACGATTCCCATCAAACCGACGCGCCCTCCCCCGTAAACGAGACCGAAATCACGCGCCGCCAATCGAGATCCCAAGAGCCGAGTCTGCTCGGCGAACTGAGGCTGATTTCCCGAACTGGACCCGCAAAAAACACAAATATTCACAGCTCCCATTCTCACCCACCCACCAGCAAAGGCGAATGATCATTCATGTAATTCCTCACCCGACTTCCCCTCTGGAAGGGGTCCCTCGGTAGCGTTCCGTGCATGACCACGACCCCCAGCGCGCCCTCAGTCAACCCGGATCTGCAGACTGCAGCCGAGGTCATCGATTTGGCATCACGAGCCGTTGGAAAAGGCTTACGACACTTGGCTCAAATCGGCGGACCCGACCAAAACCAGGTCGTCGCCTACGACCTGGCTCACGCCGCCTCGGCGGTAGAGACAGCCCGCTCACTGCTGGATTACGGAGCCAAGGGCCATGCCGAAGGTTTGATCACTTGTGCCTACACCGCTGATATGGCTCACGAACTGGCCTGCAAACTTCTCGGACGGGAATCACATTGGGGCCTTGATTCGGCGCCATTCACGACGGTGATGGATTTCATCAGCACTTATCGAGATCCGGCCTTCCTCGCCGGACTCGCCGATATTCAAGGACCGCGCCATCTCGATAGCGATTTCGAAATGGTGCAAGACACCTTTCGCTCTTTCGCTGACAAGGTCATTGCCCCACGGGCCGAACATGTTCATCGTCACAACGCTGATGTTCCCGAAGAGATCATCAGTGGCCTCGCCGAAATGGGAGCCTTCGGACTGTCGGTGCCGAGCGAATATGGCGGCTTCTCCGAAGGAGGAGAAGGCGAATATCTGGCCATGGTCGTGGCCACCGAGGAACTCAGTCGCGGCAGTCTTGGTATCGGCGGATCGCTCATCACCCGTCCCGAGATCCTCACCCGAGCATTGGTGAAGGGTGGCACCGAGGCCCAAAAAGTTGAGTGGCTCCCAAAGTTGGCCACGGCCGAAGTCATGGCCGCAGTGGCAGTCACCGAGCCCGACTATGGCAGCGATGTCGCTGGTATCAAGGTCACGGCAACTCCAGCTACTGGCCCCGATGGCGCCGCGGGCTACGTGATCAACGGTGTCAAGACATGGTGCACATTCGCCGCACGCGCCGATGTGTTGATGCTTCTTGCTCGCACCGACCCTGACCGTTCGAAAACTCACAGGGGATTGAGTGTCTTCATCGTGCCCAAACCACGGGGCGAAGCCCATGGCTTCGAGTTCGCGCAAAATCTCTTACCCGACGGTTCAGTCGGCAAGATGGAAGGCCGCCCGATTGACACCATTGGCTATCGAGGTATGCACTCGTACGAAATAGCCCTCGAAAACTGGTGGGTCCCAGCAACACACCTCATTGGTGAAGAAGGCGGATTGGGCAAAGGCTTCTACTACCAGATGGAGGGTTTCGAAAATGGCCGGCTGCAAACCGCCGCTCGCGCCGTTGGGTTAATGCAAGCTGCCTACGAAGCCGCTTATGACTATGCCCAAAATCGCAACGTCTTTGGATCGAACATTTACGACTACCAGTTGACACGCGCCAAGCTCGGCCGAATGACGGTGATGATTCAAGCCGGCCGTCAGTTCGGATATCAGGTGGCGCGTCTCATGGCTAAAGGCGAAGGTGCAACCGAGGCCAGTATGGTCAAGGCCTATGTTTGTAAGGCTGCTGAATGGGTGGCCCGTGAGGCGATGCAGATTCACGGCGGTTATGGATACGCGGAGGAATACTCAGTGAGTCGTCTCTTTGTCGATGCCCGGGTCCTCTCCATCTTCGAAGGTGCCGATGAGACTCTGTGCCTCAAGGTCATCGCCCGCCGTCTGATGGATCAGACTTCCTGATTCTTGCTAACGCTGGTAGACCAGTACTGCATACTCGTCGAGTTCCCCAGCGTTGGCGGCCTCGTCACTGAGATCGCCATCCCAGGATGAATACGCGACGTAGCGGTGAAGACCGGCTGCTATCGCATGGGCGTCAAAGTCGGTAGCGGTGTACGCGCCTGGCTGCTTTTCAAGGCTGAATCCGGAAATCAGCAGCCCACCAATGCGCAGATGTCGAGCCAAGGATCCAATGATGAGGGCTTGTGTTCCTGGTGCACAGAACAAAGGGATATTGCCGGCCATGACGGCCACATCAAATGTCATGTCCAAATCCAAT
>JBEIGJ010000104.1:0-7004 GCA_040381935.1 Acidimicrobiaceae bacterium | reverse complement strand
TACCCAAGTCCCCAGTAGGTCGGTGGGAAGTACAGCGTCGCAGAGTTGACCGACATGGGCGCCCGCGTCACTGAGACCAAGGGTGCAACCGTCGGCCTGCAGCAAGATGGCTACGCCATCGGCATCGTCGTTGGCCAACATGGCTTTGACTCGTAGTTTGAGATCGGGTTCCAACAGTGCCAACTCAAGGAGCAGATCAAAAGGATCGGCACCAGATTCATCGGCGATATCGGTGAGGCGACGTCCAATGAATTCGGGCGACGCTGTCGATTCCATGATCTCGTAGCTGTCCCAACGGGGGACTAGGCCCTGTTTGTTCTCCCAGCCGACGCGTACCCGTTGGCGCCATGCTGGATCAGCGAAAGCAGCGCGACGTTCTTCGATCGACTTTGGCATCAGTTCGGCAAAAATTGGCGAAGTATTCAACGTGAATGGTTCGACCATGGTCATGGAAAAGGCCAGGGGCCGACACGACACTTGGGGCCACACATCAATACCTTGTTCCATTCCCTTTTTGTGGACCTCGAGCGCCTGCAAGTGCGTTCCTTGGGATGTAGTGAGGAGCGCGGTGTAGGTGATGGGAGCGCCAACCATGGGTTGAATCTCGTAACAGTCCGCAAAACTGAGTCCTTCGCCACCGTTCACGCCAATGACACCGCGACCAGAACGTCCAACCGCGGAAAACAGCGCTTCGATTTCATCGCGCTCGGCCCAGCGACTGGGAATGGGCTGTCCATCGGCACCGCGATGGGTGATGGCAAAACTGGTTGCAAAACCAGCGGCACCGGCATCCATTGCTTCTTCCACGATGGTCACCATGCGTTCGATTTCCTCGGGCGTTGCGGGGCGTCCGACAGCTTCATCGCCTAGGGCATACAGCCGCAAAGGCGTGTGCCCGATGTACGACGCGAAGTTCAGCAAGGTACCGCGTCGTTCAACGGTGCGGAGATACTCCGGAAAAGATTCGAACTCCCAGGGAATGCCCTCTTGCAGGGTGGCTGGATCCATGTCTTCAACCTTTTCCATGGTGTGGGCAATGAGGTCGCGGTCACTTGGTTTGGTGGGGGCGATGGAAAAGCCGCAATTGCCAGCCACCACAGTGGTGACACCGTGATAACACGACGGTGTCAGTGCTGGATCCCAAAAGACTTGGGCGTCATAGTGCGTGTGGATGTCGATGAATCCAGGAGCGACTATGCGACCAGTGGCATCGATCACGATGTCCCCTGACAGATCGTCTCCGATAGCTTCAATGCGATCGCCGCGCATTGCCACATCGGCTCGGATGCCAGGTGCGCCCGTACCGTCGATGACGGTGCCACCCTTGATCACGGTCACCTGCTGGTTGCTCGGTTCGATAGTGGTATCCATAGTCCCCACCGTAGACCCTGAGTAGCGAGTACTCGGTTTCGGTCAGTCTTTGAGGGCGATTTCAACCGCAAGGTCGTATGCCCCGACTACTTCGGGTCCAATGCCGATGGGCTCGGCGTCATCTCCGAACCAAAATCGCAACTGAGCGGTAATGGCGTGGCGGATCAAGGGAAATCCGATCTCAACTGGTTCAGCCGGAGGCAGACAACCGTCTTCGCCGAGGCGGCGTAATTGGGGCCGAGCCTCAAGCAACGGCCCTAATCCCGAGGCCTCGGCCAGTCCGATGATTCCGGTGCCATTGCCCAGCGTGCAAAAGTCGTCGAAGCCATTGTGACCAACACCGTCGATGATCCACAGGCGACTGGGCCCGGGGACGAGATCATATGAAGCTCGAGTCACGTCATTGGCCGAGACGATTTGATCCAGAAGCCCGGCGATGAAGAACGACGGTTTGGCCGGGAGCTCGGCAGTGGTTGGCGGTGTCGCACTATCGGGTCCAGAGAGGGAGATAACGCCTGAGGCCATGGAGATGTAGCCATCGACGCGATCATCGAAAGCAGCTTGTACAACGGTGCCGCCGCCCGCGGAGTGGCCAAGCGCGATGACACGATCGGCATCGACGCGTTCGGCGAGGATTGATCCCGTTGCGGCGTTTTCGGCTGTGATCAAATCGAGCGTGGCCAACAGTTCGATGACTGCCGATTCACGGTCGCCCACCGGGGTACTCAAGGTATGGAAGAGGTCGCGCGACCAGTGGTCAGGGGCGGCCACGATCATGCCCCAACTGGCCAAGTGCGAAGTCAGAAATGTGCTTTGAAAGCGAAAGCCGCTGAAGCCATGACTGAACAGCACAACGGGAAATGTTCCCTCAGCAGCCACAGCATCGCGGCCCGCGGCGTAGGTGAAGGTTGCTGGCACATCGGCGGTGAGCAGATCACGAATGGCTGGTGGAACAAAGTCACGCACGTCATAAGAATCCGATCCGGTCGAGGTAGCCACCGCTGGGTACCAGACTTCGACTTCGTTGCCGCCTTCCAATGCATATGACGTGACGCCCACCGGGTATGGCCCGGGCCGCACATAGGCCATGGCCAATTCGGCAAGCGGAGTGGTGGATGTGGTTGCTGGTTCATCGACGGTGGTCGGCACTGTCTCGACGGTGTTTTCGGTGGCACCGTCACCAGAACTGCAAGCCGCGAGGAGGCATAAGGAGGCGACGGCGAAGGCGCAACGAGCGCGCCTCGATGAGGATGAAGTAAAAAGCATGACTTGCAGTGTTCCACGTACTCGGCGGATTCCACCAGGTGAGAATGGAAATGGGAGCCTGGGGTGGGCGTCAGACGTAGGCCGCAATGGGGGTCGTCGGGTTACACTGGCGACTCCGGTTTGGTTCGCCAGCCCGGTTGGCGACGTGGCCGAGTGGTTTAGGCAAGGGCCTGCAAAGCCCTCTACTTGGGTTCGATTCCCAGCGTCGCCTCTCTCGTGGTTCCCGTTCATCCTCGGGAAGCGGGTCACCGCTCGTTTGACATCGCTGGCCTACGATCCCCTTGTGTTGATCGTCGAGCGGAACTCCCAGTTTCGTCGCAGGGGCACGATGGTGGGATTGGTTCTCGTCTCATTGCTGGTCGGGGTCACTGTGAGTTGTGGTCCAGATATCGCCTCGCAGAATTCAACGGCTGATCCACCTATCTCGATTGTCGAATCCGTATCGAGTTCACGGGCGCCATTGAGCACCACGTCCACCGCGGTTTCATCGACCAATGCCTCGGTATCGTCGACATCGCTGTCAACGGTGGCAACGACAACTACTGCGGTGATGCCCTCGACGAATGGCTGGCCACTGGCTCTTGCCGTTCTCGATGTGATGATCGTGGCTCCGGAATATGGAAGCGGTTATCAACGCGATTTGTTTCCTCATTGGACGGTGAGCAATGGCTGCTCCACTCGGGATCGGGTCTTGATTGCGGAGAGCACGTCATTTGCTCAAGTTGACCCATTTGGGTGTCGTGTCGTGGCCGGGGATTGGGTGAGTCCCTTTGATGGTCGAGTATGGGATGACCCGGCCGAAATTCAGATCGACCATCTAGTGGCGTTGAAAGAAGCCTGGGCTTCGGGTGCTTGGGCTTGGACCGAGGCTCAGCGTCGGGCATTTGCCAACGACCTCGATGATCCGCGATCGCTGAACGCCGTTACTAGTTCGGTGAATCAATCCAAAAGTGATCTCGATCCCGCCGATTGGTTGCCACCGTTAGGAAGTACTCGCTGTGGCTATATTGCTGACTGGATCGCGGTCAAGGCACGCTGGCAATTGTCCATCGATAGGCGTGAGCGAGATGCCATGGCGCGATACTTAAGGACTAATTGCCCCGATCAGACCATTGCACCGTGGGAAACGCAAGCCGTGTCGGCTCCGAGTTCAACCAGCATCTCGAGGCCGCCTACATCTGTTCAGACCGGGTCATCGGATATCTCAGGAAGTGTGTACTACGCCAACTGCAATGAAGCGCGGGCCGCTGGAGCGACCCCGATATTGGTTGGCCAACCTGGCTATCGCCCGGCCCTCGATCGAGATAAGGATGGCGTTGCCTGTGAATGATGCGAGTTGGTGGGGCGCGTCAGTGAACAGAACTAGTCGCCAAATACCTGTCGGGTGTAGTCATTGGTAAAAGTACGTAGCGGATCGAGACGATCGCGAGCCTTGATGAAGTCATTCCAACGCGGGTACAGGGCGCTGAGTTCACTCGCTCCGAGATAGTGCATTTTGCCCCAGTGGGGTCGACCGCCATAATCGGCCATAATCGCAGCGACATCTCTGAAGTAGGGCTCGAACTCCATGCCTTTGTACATGTGAACGGCGATATATGCGGATTCACGACCGTGGGCAGTGGAGAGAGGAATTTCATCGGCCGCGGTGAAACGCACTTCCACGGGAAAGCTCACCAAATACCCTCGCTCGTCGATGATGCGGCGGATTCGATTCAGGGCTTCAGCACAGTGAGCTCGCGGTATGGCATATTCCATCTCGACGAACCGCACCAGCCGTTGACTGGTGAAGACGCGGTAACTCTCGTCGACGTATGTCGACACTCCCGATGACGGTAGGGCAGTTGCCAAACGTGGAATGAGAGAGGGGCGAAAGCGACCGAGGCGGCACACGGCGCCGAATGCGTAATTGGACAAGAACGTATCGGCATACCAGCGACGGAACTGACTGGGAATGTGCACCGGATCGGTAGTGCGGTTGTTCGCCTTTGTGAGAGCCCATTTCGTGTGGGGGATCCAAAAGAACTCATAGTGATCGTTGGTGTCAACGAGTTCGTCGAGATTCTCCAAAACTGCATCAAGTCGCTGAGCACCTTCGGTGGCCTGCAATCGGAAACTCGGCACCACGTTCAATGTCACTTGGGAAATGATGCCCAGCGCGCCCACATTGACTTGAGCCGCTTGGAATAGATCGGCATGTTTGGTGGCACTGAGGTCCATGACGCTGCCATCGCCGGCAATGAGACGAAGCCCACTGACCTGGCCGGCGAGCCCGGTGAGATGACGACCAGTGCCGTGAGTGGAAGTGGCGATGGATCCACTGATGGTTTGATAAGCAATATCACCAAGGTTGGGCAGGGCCAGACCTAGCGAGAACAACAACTCATTGAGGTCGTAAAGGTGGATACCAGCCTGGACGGTGACTGTCCCTCGAGAGCGAGCGACATCGATGAGGTTCTTTAGACGATCGAGTCGAACCAAATGGTGAGTTGCCACTGCGGCCGCCGTGAAACTATGTCCGGCCCCCACGGCTTTTACCTTTTGCCCGTTCTGAGCAGCGAGCGCCACCAAGTGCGATAACTCATCTTCGCTTGTTGGATTATGAATCGACGTTGGCCGAGCAGTTTGGTTTCCTGCCCAATTGCTCCACCTCTTCGAACGACGCATCACCTTGGTCATAACTATGTCGTCCTCCATCTGGTTGTGTGTGAAATGTCAATGAGTGAGTTCTTGGCGCGCGTGCTCTTAGTGCGCGGTGGCGCCGGGGGTGAATGGTCGCCCTTCGAGAGTGCGAGCCACGACGCCAAGTTCCGCCAGAAGTGGTTGGCTGTAGGCGACGCGACCCGTGAGTTGCTGGGGATTACCTGAACACAATTCCAAAGCAGCTTGAGCGATGATCTCTTCGGGTTCCAATCTGAAAGCCTCAACGAGGTCATGATTGCCGGCTCCGGGGGTGGCCACGTTGTCCCACGGCGCCAGGGTGTTCACGGCGATGTTGTCGCGGTGTAATTCGGCAGCCATACCAAGAGACAGTCTTTCGAGTGCCGCTTTGCAGAGACCATAGACCGATGACGCGCCATCGGAATACCAGGAATCAAATGGTGGGCCGACTGGTTTCACGGCGGCACGCGAGGAGATATTGAGAATCCAACCAGCCCCACGACGACGCATATCGGGAATGACCTGCTGCGCCAGGTCGATTGCGGCCCAGACCTGAGTCTCGATCATGAGCTTGAAGCGCTTCTCGGGAAACGAATCGATCGGCAGGAAGAAGGTCACTGCGGCATTGTTGATCAAAATATCCACCGGCCCCAGAGATGCGTGCACTTCATCGATGAGTCGAGAGCGATCCTCAGCACTCGAGAGGTCACCTTTGAATGCCCCGGCCTTACCGCCAGATGCGGCGATCATCTCGACGGTGTCGCGCAACGTGCCGACATATTTGGGGTCGGGATCGAGAGTACGTGCCGTGCAGGCGACGGTTGCTCCTTCACTAGCGAGCCTGCGAGCAATCGCAGTTCCTATACCTCGACTCGCACCGGTGACCAGCGCGATTTTGCCCTCTAAACGCTGACCGTCCAGCCGTTCCTGCATCATTTCCTCCTCAACGGTCCGATTCTGCCAGGTCGGGTTGGTGCTTGGGGTACTGTCGAGCGCCGTGACGTCAAATACTCGAATCCATCATGGCCCTCCCGAAGCACCGGCTCGCCGATTCCTGCACATTTGTTACTGCTGTGCCGATACCGATGCCATTGTCGATTTCTATGTTCAGGCTCTCGGGTTACGTGAAGTCATGCGCAACCCTTTGCATCCTTCCGATGGATCGCTTCTTGGCATCGACGGCGAAATCGTGAGCGGAGCTGCGTTCCTTTACGATTCTCGCGGGGCGCGAACGAGCGCATCGATCGAGGTACAGGAGTGGGTGAACCCACCCATGGTGGGCTCACCGATTGATGATCCGACGCGTGTGGGTATGCAGGCCATCGGTTTTGCGGTTGCCGATGTGGACGCGGCAATTCAGAGTGTGACCTCTTGTGGGGGAAAACTTCTCGGTCGGGGGAGCACGCCGTGGGCGTCTACTTGGGCCACGCTGGCCGATCCTTTCGGAACGCGCCTTGATGTGATGGGCGATCCTTCAGTGCCCGTTGATCAAGTGCGGATTCGCCATTTACGGATCACTGTCACCGACCTTGCTGAATCAGTCGCCTGGTATCACGGTTTGGGGTTCATCGATGTTGACACTCACGAGCTTTCCGAGGTGGATTTTCTGGGATTCGCATCAGATGTAGGGATCGATGTCGCGGTGCGTCGATTGCGACTGCCCGATGAGCGTTGTGAGTTGGTGCTCCTGCAGTGGAAATCTCCGGTCT
>JBEIGJ010000103.1:0-7027 GCA_040381935.1 Acidimicrobiaceae bacterium | reverse complement strand
TGAGAGATTCCGGGGAGGTTGCTCCTTCGGCGTTGCGATACTGGCGGTATCGAAACTCTCCCGGATGGGGTGAACGACATCATCACCCTAGACCCTGAGCATTGGTGGGGACGTGACGGTCAGAAGAGTTCTCGTGATGTCGTACTAGTTTCGTTCCATGACGACATCTCCGGTAGGTCAGACATCCAATCATCCGTCGGCACACTCATTGGCCACTGCCCGAGCTTTGGCCGCTCCGGTGGGCGCTACCGGGGGAGCGTTCATGCTCCACCCCGAAACCCTGCAACCGGGAAAGGATGCCGGCTATCCCGGGGGATTCTCCTATTACGTCGTGGGTCGAGGTGGAGTCCTCGGGGATGTCGATGCCTCGGTAATCATTTCGGCCTTCGGCTTTTTCGCGCCGGAATTGGTGCGCTCATTGTGGGAAAGTGGCGTCGCCGTCGAGGGAGCACGGGCTGGAGCGGATCGCTATGCGCTGGGTTGCGCTGCATGGGGCCGGTCCCGCCTGTCGGGCTTCGCTGGTGCGTCACGTCTCGTGGAGTTATTGGAGAAGGTCATCGACGGATCTGATCCCACGGGTCTCAGTCTCTTTACGGGATGGCGTGCCCAAGCACGAGTCAGTGATGCTCACGGTCGGTGTTATCAGCTCATTCATGTGTTGCGAGAGCTGCGCGGTAGTGCCCACATTGTGGCCATCGTGGCCCATGGCTTGTCACCGTTGGCGGCAATTCTGGCCAACCCTGGTTCGGCCGGTGTCGATCAAGCCAAGCGTTTTGGATGGGAAGGACCTTTTCCTGATGGGGAATCGTTGAAGACGACCTTCGATTCAGCGGAAAATCTCACCAATGAAATTGTGGCTCGCCAACTCGGTATTTTGAATAACGCCGAACAAGATGAATTGTTGTCATTGGTGATTGCATCGCATCAGACGTTGTTCCCGCAGTAGGCCCGCACCCGTCTGGACACAGAGTTACTCGATAGTGCCGTAGGTGCCCGTGGCCTGAGATTGCTCTGTCGTGGTTCGCGCCGTCTCAACAGCCCAGCGCACATCGTCGATGAAACGGTCAATGGTCGCTGCGTGCCCGGCATGCACGGTGCAATGCAGTGAGGGCGGCGGTCCTTGGCGATCGACATACCACTGTCGTTGACCAAGGCGGGCATGCACATCGTCGAGATCCTTTGGTGATCCTGGTGCGAGACCGAAACTCACCAGAGTGCTATCGGGATGGGCTCGCAAGGCGATCTCGGGCATTTCCGAGAGAGCAGAGGCCAATGTCAGACACGTCTGTCGTGCTTGTCGGGTGAGTCGGGTGTAACCCTCATCACCGAGAAAATGGATGACCGCCCAGGCTGCAGCAATGGGTCCACCACTTTTCGTGCCCAAGATGCCGGAAGATCCGTACACACCACCGAGCCAATTATCGGTGACGAATGTTTGGTACGAACGCTGCACTTTGTCGCGATAAAGAATGACCGATGCGCCTTTGGCCGTGTATCCGTACTTGTGCAGATCAACCGAAATACTGGTGACCCCCTCAACTCGGAAATCCCAGGGCGCAATATCGTCACCGTCCCTTTCGAGGTAGGCGAGAACCACGCCGCCCATACAAGCATCAACATGGACGTTGATTTTTCGAGCGTGACCGATGGCAGCGATAGCCGGAATGGGATCGATTAAACCTTGGGGATATTGCGGAGCGGATCCGACCAGGAGCACGGTGTTGCTATCGATCGCTGCTTCCATTGCCTCGGGGTCAGCGCGATAGTTGGCGTCCACTGGCACTCGACGACATTCCAGCCCGAAGTAGTACGCCGCCTTGTCGAAGGCCGCATGAGCTGACGTTGGCAAGACCATATTCGGTTGGGTGATACCCGATTCGCGACGGCCGCGTTCGCGGGCGGCTTTCACCGCCATGAGGATGCTTTCGGTGCCGCCGCTGGTCATGAAACCGGCATTGGTACCCGAGGCGTTGGTCCATGTCTGAACGATGGAGATCACATCGGACTGCATCCGACGCAAGCTGGGAAATGCATCGGTATTTAAACCATTGGCCGAAGAGAACATCGCATAGGCCTGATCGGCAACGGCTCGTACCTCGGGGCCGGCGTCATAGGCCAAGGAAAAGACGCGGCCCGCGGTCCAGGGCACGTCGTTGGCGGCCATCGACTCCAGTGCCGCTCGAATTTCGTCAGCCGGTATCGATGGCAGAGAAGAGGACTCGTTCAACAGTGAGGTCACAGGTCGAGACTAGGGCGTCTCGTAGGACGCACAGGGAACTGACTACGGTTACACCATGACCAGCAATGTGAACCAGCAACGGCAACCCGGGTTATGACTAAGGAAGTAACGACCTCCGAGCATTACGACCCTCAGCGGCCCGCCTTGGTTTCGGTTGAGGAAATCAACGCCTTCATCGGGGGAGAGTTCGGTGGCAATGCCAATGCCTGTGAAGAGATGGCCTTTGGTATGTCGGTTGCGGTGATGTATCCCAGTAGTGCCTCATTGCGCCCGGGCAAGATCATCAGCGGACCAACGGTCTTTGGTATCTGTGATGCGGCTTTGTTCTACGCCGCCTTGTCAGCCACAGGGATGGAGCCAATGACATTGACCAGTGAGATGTCCATTCGCTTCTTACGCCCCGCTCGGGGAGAGGTGATCCGAGCCCGCGCCATCCTCAATAGTGTGGGAAGCCGGTCCATTGTCGGTTCGGTCGTGGCCTATACCGACGATGAAAAAAAGCCGGTGGCCGTGGCCCAGGGGACCTACATGCGCCCGAAGAAAGCAACGGCGACTAACGTCGCCACGTGACCTCAGAACCCCGCACCAAACCATCCATCACCGTTCCTGCGACTGAACCTCCGACGCAGTTGATCATCGAAGACCTGGTCGTCGGCGAAGGGGCCGAAGCCGTTTCTGGGTGTCGACCAGTGATGCACTATGTCGGTGTGGCTTGGAGTAACGGCCGAGAGTTCGATGCCTCATGGGATCGGCGAGAAACTTTCCATTTCCGTCTGGGAGCCGGTGAAGTCATTCGCGGCTGGGACCAGGGAGTCGCTGGGATGCGTGTTGGTGGTCGCCGTCAACTCACCATTCCACCGGATCTTGGATACGGCCAAGCTGGCGCCGGTGGAGTTATCAAAGGAAATGAAACCTTGATCTTCGTCGTCGATTTGATCGACGTTCGCTGACCAGGGCCCAATTCGGTAGGAGAGCAAACGTCATTGCGTTTCTTCGACTCAAGTGTCATAACGACAATTATCGGCGCAAAGACGGACTGACGGTGCGGTCGCGCAGGGGTCGGGCGGCATCCATGAGCCAGGTCAGGGCCTCTTTCAAGCCCTGCACTGTTGGTTTGCTGGCCCGTAATTCAGCGTCGGTATCGTCGACGGCGCAGGCCAGAACGTAGAGATCGTCGTACAGTTCATCCAGTTCCCGTCGAGTCACCACCAGTTCGTCCTCGCTGATTTGCAGTTCTCGAGCTCGTTGACGTCCCACCCAGTCCCATTGGCGACAGGCTTGGGAGCAGAATTCCTTGGGCCGACCGGGGCCAGATTTGATTGGCACCACTCGGCGACACCATCGGCAGCGGGCTTCCCCCGTGGGTGGTTCAGGTAATTTCGTCATGACGTTATTCTGCCCGATACTCCGGTGCGGATGATGTTCATAGTCGTCGATCCCGAACCGATCAAGGCGGAGTGTCGTCGGGGGTTCTTCATGTCTGCCCGTGACGGCAGACTCTGACCATGTCGTTTTGTCCGCATCCGGTTCCGGAGCATTTCTTCGCCAGTGATAACAACGCCGGTGTTCATCCCCAAGTCATGGAAGCGATGTCGGCGGTGAACCATGGGCATGCACTGGCCTACGGCGATGACCCGTGGACCAAGGAAGTCGAGGGCCTGTTCGACGATTTGTTCGGGCGCAAGGTGCATACCTTTCTGACCTGGAATGGCACAGGTGCCAATGTGTTGGCCTTGGCCACGGCTTTGCGTCCTGCGGGAGCGGTGGTGTGCAGCGACGTTGCTCATATCAATGTCGATGAAACTGGTGCACCGGAGAGGATTCTCGGTAGCAAATTGATCGATCTTCCCTCGATTGAGGGCCGACTGGTTCCCGAGCAGATTCGGGCTGTGGCTCACAACTTGGGTGTGGTGCATCACGTCCAACCATGTGTGTTGTCGATTACTCAAAGCACCGAATGGGGGACCCTCTACTCCCCTGGCGAGATCGCAGCCCTTTGTACCACTGCCCATGAATTGGGCATGTACGTGCACCTCGACGGTGCTCGAATCGCCAACGCCACAGTGGCCTTGGGCGGTACGCGTCAGACCTTGCGGTCCTTCACCGTGGATGCCGGCGTGGATGTGGTCTCTTTCGGAGGCACCAAGAACGGGATGATGTACGGCGAAGCCGTGGTCTATCTCAATGCCGATCTGGCGACCTCAGCTGCTTTCCTTCGCAAGCAGATCACGCAGTTGCCCTCCAAAGTTCGCTACATAGCGGCGCAGTTTGCGGCTCTGCTGCGCGATGACTTGTGGTTGGAAAATGCTCGACATGCCAATGCCATGGCCCAGGTTCTCCATGTTCGGGTGCACGAGGTTCCGGGTATCACGGTGACCCCACCCGTGGTCAATAGCATCTTCCCGGCGCTCCCCCGGCCCCTGGCCCGGGCGGTCCAAGAGTGGTCCTTTTTTTATGATTGGGATCTGGCTCATGATCAAGTCCGGTGGATGACGGCTTGGGATACGACGCTCACCGATATTGATCGTTTCCTAGATGGCCTTCACTACTTCGCCTCACGTTGAATCCGTTGCCTGCAGGCCGTTCAGACCCCACCACCGGGGCCTCAAATTGCTTATTGACTCTTTGATCACTTCGGTCCTATGGTGAGACGAACGGTTCTCTTGGGGGGAAATACCGGAATCACCGTCGAAGTTCGTCAGGCCGGGGGGTCGTATGTCAGCGGTTGAATTGAATCCTTATCATCATCAAGTCGATGACGATTGGATGGCCAAGGGTGCTTGCCGGGGGATGACTCACCTCTTTTTTCCTTTGACAGCGGAGCGGCCACAAGCGCGAGAGCGGCGCGAGGCAATGGCTCGCTCGGTGTGCGCGGAATGTACGGTCCAAGTCGACTGTCGAGAATTCGCCCGTCGACATCATGAGTATGGACTGTGGGGCGGCGAGAGTGAAGATGAACGGCATGCCGCTGGCTACCGTTTGATCGCACCTATTGGGATTCGCGCCAACGCCAGTTGATCCTCCTGCGGTGCCAATGATGGCGGGAACCATCGTTCTCGTGAGACACTGCATGTATGGATGAGTTGGTCCACCGAGACGCCCTGACCAAAGCCTGGAAGGCCTTTGGGGATCGGCGGACCATCGTCGAAGTTTTCGACACCAGTCCGCGCGTCTCGACCAACACGGTGTACCGAGTCGCTTTGGATGATGGATCATGCGTCTTTGCCAAAGTCTCCAACTACGGATCGTATTTTCTTTTCGCCGAGGATCATGACCGTCTCTTTCGCTGCACTCAACTTCTGAGTGGTACGCGTTACGCCGATTTTCTTGCACCAGTCCTCGGCCATGGTGATCGACCTTTTACGTATTACGACGGGTCACTGTGGGTGGCCTTCTACGCCGAGGCCCGCCGCGCCGAGTCCCTGCCCTCGCAATTGTCAACGGAAATGCGCCAGTGTTTGGCTCGTGAAATCGCCAGTTTCCATCGTCAATGTGATGTCATCGCGCCCGCTATCCCGGCAACATCGAACAGTGTCAAATCAGATGCCATTCATTTGTTGGATCTGCTCTCGTCGCCTTTTGCACCGCGTAATTTCGAGCTACCTCCGGAAGATGTTGGTGTTCTGTGGCGCCACACCCACGACTTTCTGCTCGAGTTGGAGCGCATTCGCTACGACTCCTGGCATCGAATACCAGTGCTCGTGGATTGGAACCTAGGAAATTTCTCCGTGCTTTTCGATGACTCGGGACAGTTCACCTTGTTTTCGCGATGGGATTACGACTGGTTTCGTCTCGAGTCCCGAGTTCTCGATTTCTATTTTCTGTCCCGTGTTTCGTCGGCCACCGGCGACCAAACACAGTGGACATATTCCTCCCACACATTGCTCGAGACTCAATTTTGTGAGTTTTTGACTGCTTATCACCAGGTCTTCCCCTTGACCGAGGAGGAAGTTCGTTTCATTCCTGAGGCTTTTCGTTTCTTCATTCTCAATTACGTCGTGCGCGAGGGCGCCCGCTTTTTCCGACGTGATTTGTGTGTGAAATTCCGAGCCGATGCGGCGCGCAAGTATTTGCCGGCATTGGATCGCTTCGATATCACCCCCCTTCTTCAAGCGACGGGATACGCATGAGTTCAATGACTGGAAGTACGTCGGGCTCCGCGACTCACGGGTACGAGGTCGTGGTGGTGGGCAGTACGAATTTGGATCTTGTCGCTACTGTCGAACACCTCCCTGGTCCGGGTGAAACGGTGATGGCCACGTCATATTCCGAGCATCCCGGCGGTAAGGGTTTGAACCAAGCAGTGGCCGCCAGACGGGCTGGTGCCGATACCGCTTTCATCACCTCGTTGGGAAATGACGCCGCTGGTTCGTATCTCCATCGCCTCATCGTCAACGAAAGCATCGCCGCCCATGTCAGTGATCATGATGGGCCAACGGGCCGGGCCCTGATCTCTGTTGACAGTGAAGCGGAAAATTCGATTGTCGTCGTACCGGGAGCCAACGCCTTTTTAACGTTGTCGGCGGTGGAATCACATCGCCGCATCCTCGAGCGGTCACGTGTCGTTCTGAGTCAGTTGGAGGTTCCCATCGGAGCGGTAGAAGCGGCATTGGCCATTGCCAAATCAGGCGGAGCGCGCACCATCCTCAATCCTGCTCCGGCCCAAGATCTATCTCGGACATTGGTGAGCCTGTGTGATGTGATCATGCCCAATCAACATGAGGTAGCCATGCTTGGCGGCATATCGGCTCTGCTTGATGCAGGGGTCGGCAACGTGGTGGTGACCCT
>JBEIGJ010000102.1:0-7038 GCA_040381935.1 Acidimicrobiaceae bacterium | reverse complement strand
TCCTTTTTGGGGGCCGGTTGGTGGGTCCCGCCTTAACATGTGCGTGCCAGCCCCCCCCCCCGTCCCTGCCCCGGGGGGGGGCCCGGGTGGGCGCGTGCCCCCCACTCGCAATTTCCGCCGAGTCCTACGTCACCCATGGTGGGGAGTCGTACCCTTTTTTCTTTTTCTCATTCTCTTCCTCCTGATTCCAGCCATCAGTGTTTTTCTGAACGCCCTCCGTACAACCGATGGTTGGTCTCTCTCGGCCATGGGAGAGGGAATGAGTGGGCAGAACTTCGAAGCGTTTCGCTTCTCCGTCACGTTTTCCGCCGGAGCCGCCGTAGTCGGAGCCTTCTTCGGAATCGTTCTTGCCTATGCAGTCGCCACCAGTCGTCGACCACGCTGGTTGCGAAGTGTCGCAACGTCGTTCAGCGGAGTCGCCGCCAACATGGGCGGGCTTCCCTTGGCATTTGCATTCTTGAGCCTTCTCGGTCGCCAAGGAGTTCTCACCAAAATCTTCGACTACTTCGGATGGCGAATTTATGACGGTGACTTCACCCTCGGTGGAGTCAACGGTCTGATCATCGTCTACTCGTATTTCAATATTCCGCTCATGCTCTTGGTCACCCTGCCGGCAATCGATGGTTTACGACCAACGTGGCGTGAAGCCTGCTCCAACCTCGGTGGAACAGCATGGACGTATTGGCGGCGCATCGGGATTCCGGTGTTGGCTCCGTCGATACTGGGTGGATTTCTCCTACTCTTCGCCAATTCGCTGAGCGCCTATGCAACGGCGCGAGTTCTCACTGACAACTCGAAAATAGTTCCCCTGCGCATTGGATTTTTCTTGGGAGGGGATGTGCGAATCGGAGAGGATGCCGTCGGTTACTCCCTGGCCGCCTGGATGATCATCATCATGGGTCTTGCCATGACGGTGTACTGGTTGGCACGACGCCGGGCCGAGCGGTGGCAGTCATGACCCGATCGAATCACTCGTCCGTCAAGCCTTCGTTGTCGTCTCTTGCACGGGTCATTCCAACCCTGGTTCTGATTCTGTCTTTCATGTTCTTTGTGGCACCGCTCTTGACCTTGTCTCGATATGCGTTACAAAACGTTCCGACGATCCTTTTGGGTTGGTCGACACTTTTCGACAAGTGGTCGTTGTCGGGTCTCACCAAAGCGTTCAGTGATCCTGGGTTCTGGGATGCCCTGACCATCACCCTGCGACTGGCTCTCGGTGCGGTGGCCGTGACGCTTGTCTTGTTGGTACCCACGGCCATTTGGGTTCATCTCCGGCTTCCAAGAGCTCGGGCCTTCATCGAATTCCTCACCGTTCTTCCCTTCATGATTCCGGCCATTGCGCTGGTGGCGGGAATCGTCGTGGTCAAACCCCATGTTCGCTGGTTCCTCAACTCGGATTTGTCGCTGATCCCCTTCTACGCCGTTCTCGCATTGCCGTTCACCTACCGATCACTCGATTCCGGACTGAGAGCGATACCGCTGCATACCTTGGTCGAAGCCTCCCGCAGTTTGGGAGGAGGTTGGTTGACCACCATCGTCAAAGTGCTGGTACCGAATCTGCGCTCAGCGATCATTTCGGCGACTTTCCTGACTGCGGCCGTGGTGATCGGTGAATTTACGATCGCCAACACGCTGCTCAAGGAAACGCTCCCGCGCTTTCAAGCCACGTACACCGGCCGGGAGCCACAAGGCGGATACGGACTGAATTTGCTGATCATCGTGGTGACGATTCTGATCTTCGTTGCCCTCAATCGGCTGACCCGGCGCCCTTCGTTACCCCGGCGACCCTTCCAACACTCGTCTGCAACTGCTGAGGCCAATCAGGAGACATCTACATGAACCATCTCGACTTCTTCGATGTCGCTAAATACTTCGGGTCGACGACAGCGCTCGAGGGATTTTCTCTCCAGGTTGAGGAGGGCGAATTAGTGACCCTGCTCGGACCGTCTGGTTGTGGAAAGACCACGGCTCTGCGCATTGCTGCTGGGTTCGAGCGCCGCGATCGAGGGACGATCTCTCTTGGTGGCAATGATCTTGGGAGTCGGCCGGCTCATCATCGCAATATGGGAATGGTCTTTCAGACCTACAGTCTCTTTCCGAATATGACCGTGGCGCAGAACATCGAGTTCGGACTGCGAACGCGCAAGATGGATTCCCGTTCACGACACCAGCGATGTAGCGAAGTGCTGGAACTAGTCCAATTGAGTTCCCTGGCGAATCGCTTTCCACATCAATTATCGGGTGGACAACAGCAGCGGGTAGCCCTTGCCCGGGCGTTGGCGGTGCGTCCCGATGTCTTGCTCTTGGATGAGCCCCTATCGGCGCTCGATGCCAAGGTGCGGGGATCACTCCGCGACGAGATTCGCAATTTGCAGACCAGTCTCGGAATGACGACTCTTTTCGTGACCCACGATCAAGAAGAAGCCTTGGCCATTTCCGACCGAGTTGCAGTCATGTCGAATGGTCGTATCGAGCAGTTCGGATCACCGGTAGAGATCTATCGCAATCCCTGCAATTCGTTCGTAGCCCGCTTCATCGGCACCATGAACCAGTTCCCGGCAGTTGCCATGGACGGTGATCGAGTTCAACTCGGCAACCGACAGCTCGTCTTGAAACACTCGTTTCCCGTAGGGGAGGACATCAGAATTCTCGTCCGGCCCGAGGATCTTCGCCTGGGAACCGATGGATATCCCGGAAGTGTCGTGCGTACCGTCTTTCAAGGGGCGATGTCCCAAGTCATCGTTCGTCTCGATGTCTTGGACATCTTGGTCACCGTTGGTGGTGTCAGAACCGATGACGATATTTCCGTCGGACAGCGGGTGCACGTCGAGGTCGACGCCAAACAAGCCCTGTGTGAATCGGCGGCCGAAGTTCCGGGGGATGTCCGCGTAGCCTGAAAGCCATGTCGAATATCGCCTTCGTTCGCCGCCCGGGACCCCGACTGGCTGAAGGTTTGGTCACCCATATTGAACGCCAACCGGTGGATATCGTTCGGGCCCAGAAACAGTGGGATGGGTACGTGAACACGCTGGTGGCCCATGGTTGGGAGATCATCGAGACACCACCGGCCGATGATTGTCCGGATTCAGTTTTCATCGAGGATGCGGCAGTGATTTTTGCCGATGCGGCCATCATCACCAGTCCCGGTGCTCCCGAGCGGCGCGCCGAAATACTGGGAGTCGAAAAGACGTTGTCCAGTTACGGCTTGGCCATACATCACATCGATCCCGCAGCACGACTCGATGGGGGCGATGTTCTGAAAATTGGACCGACTATGTATGTGGGTCGCGGAGGTCGAACCAACGATGCCGGAATTACATCGATGCGGTCCATTGTCGAGTCACTCGGGGGCCACGTCATCGCGGTACCGATTTCGCGAGTACTGCATTTGAAATCCGCGGTGACTGCGTTGCCTGACGGCACCGTGATCGGTTTCGATCCCCTTGTCGATGACCCTTTGGTGTTCGACAACTATCTGTCGGTTCCCGAAGAACAAGGGGCCCACGTGGTGATTCTGGATCCTGAGACGGTGCTGCTATCTGCTGGTGCACCCCGCACGACGGTGATGCTGCAGGCGCGGGGTATCAATGTGGTGCCCGTCGATATTTCCGAATTTGAAAAACTGGAAGGCTGCGTGACCTGTTTGTCGGTGCGGCTCAGGTCCTAGCGACTGGCCATCTTCCAACCTTCTACGAGGCACGCCATTCGAAGCGGCCACCCATGCCGTAGGCCGGTAGGTGCAAGGCGCGATACACGTCAACGCGCATGAATCCGGTGTCGGGAGAGTTTTCCGGACCACCGGGAGCGAACAGATTCAAGTCGTAGTCGAAGACGCCGGTCCAGAGACGTCGTTTGGTTTCGAGATCGTCGAATACCGATGCCGTGCCCCACATCTCCACGCCATCACCCTTTTCGGTGACCTGCCAGTGCAGGGCCACATGATTGTTGTGCTGCACGTTACGGGTCTTCACCGAGTCGGTACCCACCATGATCCACAAGGTGTCGCCTTCCCAGCACGGATGCACGGGCACCACATCGGGTCGGCCGTCCTTGCCGACGGTGGCGAGATGGGCCCAGGGACTGAGAGCAGTTGCAGCTGCTTTGATGGAGGCGAGGTCGTTTCCAGACATGGGCGCATCCTAGAAGTGGGTCAGCCCCGCGGATACACCGGATCGGCGCGCCGCAACATCACATCGGCGCGCATCCGCACCGCATGTTCGAATCGGCCTTCTTCCACCATCCAGAAGCGATTGTTCTGTAGCCCGTCGATCACGGTGTCGGCCACTTCAGAAAGCGGAGTGAAGGCCACGGGAGTTCCGGCAGCTTCCATCGACTTGATCCAGTCCTGCATTTTGGACTCGGTGTCAACCACGTGATCGGTGGCGTACTCGGCTGGTCGTTCCCGCGTTTTCCAAATGCCGGTATCGAGCAGTCCTTTGGTCTTACCGCTGGGGAAGAGCACCGAAACACCAAGGTCGTTGCCGACTTCGCGTAATTGTCCGAACAGACATTCAGAAATGGTGACCACCGCACTCTTGCAGGTGGCATACGTAGCCGCCGAAGCAATCGGGGCAAAACCTCCGTTGTTGGAAGACGTATTGATGACGTGTCCTTCGGATCCGAGCTCCATCATGGTCGGCACGAATGCCTTGATGCCGTTGATGACGCCATAGACGTGCACACTCATGGCGAATCGCCAGTCATTGATTTCGTGTTCCCAGATTCGGCCATAAGCGCCCGATGCCACGCCAGCGTTATTGCACAGAACATTCACTGCTCCGTAGGTGCTGTAAGCGGCGTCTCGTAACGCCACGACAGATTCCAACTGCGACACATCAGTGCGCACGCCGATCACGTCTCCTCCCGCGGCGCGAATCTCTTTCACCGTGGTCTCGAGTGCTTCTTCGTTGACGTCGGCCAGAACAGCCTTCATTCCCTCGGCCACGAATCTCTCCACCATGGCTCGACCGATACCACTGGCCCCGCCGGTCACGACCGCTACTTTGCCTGAGAAATCCTTCATGACTTTTCCCCTCGTCTTGTCCCGTTCTGGAGTCGATAGTAGGTTGATATGGAGGAGAAATCGTCAAGGGGGCGACGGTGACCAGACCTGCCATTGTCAAAGACCAAAACGGCGACGATCGCTACATCGTCGTATCAGCCGACTGTCATGCCGGGGGAGATATCCCGGATTACCGCCCACACTTGGAATCGAAATGGCTCGATGATTTCGATGCCTGGGCCAGCACCTTTGTGAATCCTTACGAGGATCTCGAGGGAGATCTTGGTCCACGCAATTGGGATTCTGATCGTCGTAAAGGCGATCTCAACGCTGACGGCGTTGTCGCCGAGGTGATTTTCCCCAACACCGTGCCGCCTTTTTATCCCAAATCGTCACTGGCCTCGCAACCACCGGCCATGACCGCTCGCGATGCCGAACGGCGGTGGGCAGGACTACAAGCGCACAATCGTTGGCTAGCCGATTTTTGTCGGGCCACACCGGGTCAGCGCGCTGGAGTGGTGCAGATCAATCTGTTGGATCTCGATGCCACGGTGGCTGAAATCAAATGGGCCAAAGAAAATGGTCTGACCGGGGGAGTGCTGTTACCGGGGACTCCGCCCGGTGGAGATGCACCGCAGTTATACGAGGACTATTACGAGCCACTCTGGAAGATCTGCGAAGAACTGGAGATGCCGGTGAACCATCACACCGGATCAGCATCACCGCCCATGGGGCCCAATGATGTGGATGCAGTCGTCTTCATGCTGGAAGTCTCGTGGTTTGCCCATCGAGCCTTCACTCATTTGGTCATTGGTGGGGCCCTTGATCGTCACCCGAATATGCAAGTGGTCTTCACCGAACAGGGCACCGCCTGGGTTCCCGAAGAATTGGCGCGACTCGATTTCTTCTTCGATCGCATGGCTCACGCATCAGGCTCACAAGAGGCCGAATGGGGTCGGGCCATCGTGAATGGATTGTCTTTGAAGCCCAGTGAGTATTGGGCCCGGCAATGCCAGTTGGGGGCCAGTTTCATTCGGCCCAACGAAGTGGGTTTACGTCATGTGGTGGGACTGGACAGCATCATGTGGGGTGCCGATTATCCGCACAAAGAAGCCAGCTCGCCGTATTCTGAGCTGGCCCTTCGCCTGTCGTTTGCTCCGGTGCCCATTGAAGAAACAGCCATGATGATCGGCGGTAATGCCGCAGCGCTGTACGGCTTCGATCTCGACGCTTTGGCTCCATTGGCCGCACAGTTCGGTCCGAAAGTTGCCGATATACACAACCCAATTTCTGCGGGCGATATCCCGCGAGAGGCCTACAAGTGTCCAGCGTTTGCTCCGCAAAACGCTGCTTGATCCCGACGGAGATGACGATATGACTGTGACCGAAAAGAATGTTCACTCGGTGAGCGCTGAAAATGTCAACGATCCCTATGTGATCGTGGCTGCCGACAGCCACGCCGGATTGCCAACGGAGAAGTACCGCCAATACTTGGAGAAGAAGTATTGGCCTCAACTCGATGACTTCTTGGCCGAGCAGGCGGCGCTGATCGAGGCATCCACCAAACTTGGTGTCCGAGATTCGAAGTTCGCCAAGGATTGGTTCGAAAACTTGGGAGAGGAACTGGCCGGTGGTTGGGATGCCGATCGGCGCGATCTCACACTGAACGCCGATGGTGTGGCCGCCGAAGTTGTCTATCCCGATGCTGATGCTGTCGAGAGTCGCACCGCGGTTCCGTTTGGTGCTGGTCTTGGATTATCCGGTGACCTTGATCCCGAACTTGGTTTGGCGGGAGCCAAGGCCCACAACCGTTGGTTGGCCGAACTGGTAGCGACCAGTCCGAATCGTCGTTGTGGTGTGGCCTTGGTGCCGATCACGGGTGAACTCGATGATGTCTTGGCCGAGATCGACTGGGCCAAGGCCAATGGTCTGGGCGCCATCATGATTCCGGCCCGTTGGTGTAACCAGACTCCGTATCACGATCGTCGGTACGACCCGGTGTGGGAGCGCTGTCAGGAATACAAGATGCCGGTGGT
>JBEIGJ010000101.1:0-7104 GCA_040381935.1 Acidimicrobiaceae bacterium | reverse complement strand
TTCCTTTGGTGCCCGGAGGCGCATCGGGGGTGCGGGCCAAAACCAAGTGCACGATGTTCTCGGCCATATCGTGTTCACCGAAAGAGATATAGATCTTGGTACCGGTAATTGAGTAACTGCCATCCGCATTTCGTACGGCGCGTGTTCTGACCGCACCCACATCACTGCCGGCATCGGGTTCGGTGAGGTTCATCGTTCCCGACCATTGGCCCGTCACCATCTTTGGCAAATACGTGATTTTCTGTTCTTCGCTTCCGTGATGAGCAATGGCATCAATGGCCCCCTGCGTCAGCAGCGGGCACATGGAAAAGGCCATATTGGCGGCGGTCATAATTTCTTGAATGGCCAGGCCCACCATCCAAGGAAATCCGCCACCGCCGAATCCGGGTTCGAAAGGCACTGCTCCCCAACCGGCTTCCACATAAGCCTGATACGCCTCGACGAAACCAGGTGCCGTGATCACCGAGCCATCACTTTGCAGTTTCACCCCAAAAGAGTCGCCGGTCTTGTTCAAGGGAGCGAGCTTTTCTTCCATGAATCGAGCGGCTTCTTGCAGCAGCTCACGCACCATGGCCGAGTCGGCATCGATGAACCCAGGAAGGCTGAGGATGCGGTCAAGTCCACACACTCTGTTGAGGACGAAGTCGATGTCGGCGAGGGGTGCTCGATAGTCAGTCACAGATCTCAATCTAGATCTGGTTCGTGACTCATGCCCCGTTCAACGCCCGCCAATCACTCCGATAACGATCAGCAACTTGCTGCGGTGACAGGCGCAACGAGGATTCAGGGACCAGATCAGCCACGACACGGCCTTCGGCGTAATGGTGCACGTTGCCAATACCGATGAACAATGCGCTTCGACGTTCCACGAGATCTTGTGGAGGGTCAGCATCGAAAAAGCCCCACATGGTGAAAGCAATAGTGAGATCGTGAATAACCGGTGCCCGACCGAAGAGCGACGCCCGACGCAAAGCGATATTCAAACAGCCGCGAATGGCGTCATCGACGCTCACTCCACCACTGACCTGCAACTGCGACTGCAAACGACGGGCCAGTTTGAGTCCGTAACCCTGATCGGGGCCCTGGTAGCCCAGACGCTTACCCGCCGGCTGCAATCCTTCGATGTCACCGGGACGATCATTGGTCCAGGGAGCCGGAGCAACATCGGGAGCGGCATAGTCGCGAACGTCATCGAGAACGTCGGTGGGGGCAAATCGGGGGGAAGACATCGTCCGTATCGTAGACGCGCCTGACCATTCGAGCGATGTCCCAGACTTGTGACCCCGCCCGATCGTGATCAGTTGGCCGGGTGCAGAAGTCCGTAGATCAGCGATTCCTCGAGTGCTCTCCATGAGGCCTCGATGATGTTTGCGCTGACTCCGATGGTGGTCCACGACTTCACCCCGTCGGTGGCGTCCAGGAGAACTCGGGTGATGGCTCCAGTGGCCGTTGCTCCATCGAGAATGCGCACCTTGTAATCCGTGAGGTGGACGCGATCCAATTGTGGATAGGCCAGCGATACTGCAGCCCGTAGCGCAGTATCAATGGCATTGACGGGGCCATTGCCTTCCGCCGTATGTACGTGGCGAACAGCATTACCCTCTGGACCTACCCACACTTTCACTGTGGCCTCCGTAGTGAATTCACCCGTCGCCGTCTCATCGGTGATGACTCGCATGCTCTCAACCTTGAAAAAGTCTTGACGCCACCCCGATGCTCGACGCATGAGCAATTCCAAGGATGCATCGGCCGCCTCAAAGTGGTAGCCCTCATGCTCGAGTCGCTTCAAATCATCGATGACTTGGTTGACCGCCGGCCCATCCATCGTCAGCCCGAGTTCTTCGGCCTTGATGGTAATTGTGGCTCGTCCCGCCATCTCGCTCACTACGAATCGGGTTCCATTGCCGACGTGAGCTGGATCCACGTGCTCATAGGCGTCCTTGGCGCGCACGATGGCACTGACGTGTAGTCCCGCCTTATGGGCAAAGGCACCAGAGCCCACATAAGGAGCCTGAGGGTTCATCGGGCGATTGAGAACCTCGGCCACATGATGACTGACCGCAGTCAATCTCTCGAGTCGTCCTTCGGGCAAGCATTCGTAATTCAATTTCAACTGCAGGTTCGGAATCACGGTCGTCAAGTTGGTGTTGCCGGTTCGTTCACCCAACCCGTTGAGTGTTCCCTGCACATGACGCGCCCCGCTCAAGACCGCCGCCACGGAGTTAGCGACTGCACAACCCGTGTCGTCGTGGCAGTGGATACCGATGATGACGTCATCACCAACATGGCCTTTGACCTTGGCCACGATGTCTTGCACTTCGTGCGGAAGACTGCCGCCGTTGGTATCACACAGAACAAGATGACTGGCGCCATTGATGATCGCAGCCTCGAGTGCTCGTAGGGCGAATTCCTCATTGCGCTTGAACCCGTCGAAGAAATGTTCCATATCAACCAGTACTCGACGACCGTGGCCAGCGAGAAACTGAACAGAGTCACCAATCATGGCGACTCCTTCATCCAATGTGGTCTGTAACGCATTCAGAACGTGATAGTCCCAGCTTTTGGCAACGATGCAAACTGCAGCGGTTTGGGCATCGATGAGATGGCGCAAGGTGGCGTCATCATCTACTTTGCCCTTCGGGCGCCGAGTTGATCCGAATGCCACCAACGTGCTGGAGGTCAACTTCAATTCCGTTGCGGCCCGAGCAAAGAACTCGATATCTTTCGGATTCGCTCCCGGCCATCCACCCTCGATGAAATGCACGCCGAGGTAGTCGAGTTGTTCAGCAATACGCAATTTGTCTTCAACCGTCGCTGAAACCCCTTCAACTTGCATGCCGTCGCGCAAAGTGGTGTCGAAAACTTCAACCAAAGTTCTGTTCGAGGTGTTCATCGTTGTCGTCATCTCGTTGTCCTGTCTGCTCGTTTTGTCATTTTGCCGATATGTCGAGTACTTGTCGTGTCGTATAAGCGGTTTTGTTCACTGCACTGTGCCTGGAAAACACAAAAGCCGCCCCGAGGGCGGCTTGGCGCACGAGTATGAGCCCGTGCGCTAACAAATAATGATGATGGTGTTGGAGATCGGGGCGTAGAAAGCGTTCACTGCTCTTAGTCAACCGGTTGAGACGCCCTACATCAACTTCCCCCGGTCAACTCCTGATCGACTCCCGACCAACTTTTGCTCAAGGGCCGCTCCTCACAAGGACCATCAATGATGGCCGATGTCGCCCACCCTGTGGGTAAACCTGTGAGGAAGTGGTGTAAAAGCCCCGAAGGACTGGGTATAAACGAGAAATAACGGGGATAACCCTGTGAGTCCTGATCTTCCATTTGACCTAGAGGAACTGGAGCGCGAGAGTTGCGCATCGCTTGGTCACGCCCCGTTTGAGAGCACCATGCGTCCCGGTTCGTCCGGGGCGGACGGTGGGAGAATTGGGACACGAACGAAGCGATAGAGAGCATCACGGGACGTTCCAAGGTGGGCAACCATCGAAGAGGAGTGGGGAGACCCAGTCGGTCGCAAGGGCAACTGTGCGACATGACCCGGAAAAGCACTCATCCACCGGGGGCAACTCCGGTGGATGAGCCAAGTGAGCGTTTAAAGGGTAACAACCCTTCATCGCCGACTGGTGGATGCTCTCGAGAAGAGGCTCTGGGTTGAGCGCCGGTCCACGTGGCTGCACTTCCCAGAGTCTTCTTCGCGTCTGGGTAGCGTTCGAAACATGGCACAACCCAAACGCGATCTCTCTACCGGTATGAGAGAACAGTTGGACATGGGTTTCACCTTTGGTGGACTCTCAACATTCGGTCAACGGCCGTTCCTTCCCGATCCTCATCTCTTGGATGAATGGCAACCGCACGTCGCCATCGTTGGCGCTCCATATGACAACTCCACCACCAATCGCCCGGGAGCGCGATTCGGCCCGCGAGCCATTCGCACCCAGGCCTACGAACCTGGCAGTTACCACTTAGATTTCGGCATCGAGATATTCGATTGGCTGGAAGTTGTGGACTTTGGCGATGCGCATTGTCCACACGGTCAAACCGATCTCAGTTTGGCCAATATCAAACAACGCGTTAGCGAAGTCGCTCGACGTGGCATCGTGCCACTGGTGCTTGGCGGAGATCATTCGATCACCTGGCCCGCGGCAACTGCAGTTGCTGAGGTCATTGGTTTTGGTCGTGTGGGCATGGTGCATTTCGATGCGCATGCTGACACCGCCCCCAATTGCGATGGCAATCTCGCCAGTCATGGCACACCGATGCGTCACCTGATCGAGTCCGGCGCAATACCCGGAGCAAACTTTGTTCAAGTTGGACTGCGCGGCTACTGGCCGCCAGCAGAAGTCTTTGCTTGGATGAAAGAACAGGGCATGCGTTGGCACACCATGGATGAGATCTGGCAGCGCGGCTTTCAAGCAGTGATGACTGATGCTGTGGCCGAGGCTTTGCAGTCCGCTGACTACCTGTACATCTCGATCGACGTTGATGCACTCGATCCATCGATGGCGCCAGGAACTGGCACCCCAGAGCCAGGAGGTCTGCTGTCGTCGGATTTACTGCGAATGGTACGAACTTTGTGTCTCGAACATCAGGTGGTCGGGATCGACATTGTCGAAGTCGCTCCGGCCTACGACGTGAGCGAACTCACCGTCAATGTGGCCCATCGATTGGCCTTTGAATGCCTGGCCGGTTTGGCCGAACGTCGCCGCCGCGCTTCCACCGGCTGAGCCCTGCTATTACTTGACGAGTTCGCACCAATGTTCGTACTTGGGCACCTCTCCGCGAACCACCTTGGCGTACATCTGGCCAATTGCAGTGGTCGCTCTGCCTGGTGCCGGGATCGCGCGATCGTCAACTGAATTCACGGCGCTCACCTCAGCGGCCGTGCCACACACAAAGATCTCATCAGCGATGTACAGATCGCTACGAGCAATGTTGTCGACGCGCAAATCAAATCCGAGATCAGCGCCAATGGCCATGACCGAATCTTGAGTGAGGCCCTCCAGTGCTCCAGCCGACAACGGTGGAGTCAATATGACGCCATTGCGGGAGCAGAAAATATTCTCACCAGTGCATTCAGCGACCAGTCCATTCGGAGCCAACATGATGGCCTCGTCGTAGCCAGCGCGAAGTGCTTCCACTTTGGCCAGCGATGAATTCACATAGTTGCCGACAGTTTTGGCTGCTGGTGGCATGGTGTTGTGATCGTGACGAGTCCATGAGGAAATTTTCATACGCACGCCCTTGGTCAGAGCATCGTCACCGAGATAGGCCCCCCAGGGCCAACAAGCAATGGCCACGTCTACCGAACACGGCAAAGTATTCAGGCCCATCTCGCCATATCCGTAATAGGCCAACGGACGCACATAACACGATGGCAATCCCGTTGAAGCAACGGTGTCTTTGGTGGCCTGAACCAGTTCATCCACGGTGTAAGGAATCTCCATTCCGAGGATCTGTGCGCTGCGGAAGAGTCGAACAATGTGATCTGTCAGGCGGAAAACAGCGGTGCCTTTCGGGGTCTCATAGGCCCGAATACCTTCGAACACCCCAGTGCCGTAATGGAGAGTGTGCGTCAAGATGTGAACTTGCGCTTTGTCCCAGTCGACCAAGGAGCCGTTCATCCAAATTTTTGGGGTTGGGATCAAAGTGGGCATGGAGAACTCCGTTCACAAGGTGTCACGCAAAGGTTAGTTCGGCAAAGTTGACGAGGCTCAGCCAATTCGGGCCATGATGGCGGCCGCAATCTCAGCTGTTGATCCACTCACTGGGTCGGCACATGCCGCCCGAATGCGATCAGCAGCAGAGTTTTCACCCAAGAAGTCCAGCATCAGAGCCGCGGAGAGAATGGCCGCCGTGGGATTGGCCTTGCCCGTTCCGACAATGTCGGGGGCCGACCCGTGTACGGGTTCGAACATGCTGGGGCCGGTACGGGCCGGATTCAAGTTGGCCGAAGAAGCCAAGCCGATACCACCGGACACCGCTCCACCCAAGTCGGTGAGGATGTCACCAAAGAGGTTGTCGGTGACAACGACGTCATAGCGATGGGGATCCTGAACGAAATAGATACAGGCGGCATCCACATGGTTGTAGGCGGTGGAGACCGATGGGTACTCGACAGCCACTTCGTTGAAGGTTCGCTCCCACAAATTGCCAGCGAAAGTGAGAACGTTGGTTTTGTGCACCAAGGTGACGTGGCGTTTTGGTCGGGTCATGGCCAGTTCAAAGGCGTAGCGCACGCAGCGCTCTACCCCCATGCGGGTGTTGACACTTCCTTGAGTAGCCACTTCGTGCGGGGTGCCACGTCGCAACACTCCCCCTTCACCCACGTAGGGACCCTCGGTGTTCTCTCGGATGACGATGAAGTCATGAGGTTCGCTCTGACCAGGGGCAGTACCGATGAACGGGCGTTGGTTGACGTACAAATCCAATTCGAATCTCATCTTGAGCAGGAGTCCGCGTTCGATGACTCCTGGTGGCACGTCCGGGGTTCCGACAGCACCCAACAAAATGGCATCGAAGGCGCGCAGTTGGTCGAGCACGGCATCGGAGAGAATCTCGCCGTCACGCAAATACCGAGCCCCGCCCAGATCGAAATCCGTCGTCTCGATATTGACACCCGCGGCCCGCACTACTGCCAAAGCCTCGACTGTGACTTCTGGACCAATACCGTCGCCACCAATCACAGCGATGCGATGGGGCGATCCAGGGTGACTTTTTCCACTACTCGAGGACATGACCCCATCGTAGGGGCCGAAGACTCAGTTACCCTGTGCTCATGGCCAAGGTCCACCACCTCACGCAATCGGCGCTCGATCGTCTCCAGGCGGAACACCAGGATCTCACCACTCGAGGCCGAATCGAAGTGGCCGAAAAGATTGAACGAGCGCGTGAACTCGGCGACTTGTCAGAAAACGGCGACTACCACGCAGCCAAAGACGAACAAGGCCACATGGAAGGTCGTATCCGCCATCTCGAATCCATTTTGGAAAACTACGTCCTCGTGGAAGTAGACGATGGCGATGTGGTCGGCCCGGGCAAGATTGTGACCGTCTCGATCGATGGCGATGATCCCGAGACGTATTACCTCGGATCGCACGA
>JBEIGJ010000100.1:0-7147 GCA_040381935.1 Acidimicrobiaceae bacterium | reverse complement strand
TCCATCTAATTGAATGGACATCGGCTCCTCGACCACCAAATCATCGGGCACGCGACGTTGTTCTGTGCCGTTCACTTTGACGACCAAGAAGCGCTCGATACGTTTGCGAACCACGACGAAAGGCTACGTAGTGCAACGGCGGATTGCGTCGGCCAGTCGATCGGCGGCATCAGTGGACAGATGCACATAGAGCGACGGCTCGGTCATCTCCACTTCGATGATCACCGGACCATCGCTGGAAGGCAAGAGATCAACCCGGGTATAGAGCGGACGTCCAAAACGACTACTCACCAAGGCCATCACACGGTCGCCGAGAGCTCGCTCCGCCCCCGATGGTACGCGAGCATCTATTCGTTCCTCGGCGTACAGCCCTTCGGCCATAGTTTTCGGATCACGTAGCATCGGTCCTTTGGCAAAGGCATGGCTGAAATCGCCATCGATATAGACCAGATCGGTCTCCGAAGCAGTTTCCACCGCCGACAAGTAGGGCTGCACCATGACTGAGCGACCAGAGGCATGCAAAGCCCGCACGTGCGCCACAAGTCGATCAGGGTCACTGTGACGTTCGGTGTCGTTGCTTCCGGCGCTGATCGTGGGCTTGATCACCACATCGCCACGAGCCAACAACTCAACGATGCTTGAGGGATCCATTTCCTCACCCGGAGCCAAGAACGTGGTCGGCACCGTGGGCAATCCCTGTGCGGCTAACTCGGCCAAATAGCGCTTGTCAGTGTTCCATGAAATGACTTCAGCACTGTTGGCCAGGCTGGTGATCGGAGAGACCCGAAGCACCCAGGACATAAATTCCTCATAACGGCGGTGGTAGTCCCATGCACTGCGCACAACGACCAACGAAAACTGCGACCAATCCTCGTCCTCGTCCCACGGAACCACCACGCTTTCAACTTCGGCGCGTTCAAGAGCAGCGACAAGCAATGGCATGTCAGTGTCGAGACCCAAAGCCTCGCGACACGTCACCAACGCAATAGGACCCCGGATCACTCCGGGGTCCTATTGATCGAGAGGAATTTCAACCTCTTCAGGTCAGAAATCTTCCATACCGCCGCCATGGCCATGGCCGGCGTGGTCTTCCTTCTCAGGCTTATCAGCAACCACTGCTTCGGTGGTGAGGAACAGCGCCGCAATCGAGGCTGCGTTCTGCAGAGCCGACCGCGTCACTTTGGCAGCGTCGATGACACCCAACTTGACCAAGTCGGTGTATTCACCAGTTGCTGCATTCAGCCCTTCGGCACCCTTGAGATTGCGTACTTTTTCGACCACGACTCCGCCTTCCATACCGGCGTTTTCGGCGATCTGCTTCAAAGGAGCTTCGAGAGCCTTGGCCACCAAACGGGCGCCAGTGGCCTCGTCACCGCTCATCTTCTCGGCTGCGGCAATGACCGCCGCCTGAGAGCGCAGCAGTGCCACTCCGCCGCCGGGCACGACACCTTCTTCGATGGCGGCCTTGGTGGTGCTCACGGCATCTTCGATGCGATGCTTCTTTTCCTTCAATTCGACTTCGGTGGCCGCGCCAACTTTCAGCACGGCTACTCCACCGGACAACTTGGCGAGACGCTCTTGCAGCTTCTCACGGTCGTAATCCGAATCAGTGTTGTCGATTTCGGTCTTGATCTGGCTGATGCGACCCTTGATGTCCTCATCGTCGCCAGCTCCTTCGATCACCGTGGTCTCATCCTTGGTGATGACGACCTTCTTGGCTCGGCCAAGTAGATCCAAAGTGGCGTTCTCCAACTTGAGACCGACTTCCTCGCTGATGACCTGACCACCAGTGAGAATGGCAATGTCTTGCAACATGGCCTTGCGGCGCTCGCCGAAACCGGGGGCCTTCACCGCAACCGACTTGAAGGTGCCACGGATCTTGTTGACCACGAGCGTGGCCAGAGCCTCGCCCTCGACATCTTCAGCAATGATCACCAATGGGCGTCCACCCTGCATGACCTTTTCCAAGACCGGCAACATGTCGCGCACCGATGAAATCTTGGAAGAGACCAGCAACAGATACGCATCGTCGAGGACGGCTTCCATACGCTCCGGGTCGGTCACGAAATAGGGCGAGATGTATCCCTTGTCGAAGCGCATACCTTCGACGAGGTCCATCTCCATCCCGAAGGTCTGGCTCTCTTCGACGGTGATGACACCGTCCTTGCCGACTTTGTCGATGGCATCAGAAATCATCGAACCGATTTCGGTATCAGCGGCCGAGATCGAGGCCACTTGAGCGATCTGGTCCTTGTTGTCGACTTCCTTGGCCAGACTCTTGATCGAAGCCACGGCAGCCTCAACGGCGGCCTCGATGCCCTTTTTCAGGCTCATCGGGTTGGCGCCCGCAGCAACGTTGCGCAGACCTTCGCGCACCATCGCCCAGGCCAGAACGGTGGCAGTGGTGGTGCCGTCACCGGCAACATCGTCGGTCTTCTTGGCGACTTCCTTGACCAGCTCGGCGCCGATCTTTTCGTAAGGATCTTCGAGATCGATTTCCTTGGCGATCGAGACACCGTCATTGGTGATGGTGGGGGCGCCCCACTTCTTTTCCAGGACGACGTTGCGACCCTTTGGTCCAAGCGTGACGCGAACTGCGTCAGCCAGCTTGTTCATACCGGCTTCAAGGCCGCGGCGAGCCTCTTCGTCGAATGCAATCATTTTGGCCATCGTGGTGGTCTCCTTCGTGACTTTCCGGTTCAGACTGGACTCGTTCGCACTCTCGGCGAGCGAGTGCTAGCACTCTAGAGGGGCGAGTGCTAAGCGACAACCACCACCCCACCCCCAACCCCTCTTGGGCGCGAAAGGGTGCCAAATCGCGTCGTTTTGCTACCCATTGGAGATCTCGTGTCGGCTCAGGGACCCCTAACCTGGGGCCTTATGGCGCACTCCCCGGTTTCAACGTCAACGACGACCCCGGTGGAGACCTCGACCCGCCAGAACAGCCCCACGCCCCGCCAGATCGTGATTGTCGGCGGCGGGGTGGCAGGACTCGCTACGGCGCTAAAACTCGGGCGTCAGGGCTACCAGGTCACCGTGGTCGAACGTGATGACACCCCCATGCCCGATGACCCCGATGGTGCCTTCGACTGGGACCGTCGTGGTGCCCCGCAGGTGCGACACAGTCACGCATTCCTTGCGCGGTTACGCAATCTGCTGCTGAACAATGAACCCGATGTCCTCGAGCGACTGTTCGCCGCCGGTGCCAGCGAGATGCGTTTTGGTGACGACCTGCCGCCGACCATCATGAATTTCGAACCCCAACCCGATGACGATGAATTGGTGATGTTGGCATGTCGTCGAACAACTTTCGAGTGGGTATTGCGACGAGCTGCCCTCGATGAAGGACGCGTATCGTTTCAAGTTGGGGTTGGTGTCAGCGGTTTGATCGCTGATCATTCGTCATCGATTCCACGGATCACCGGTGTGCGGTTGGAGGACGGATCGATCATCAACGGTGACTTGATCGTCGTCGCTGGAGGACGTCGTTCATCGCTACCGGATTGGCTGAGTGATCTAGGCATCGGACCTGTGCCCGAAGAGGTTGAAGACACCGGCATCGTGTATGCCTCGCGCTTTTATCGTCTCAAACCCGGTCACAGTTATCCGCCACGTAGCGGTCCGATTGGTGGGGACCTTGGTTATGTGAAGTACGGCATTTTCGTGGGCGATAACAACACCTTTTCGGTCACGTTGGCCACTCCTACCGATGACGATGAGCTACGTCAGCGTCTGAGTGATCCGAAAGCATTCGATGAAGCGGCGCGCAATTTGGTGGCGACAGCGCCGTGGATGGATGGACGGGCCGAGCCGATCTCTGAAGGGGTGCACGTGATGGCTGGTCTGTTGAATCGCTTCCGGCAGTACGTTCTTGATGAACGACCATTAGTGCTGGGTATGTTGCCCGTCGGCGACGCAGTGATTTGCACCAACCCGCTTTACGGACGCGGCTGCAGCATCGGCTATTGGGGTGCGCATCTGATGACTGAGGTACTCGCTGCCCATTGTGGCGAGTGGAGTGAAGAGACGTTGACGAAAATGGCCATCGAGTACGACGCATCCATGCGCCGTGAAATTTTGCCGTGGTATCTCGCTGGCGTTCAGCAAGATGCCGAAGCCCGGCGCGTGGCCAAAGCCATGTTGAACGGCGACGATCCCGATGGCGATGTCAATGATCCTCGCACCATGATGCGATCAGTGTTGCGCGAGGGTTTGCTGCCAGCGTTGCGTTCCGACGCAGTGGTCTTGCGGGCGTTCTTCCGAAATCTGAACTTGCTCACCGAGCCTGATGCACTGTTGAAGGATCCCGAAGTTTCGAATCGCGTGTTTGCCATTTGGCAGGATCGCGAAAATCGGCCACCCGAGGTGCCCCTAGGTCCCAAACGCCGCCAAGAATTCCTAGCCACGCTCGGCTAATTCACTTGGGCGCGAAAAGGTGCTGTTTCGCGTCACTTTCATCCCCAAAGGATCACCGGTTTCGGTATTCCATCTCGTCAATCACTCGGAAGCGGCGAGAAGCATCACACGAGGATTTCAATGGGTACGAAAACGACCTGATTTGGCACCCTTTCGCGCCCAACAATTGACTATCCAACAATTGACAAACCAACAGTGGGCAAACCAGGGGGTGACAGGGGTGGATTCAGCCGCCGGCGACGGCCGGAATGATGCTCACCGTTTCACCCACCGGTACCGGAGTATCCAGCCCTTGCAGATAGCGCACGTCATCATCAGCCACGAACAGATTCACGAACCGGCGCAAACCGCCCTGATCATCGAACAATCGGTCACGAAATCCGGGATGCACGGCTTCCAGGTTCGCCAACACTTCACCCAAGGTTCCGCCTTCGACTTCCACAGTCGAGTTTCCGCCCGAAAGCGGACGCAAAGTAGTTGGGATTCGCACAGTTACGGCCATGGCGAAACCCTACCCAACCACTCGGAAATATCCCAACCGGGTCTGGAACCGACAGACTCACCGTGTGCACGTTGTCGCCGCCGTTGACAAATTCAAAGGGACCGCGAGCGCTACTCAAGTTGCTCGCAGTATCGGCCACGCCTGTTGGGAGCTCGGTTACGACTGCGATGAAATTGCCTTAGCCGATGGAGGCGAGGGAACACTCGACGTTCTCGGCGGACCCAATCGTGAATCCTCAGTCACCGGACCATTAGGCGATCAGGTTCAGGCGGCATGGAGATACCAAGGAGACACTGCGATCATCGAGATGGCCCGCGCATCCGGACTTTCATTGGTCGGCGGACCGGCAGGCAATGACGCCATCGCGGCCACCACCACTGGTGTCGGAGAACTCATCGATCGCGCTCTTGATCTTGGAGCAAAACGCATCATCGTTTGCCTTGGAGGCTCCGCCACGACCGACGGTGGTCTTGGCGCAGTGCGCGCCATCCACGCTCCAAATCGATTGCGTGGCGTCGACTTCCTCATCGCCTGTGATGTCACCACCCCCTTTTTGGAAGCGGCGACCGTCTTCGCTCCACAAAAAGGTGCGTCACCCAAACAGGTCAAACTCTTGACCAGTCGATTGGAACGCGTGGCGCAGATGTACCACGAAGCATTCAAAGTCGATGTCACATCCCTCGAGGGGGCTGGTGCCGCAGGCGGACTCGCTGGAGGCCTGGCTGCACTCGGCGGACGTATTGTTCCCGGCTTCGACTTAGTAGCTGATGAAGTGAACCTTTATGACCGCATCCAGCGCGCCGACTTGGTGATCACCGGTGAAGGACAATTGGATGCCACCAGTTACGACGGCAAAGTCGTCGGAAGCATGATTGAACTCTGCTTCTCATTGGGTAAACCCATTGCCGGAATTTTTGGTGCCGTCGATCTTGATGAAGAAGTTGATCGTGCCTTGCCCCGACCCAACCCGTGCATTTCGATCAGCACGATTTACGGCATCGACAAAGCGATACACGAACCGTTATGGAGTATCGAACATGCCACTGTCGACATGTTGCGGGCTCGACCTCAGCCGTAAAGGTCAACCAGCGACCGAAGACGTCGTCGAACTCTCGGGCGTTGGCGAAGGCAAGGCACCAGGAAGGAACTTGCCGGCCAGATCCGTCCCCAACATCACCAACACTGTTGCTTCACCAAGCGATCCACCCTCGACCAAGGGCGGATTGGGAACCGGAAGAATCTGCACACCACCCAAGACATCAGCGACCAAAGTGGCTTGTCCTTCGAATCCAGGAATGTAATAGACGACGGTGGTCGTCAATTTCCCCGCAGCAGGATCAGCATTCAGCGGTTGAGTGACCACGAATTGCTGGCCCTGCAGATCGGTGGTCATCTTTGCTGCCGAACCGGGCACGCCCGATGCATTAGCTACCAAAACCTTGAAACCCGTGCGATCCGGAGCAACACTCTCGGTCGGAATCAGCGAAGGGTCGACCCCTACGACATCGGTAGCCGTTGGAACCTCAACTCCGGGATCGAAACTGAGACCGTCGCGTTCCCGATTCACGTCGCGCAGAATGAGAAAACCCAAGAGCACGGCGATCGCGGCCACGATCACACTGAGCGATGTTGAAATACTGACCCCACCCGCTGGCGTACCTCGCGGGCGACTGCCTGAGGGCGGAAGATTTTCTCTACTCATGCCTACGAACCTCCGGTTTCCGACACGCTATCCAGCCGCAGGCGCCGACGTCGTTCACGAGCCCGCTGCAAGCGTCGAACCACCAAAGGGTCGTATCTCAGCGCCTCGGGACTATCGAGGAGCCGATTCAATTCGCTGTAGTAATCGTCCGCTGAACAGTTGAACCGTTCCCGGAGAAGCAGATCCTTCACCCCGTCTTCGGTCCACCAGCCACGTTCAAAATCGAGAATGGCCTGTTCACGTTCGGTAAGGGGCATTTCTCAAGCCTGCCCTCTGGCGCGCGCCATTACAAGCACCCCCTTTGAACATCAACGCTCTGAGCAGGCGTTTTGATGAACTCGGAGAAGTATTGTGGGTCCATGAGCCTGGCGGACGAATCCCGGGAAAGCCTCAGTTCGCCCCGGGGTGCCCCCTTGTCCGGACGACTGTCATATCGACCTTTCGTCATCGGCGTCGCCGGTGGAACGTGCTCGGGGAAAACCACAGTTGCCGAGCGGCTGGTGGCAACGGTCGGCATGGATCAATTG
>JBEIGJ010000099.1:0-7352 GCA_040381935.1 Acidimicrobiaceae bacterium | reverse complement strand
GATCGCAAGTAAACAGAATAAAGGTGTTGAACTGAACGGACCGTTCACTGTCATTGCTGGCACTGGCCGTTTTGCAGCTGTCACGGGAAGCGGTACCGGGGTGGGTATTCGTGACGCCACGTTGGGATCCGGTGTGCGGTGGTCTGTATCTCTCGAGCTTGAAGGTCTGGAAAACTAGAGCCATCGTCGAACCGTCGATCAGGTTTGTTGATCAGGTCTGAGGTCGCAGTACAAAACGGAATGTGGTGTCCAAATGTGTGGCCAAAAATATGACTAACTTAGTCGACAATACAAAAGACGACTTAACTTAATCAACTTTGTTGAGAATCTTTTTGAGGGATTGAGCGTTCGACTTCCTGTGAAACATGTCCGTGAACCGGATACGCATTGGCCAATAGGTGGTGTTTGGTTGAGATTGAAACGACGTGGAAGGGAGATTGAAAGGCCATTGGTCGATTCGATTGTGAATAAGTACTCCACGGTCGCAAGCGAGTCGCGTTGTATCAGCACACATCACGGTTACTATGGCTCGCCGGCTTACTGCGGGGTTCGCAGCGGTCGAGGATGGCGTCAATAACTGGAGGTTTTTTGCGTGAAGAGGGCTGGAAAGTTTTCCGGCGCTGTAATGGCGGTAGTGGCGCTCGTGGGTTGTTCATCAGCAGGTTCGTCGTCGGGGGATTATGACTACGACTGTCCTGAAGGTGGTTTAGTACAAGTGACTTTGGTGAATTTGGCCAATGGGGCGCGAGACGAGGCGATCGTTTCCGAGCGGCTGGATGGCATTCAGGTCGATGTCGAGCGGGCCTTCGACTGTGATGCCCAGTTCACCTTGGCGGCGTGGTCTTCGTCGTCGGCGTCGAATGTCGTGCTATTCGATGGCCTTCTGACCACCAAGGGAGCAAGTGAGATTGGCCGTGATCGAAAGATCAAAGAGGCGGCCGAAGAAGTCATGGCTGAGATTCGCGTCGAAATGGAAGAGGCTTTGGCCATCATTGACGGCTCGAAAAGTGATATGACCTCGGCTTTCGCTATCGCATCGGACCGCTTTCAGGTGACTCCAACCGGGGTTTTCAAGCGTCTGACGGTGTTCGCCGACGGGATTTCCACCACGGGAACCGCTGAAAATAACTCTCCTGCCCTGACCGAAGAGGACATGATTCGCCTCGCCAAGACCCTGAATCCAGTGGATTTGGCGGGAGTCGAGGTGGCTATTTTGGGCGTGGGGCGCATTGCCGGGACCGAACAGCCCCCAGAGGACTACGTCTCGAAATTGCGGGTCTATCTCTCGGAGATGTGCGGGTTGACCGGGGCAACGTGCCGGGTAGCCTCATCAAACAACAACGTTTAGCCTTTGGCGTCGGGTTTTCCGTGGTCTTCGGGTGAGGCTATTTCAGGCAAGTCTTAGGTCAGTGTCGGGTAAGGGAGAAATTGTCATGGGACTTTTCAATACGGGAAAGCGTGGGGGAGCGAGTTTCGACTCTTTCGCCACGACCACCCGGGCCATGCAAAATTCACTGGATCAAGATCCGATCGAGGCTGGAGCGGCAGTACATATCGATCCCACCGGCATCGCGTCTGCGCCGGTGATGTCGGTCGATGACGTCCCTCACGTTGTTGCGCAGTTCGTTCTCGAAGGTCGAGCGCAAGTCTCAGAATTCGCCGCTCAGGCCAATGCTGCTATCCGCGAACCTCTCTCTGAGGCGCGAGCGGCTCGATTCGAAGCGGTACAACAGGCCAAAGCCCGCCGTTTGATGTTGGAAAGTTATCGTGCCGCCTTGATGCGTCACGCCATGGCCCAGCGAGTCCTGGGGCCCCATGTACGCTTTCAAGGCTTCACTGGAAAGTCTCTCTGGGTGGCCTGTCTGCTTCTGGGTGACGCCGCCGCCATGACGTTGGCTCTGACGTACGGTGGTGAATCTCCGATGGTCGCAGCGATCTTTGCTGTTGCCGTCGGTGCGGCGGTCATCATTATCGGTAAGACGGCTGACGACCTTCGCCGCGTTTCTTTGGCTCGTAGCATCACCGGCGAGGACCAAGAAGCCAAGACCGTCGTGGATGCAGTGTTTGGTGTGACCAATAGTGATCATCCGGTCAATCATCGGATGCATGCGGTTTTTGCTTTTGCAGCAGTGCTGGCCACTTTTGCCGTCATTGTGTACCGAACTGCAGAAGAGAGCTTCAGCCTCGGTCTCGCTTTCGGCCTGTGGACTCTGCTTATCAGTTTGGCCTCATTTGCCAACTCGTGGTACTACTGCGACCCGGCCAAGACCTTCATCGCCCTTTCCTCCAAAGCAGTGCGTGATGCCGAGGACATTTGGCGTTCGCATCCCATCGATGCCATCGAAGACCACAATCGCTACATAGAAACTGCGCGCCATATCGTGGCCGAGTTTCGTCGGCATGCGGAGGCGAATTGGCACATGGTGATGGCCGGGGCATCGGCCGCTGTCGTTGCGAACCCGCAAGTGTTCGGCGTGTCTCAGCCCTACGGCCACAGCCTGTTGTCCCTCGGTGTTCCAGAAGTCGAGTGGCCGAATCTCACGGAATATGTGGAGATCGTCGACCCGGATGATGTCGTGACGATGTACGGCGATGAAGTTGAGGATGACTACTCCTTCGACTCGGGAATCGTCTTTGCCGACCGTGATGTCACCAACCAGATTGTTCGCCCGACGGGAGTTCGTAGCGTCGGGTGAACGAGTTCAGAGGTAAGTCCGTCTTGGACCCCCTCATGAGACTGCAATTGGTTAGGGTTTAGTCATGGCCCGTGGCCGCAGCACCTCTCGTCGTTCGTCTCAGACACGTCATGTCAGTTCGCGACGAGCATCGACCCCTCGTCGTTCCAAAGCTCGTGCCTCTGTGCGTCGCCCAGGCACCACTAGGCGTTCTTCGGCCCGGGGACGGCGGCCGGCACCGCGGTCGAGGGCATGGCGAGTGGTTCCCCTGGTTGTTCTTCTACTTGGTGGTGGCGCCGCGGCTCTTGTCACCCAATGGGATCGCTTGTCCTTCGATTCACTGCAACAGGGCAGTACCCCCAGTGATCCTGGGCGCTTCAAGGGCCTGGACGGAATGTCGATCGCGACCGCGGATATCTCGATGTACTGGTGGCTTCAGGCCACTGTGGAAGAAACGGTGGACGTAGGGGACCTTCCGCCCGAATTCAGCGCTGATACTGCAGATGCAATCATCCAACGCACCGTGCTTCCGGCGGGAATCACCTTCCGAGCAGATTCCTCGGAGTTATCGCCGGAGGCTGTCGAGAGCATCAAGGTGGCGGCACTCGCAATTCCTGAAGCATTCATCAAGATCACGGTTCTCTGCCACTCCTCGGCTGATGGCACCAAGGAAAGCCGACTCCCGCTCAGTCAGGAACGAGCCGAAGTTTTGGCTACTGAAATGGAAACCATCCTCACTTTGCAACCGGGGACAATCGAACGAATGGGATTGGGCGATGAATATCCAGTCGTTGGCATCGACCCGGATTCGCCTACCGGACGTTTGGTGAATCGGCGATGTGAGATCTTGGTCGAATCCTGAACCAACTAGTAGTTCGCCAGCGACCGAGCGATCGCTTGATAAAGATCATCGTATGACTCGAGAGCATCGAACTGAGGAAACTCGGCGATGACATTGCGCGGGGCGCGAAAGAGAAAACCATGATGAGCAGTCTGCAACATGGCGGTGTCGTTGTAGGAGTCGCCGGCGGCAACGACGTGGTAATTCAATGAGCGAAACGCCTCTACTGCATGTCGTTTTTGATCCACTAATCGGAGTTCAAAATCTGTAACTCGATCGTTGGAGATGATCAATCGGTGACAGAGCAATGTCGGCATACCGAGTTGGCGCATAAAGGGCCGACCGAACTGTTCAAAGGTGTCGGACAAAATGACGACTTGACAGAGTTGGCGCAACTCATCAAGAAAGGCACGGGCCCCTTCCAGCGGCTGCAAAGTTGAGATGACCTCTTCAATGCGAGTCATCGTCAAGCCGTGACGATCGAGGAGGGTCAAACGTTGTTGCATTAAGAGGTCGTAATCAGGTTCATCCCGGGTGGTGCGCCGCAGATCCTCGATGCCGGTGGCTTCGGCAACGGCGATCCAAATCTCTGGTATCAAGACCCCCTCAAGGTCGAGGGTGACCAGGTTCTGTGCGGCGCGTTCAGCAACAGCCATGGCAGTAGCTCCGGTTGGTGTTCATCCAGCAGATCATGATATTTCTCACAATCCCATGTCCTTGGCAATGATGCCCTTCATGACTTCCGTTGTTCCACCGTAAATAGTGGTGACGCGAGCATCGGCGTAAGCCCGGGCAATGGGATATTCGGACATGTATCCGTATCCGCCGAAAAGTTGTAAGCATTTGTCGATCACAGTTTTTTGCAGTTCGGTGCACCAATACTTGGACACGGCTGCTTCGGCTGCAGTCAATGTTCCGTTGTTCAAAGCGATAATGCATTGATCGACAAAGGCTTGAGCGACATCAATAGCCGCTCGCTGTTCGGCAAGGACGAACTTTGAGTTTTGAAATGACCCGATCGCCTGACCGAATGCTCGACGTTCTTTGACGTAATCGATGGTCCAAGACAGGGCAGCACGAGCTGTCGCCACTCCGGTGATAGCGATTGACAGTCGCTCTTGGGCCAAATTGGCGGTGAGGTAGCGAAATGCTTGGCCTTCATCGCCGAGTCGGTTTGTGACGGGCACTTCAACATCATTGAAGAACAACTCAGCAGTATCTTGACTGTGCATCCCGATTTTCTCGAGGTTTCGACCTCGTTCGAATCCGGCCATACCGCGCTCAACAACCAGCAAGGTCAAACCGGTGTGTCGTTGCGTCGGGTCAGTCTTGGCGGCAACGATGACCACGTCGGAGTTGATTCCATTGGTGATGAAGGTCTTGGATCCGTTGAGGATGTACCGGTCGCCGTCGCGACTGGCGGTAGTGGTAATGCCGGCCAGATCACTCCCAGTTCCGGGTTCGGTCATCGCAATGGCGGTGATCAATTCTCCAGAGGCGATACCAGGAAGCCAACGGAGCTTTTGTTCATCGGTACCGATATCGACGTAGTACGGCGTGGTGATGTCATTGTGCAAGGTGATGCCGAGTCCGGCACCACCAATGCCGGCCGCGGCCAACTCCTCGGCGAGGATTGCGTTGAAGCGGAAGTCATGGGAGCCACCACCGCCGTATTCGGTTGGGATGGCCATCCCCAGGAATCCTGAAGCACCGGCTCGTTCGTACAGGTCTCGAGGGGCGATGCCGGCGTTTTCCCAATCTGCATAGTGAGGCAGGATCTCCTTGGCGATGAAGGCCCGAAAGCTGTCGGCAAAGGCGAGATGATCATCGGAGTACAAAGTGCGTTCCACAACTCCATTGTGGCTGGTGAAGAAGGTTCGCGCCGATTTCCGCGACCATTGCTCCGAGGTGGACTGCAGGTGGATGCGAGGAGAACTTCCCGAAAGGGATTGTTTTGGATGAGGGGTTTAGGCCCAGCCACCGGCATACGACACGAATTGGCCGGTGGTGAAACGGCTGCTGCCGTCAAGGAATGCCATACAAAAAGCGGCGAACTCGGTCATGGTGCCCAAACGTTTCATCGGAACCTGAGCCTCAATTCGGGCTCGTATCGATGGGTCCTGAGCACCGGTGGCGGCCAAGAAAGCGGGAAAATCCATGTAATTGGTACCGACGGCGTTGACTTGCACGCCACTGGCGGCAACTTCTTGAGCCACATTGCGCACCAACATGGTCGCCCCCGCTCGGGCTGCTGAATACAGGGGCGCACCGGGAGTTGGCCTGGCGGCAGAAGCACTGGTAATCACCAAAATCTGTCCGGCACCAACATCAGTCATTGCGGGAAGTGCCGCTTGAAGAAAATGAAACGGGGCATCCATACACCCGGCGATGACTGAACGCCATTGGTCCGAGGTGGCCTCCACGAAGCGGCCAGTGACAATGTCTCCGGAGAACATCACTGCTGAATCGACACGTCCAAAGCGATCGAGGGCGGCCTGGACCAAAAATCGAGAAGAGGAGGGCACAGAGAGGTCACGTACACCGGAAACCACTTCGACATTGGCTCCAAGGTCCTGGAGCTCGTGCACTAGGGGATCCTTGGCCTCGCCCAGAACCACGTCAAATCCACGTCGAACCAAGTGTCGAGCCAATTCCGGGCCAACATAGAAATGAGCGTTGGCGACAACGGCAACCGGGCGGTTGCCGTCGTTGGTTGTGGCAACCGGGCGGTTGCCGTCGTTGGTTGTGGCAACCGGGCGGTTGCCGTCGTTGGTTGTGGCAACCGGGCGCGAAGAACTCATGGTCCGAGAGTATGTAGTGGCAGGGCTATTGTCAATTGTGTGACGTTGGGGTGCAACGCCGGTCAATGAGGAGAACGCGCATGAGTGATCAGGGTAAGAGACCGCAGGACTATGCCGGTTTCGATGGGAAGATTGGCCGTACCGTCGCAGAATCCGAAGCATCGTGGCCCAAACGAGCCCACCCAAAGGACGGATCGCCAAATGTGATTTTCATCCTCTTTGACGACTTGGGGTTTTCGCAGTTCGGCTGTTACGGATCCACGATCGACACACCCCATATCGATCGTTTAGCGGGGGCCGGTTTGCAGTACACCAACTTCCACGTGACACCTCTATGTTCACCCACGCGTGCCTCGTTATTGACTGGGCGCAATCATCATGCGGTGGGGATGCGCAGTGTTTCCAACTTCTCAACCGGTTTCCCCCATATGCGCGGGAGTATCTCCAATCACGCAGCGACCATTGCCGAAGTTTTACGCGAAACGGGCTACGCAACGTTCGCTCTCGGAAAATGGCACCTCTGTCCCATGACTGATGCCTCAGCAGCCGGTCCCTTCGATCAGTGGCCTTTGCAGCGCGGGTTCGATCGCTACTACGGCTTCTTGGATGGAGAGACGGATCATTTTCATCCTGAATTGGTCTACGACAATCACTGGATCGATCCACCGGCTCTGCCGGAGGATGGATATCACCTCACCGAAGACTTGGTCGACAAAGCAACCGAATTCCTTCACGATTCGGTATCTCTTCGCCCGGATCGTCCTTTCTTTATGTACTTCGCTCTAGGTGCCACCCATGCGCCACATCATGCGCCGCGACAGTACATGGAGAAATATCGCGGTCAATTCGATGAAGGATGGGATGTCATTCGTCAGCGTTGGTTTGATAACCAAAAACGATTGGGTCTGATCCCGCCAGAGACGGTGCTGGCTCCACGGAATCCCGGTGTTGAAGCATGGGATGACCTATCTGATAATCAGCGTCGTCTGGCCTGTCGATTGCAGGAAGCCTTTGCTGCTTTTCTCGATCACACCG
>JBEIGJ010000098.1:0-7516 GCA_040381935.1 Acidimicrobiaceae bacterium | reverse complement strand
TTCGATGGCACACCGGCTCCGATGCAAACCACCGGGTCGCAGCCCGCGGCCGGACAGGTCTGAGCATCGCAAAAAGGAATCGTCATGTCACTCACGTCATTCACTCGCATCATTCACTCACGTCATTCACTGGCGGTCACCGATTTTCCGGATCTCGTTCGCCGATTGCTCAGCAAACCAGCGCGCCAGATACGTCAAGATGATGTCGGCTCCGGCTCGTTTGATGGCCGTGAGATGTTCGGTGGCAACGACATCATGATCGATCCAGCCGTTGGCACTGGCTGCTTTGATCATCGCGTACTCACCGCTGACGTGATAGGCCGCCACCGGAACCGACACCGCAGCCCGCACTGCAGCAATGACATCCAAGTAGGCCACTGCTGGTTTCACCATGACCATGTCGGCCCCTTGAGCGATGTCGGCTTCGACTTCGATCAAGGCTTCGCGAGCGTTACGCCAATCTTGCTGATAGCCCTTGCGGTCTCCACCGCCAGCGATCTGCACATCGACGGCATCGCGGAACGGGCCGTAAAGACCTGAGGCGTATTTCGCCGAATAGGCCAGGATCGACGTTTGATCGAAACCCGCCGCATCAAGGGCCGAACGGATGGCCCCAACTTGGCCATCCATCATGCCGCTCGGGGCCACGACATGAGCCCCAGCAGTGGCCTGGGCAACGGCAGCCCGGGCGTAGATCTCCAAGGTGGCATCGTTATCGACTGATCCGTGATCGTCCAGGATGCCGCAATGTCCATGACTGGTGTATTCATCCACACACAAGTCCGCCATGAGCACCACATCATCGCCAAAATCGCGGCGGAGATCACCGAGAGCCAACTGCACAATGCCCTGAGGATCAAAAGCCCCTGATCCGATGGGATCCTTGCTCGCCGGCACACCGAACAAAATGATCGAGCGGATTCCGAGGTCGGCCAATTCACGAACTTCAGCCCGCAAACTGTCCCGGGAGTGCTGCACCACGCCGGGTAACGAGACAATCGGAACCGGTGCGTCGATACCTTCTCGTACGAAGAGCGGAGCCACCAGATCACTGACGTGGACCCGGGTCTCAGCCACCAATTCGCGCAATGCCGGTGTCCGACGCAGACGGCGCGGACGGGACAACGGGAATTCAGCAGCCATCACCTCAGCCTATGGTCGGACCTGTCCGACGGCTCCACGTCGAGCATCACGATTCACCAGTCAGGGCTAACACCACTGCAGCCACGACACCTTCGAGGCTGTGGTCGCTGGCACTCACGCACGGACCAAGACCGGCTGAGTGCACCGCCGCCGCAGTCGTTGGTCCGATGGCCACAATGACCGGTGGCGCCACAGTTCCAAAGGCCGCCTCCCACGCCTTCACCGCCGATGATGCAGTGAACGTCACCGCCGCGCAAGACATGATCTCGTTGCGCCGGTCGCTATCGAGCACATAGGACACCGGTTCGGTGGCATACGTCGTGATCCGATCCACCGTCCAGCCTTGGGCGCGGGCCGCCTGTTCGAAATCGTCTCCGGCATCGCGGGCCACAGCCAACAGAACCCGTCCCGACCCGGACGGAAAGTCGAGCCCCAATCCAGCACCGGTCTGCACCGTGGCGATGAGATCCACAGGCACTTCATTTCCTCGATCTCGTGACTCGGTCAGCGCGTGTGCCGTGGCCTGACCAACCGCGGCAAATCGCGGACTATCCGGCCCCCAAGATCGATGGCCAAGGGCATCGCGCATCCGCCGGGCCCCTTCGGGTGAGGTCACCACGACCCAGTCGTAACGTTCCACATCGGCCACGGCCGCAATCAAGGCTCGACCGCCGTCGGCCGCATCCACGGTCCGCGTGAGCGGTATTTCCACGACCTCAGCACCAAGCGCGCTCAACATGTCCGATAACGCACCGGATCGATCAGCGGCGCGCGTGACGATCACCCTTTGACCAGACAGTGTTCTCATCTTCATCTGATTCACGGCTGACATCTCATTGACGAACTATGACATCACGGCTGACTGAGCGATTCGCGCTGCAGCCCGTGCTGCTTGAAGAAGATCCTCGTGCGAGGCCGCATCGCCGGTGACGAATTCCGTCTGATGATGTTTGGTTCCATCATCGGACGACAAATAGACCCGCATCTTCACGCCATCGTCAAACGCCCCGACCGGTAACGAGCAGCCCGATCCCAACTCTGAGAGATAAGCGCGCTCTCTCTCCACTGCCAATCGTGACGGCCGATGGTCGATGGCCTGCAACAGCTGACGCGTGGCTCGATCATCGGTACGACACTCCACTGCCACGCAGCCCTGACCGACCGCTGGAACCATGTCGGCAACAGACATGTACTCACTGACTCGATCACTCCATCCGAGGATGTCGAGCGCCGCCGCCGCCATCACGATTGCCCCCTGGTCAGGAATCTTTTCCAGGCGGGTGGGAATATTGCCGCGCAACTCGACAAAGCTCAGGTCGGGACGAAGCCGGTGCAGCTGAGCCCGCCGCCGCACCGATCCAGTGGCCACGGTGGCTCCCGGCGCGAGTTCCTGTAGTGACCGTCCGACCAAGACATCGCGGGGATCACGCCGCCGGCCAAAAGCGGCAATGGTCAATCCATCGGCCGGTGTCGACGGCAGATCCTTGGCGCTGTGCACGGCCACATCGGCCCGTCCATCGAGTACTGCCAGTTGCACTTCTTTGACGAAGACTCCCTGTCCGCCCATGGTGTGCAAAGGAACATCGCGTCTCTGATCACCAAGGGTGTCGACGAAAACCAAATCCACCGTCAGGTCTGGGTGGGCCCGAGCGATGTCATCGGCGATCGCCGTGGCTTGGGTTCGGGCTTGAGCCGAACTCCGCGTCGCAATGCGCACCAGGCTCATCGCCAATCTCTCAGCGAAGATCAAAGAGGTCGCGCACCGCAGCTGCATTCCTCTCGCCACGCGGCGTACCGGCATCGTCTTTGAGGCGGACCGAGAGATCATGAAGCAGTTTGGCCACGATTCCCTTGGTCAAAGCCTCAACGGCGTCACGCTGATCATCATCTAAGGACGACATCTTTTTCGATAGCCGTTCAACTTCGGCGACCCGCACCGCTTCGGCTCGTTCGTGCAACTGCGCAACCAGTGGAGCTGCTTGACGAGCAGTGGATTCGATGACGAATCTCTCGAGTTCCTCACCGACAATGGAACGCACAGCCTCTGCTTCATTGGCTCTTAGCGCCTGGCCGCGTGCTGCCCAATCGCGTAAATCGTCCAGATCCAAAAGAGTCACTGCATCCAGGTCCGCAACTGCACAATCCACGTCACGCGGTACCGCTATGTCGACGATCAGCAGCGGACGCTCGGCGCGATCCACCATTGCCGCCCGCACCATCTCTTCGTCGATCACCGTTGAACCAGCACCCGTGCAGGTGATGATGACATCGGTATCGGCCATGGCTTGCGCCAATCGATAGAACTCGGTGACTGTTCCCGAAACGCGATCCGCTAGTACTTGCGCTTTGCCAATGGTGCGGTTGGTCACCAAGATGCGGCCCACGCCGGCATCGGCCATGGCCACGATGACACCTTCACCCATATCTCCCGCTCCAACCACGAGAACGGTCAAACCTTCGATCGAGCCCAGCGTTTCGCGAGCCATGTCAACGGCAGCCGAACTGACACTCGAGGTATGACGACCGATGGAGGTTTCCGTACGCGCTCGTTTGCCGGTCTCCAGCGCCAAGCGGAACAACAAATTGAGTGTGGACAGCGATCCACCCTCACGTTGTGATCGTTCCCAAGCACTGCGAACTTGTCCGAGGATTTCACTTTCGCCAAGTACTGCCGAATCCAGGCCAGCAGCAACTTCGAAAAGGTGGCGCACGGCTTCATCGTCGTGCTGGCTATAAACGTGGGGTGACAATTCGTCGGCCGAAAAACCACCGAGGTCACAAAAGAAATCCCGTAAGTCGGCATAGGCCCCGTGAAACTTTTCGGCGACTGCGTACACCTCAGTGCGATTACAGGTGGACAGCACCACCGCTTCGCGAATGTTCGGCTGAGCCATGAGACCGTGCACCATCTTGGGCAGGGCGTCGTCGGAGATCGTCACCCGCTCAAGAAGAGACAGTGGGCTGGTGCGATGATTCACCCCGAAAACGACGATGGACACGGCAGTTACCTTATTCCCTCGGACCCCGGACCAGACCTACGCACTGGCCCCGGACGACGTCGACGTGAAGTCTCGTCTCTGGGCCAGCCGTCGTTGTTCGTGAAAGCTGAGAATCTGCAATTCGAGGGCCAGATCCACCGGCCTCACCGATATCCCCGAGGGCACCGTCAGCACGGTGGGAGCGAAGTTCAAAATACTGGTGACTCCGGCCTTCACCAGGCGCTCAGCAGCCTCCTGAGCTGCCGATGCCGGTACCGCAATCACGCCGATCGACACAGTGCGCGCCGCCACGATCTGGGCCAAATCGTCCACATGACGAACCCGCACCCCGCCGATCACCGATCCAATCTTCGCCGGGTCGATATCGACGATTCCAGCAACAGGGAACCCCTTGTCCCCAAAACCGCCGTGGCCCGACAGGGCCTGACCGAGATTGCCGGCACCGACGATGACGACTGGCCAATCGTGATTCAGGCCCAGCACCTGCTGAACCTGGTACACGAGATAGTTCACGTCGTACCCAACACCACGCGTGCCATAGGTGCCAAGGAAACTCAGATCCTTACGGACTTTGGGAGCATTGACTCCCGCCAATTCAGCGATCTGTTCCGAAGAAATCTGACTGACACCCTCTTCGATGAGAGTGTTCAACAAACGGAGGTAGACCGGAAGGCGCGCCACGGTGGCTTCTGGAATACGGCGACGGGGGCGATCAGCCATACGAAGAACCTACGTGCTGTTGATCACGAGCACGAAGTCACAATGATCGATGTCTTCGTCGGCACGCGGTCATTAGTCACCGCTTACTGGTCACTGAGCGCATCTGCCACCAAAAGGAACCGAGATCATTGCTCTAGTCTCGTGACGTGACCGTGAACGTCGCTCTGTCTGCTGCTGCCACGTTGGTCGCTTTGGCTTTTACACTCTCCACATTCGACCGCTGGCTGCGTCGGCGTCGACCCCACGATGGGGCCTGGACCATTTCGTTGGTTCTGTTTACTGGTGGTTCGGCCGCCTTGTGGTGGGCCCAGGCACGGGGATGGAGCCTGCCTTCGTTCCGCGTCTTTTTCTTGTTCGGTGCCATCTTGAACGTCCCGTGGTTGGCGCTCGGCACCATCTATTTGTTGTTCGGCTCCACAGTGGGCAACCGCGTCCGTATCTGGTTGATCGGACTTTCCAGTGCCGCCACCGGAGTTGTTCTCAGCGCCCCGACGACGCACGACTTTTCAGCCACCGTTCTCGAAGCGGGATCGCTCCCCAAAGGCAGTGAACTTTTTGGTGTGGCGCCCCGGGTCTTTGCCGCGGTCGGCTCGGGTGTAGCCGCATTGGTGATCATCGTCGGAGCCTTGTGGTCGATTCTTCGTCTGGTGCGCGGACGAGTTCCCTCACTCGGCCATCATCAACGCCAGATCGGCAACGCCCGACGCAGTGCTGGTGGAAACGCTCTCATCGCCCTGGGCACGATTGTGCTTTCGGCCAGTGGATCGTTTGCCGCTCGTCTGGGTGAAGAGCGGGCTTTCATCGTGACCCTTCTCGCGGGAGTGGTCGTACTTTTCAGCGGATTTCTGGTGGCGTCTAGTTCACAGCGAACGTCGCAGCAACTTGCCGAAATAGTTGTGCGGTAGTTCTTCCACGATCAACACCTTGTTCGGGCACTTGTAGCGAGCAATGTGATCGTGACAGTGGTCGATCAAAGTGTCCTCATCAACTTCTGCCCCCGGGCGAAGCACCACGTAGGCCCGAACCGCTTCGCCGGTATGAGGATGAGGGACACCGACAACGCCCGCTTCGAAAACGGCAGGATGAAGTAAGAGAACGTCTTCGACCTCGGCCGGATACACATTGAATCCAGAAACGATGATCAAGTCCTTGGCCCGATCCAAGAGGTAGAGATAACCGTCATCGTCCACCATGCCGACATCACCAGTATGCAGCCAGCCATCACTGTCAAGGACACGCGCCGTGGCCTCGGGATCATTCCAATATCCGTCGAAAACATTGGCGCCCCGAACCCACACTTCACCGCTGTCACCAACGGGAACGTCTTCGCCTTCGTCATCGACAACCCGCACTTCAACTCCGGCCAGCGCCTTACCCACCGAACCGCGCTTGGTCGGAATACCAACGGAACTCGTCACCACCGGTGCTGCCTCGGTGAGGCCGTATCCCTCGCGCAATTCGATGCCGAATTTGCGTTGCATTCGTTCGGTGGCGTCTTCGGGCATACGCGCCGCACCAGTCAGTGCCAAACGCACTGTGGAAAAGGCTGTCGGTTCGATTCCTTCCATCAGCGATAGCGCCACCCAGACCGGCGGCGCCCCCGGGAAAATGGTCACCTTGCGTTGTTCGATGGATTCAACAGCGGTCAACGGATCGAAACGTTGCACCAGAACAACAGTCGCCCCAGCCATCAGGCTCATTCCGAGAACGACGTTCAAACCGAAAATATGAAACATCGGCAAGACACCAAAGACCACATCAGAGGACACAATGTGATCCTCAGTGGAATTGTTCTGACACATATTTTCCAAGAGATTGCCGTGCGTGAGAATGGCAGCGCGGGGCGAACCTGCCGTTCCACTGGTGAAGATGAGCGCAGCCGGTGTGTGCGGAGGGACACTGGTCCAACGAGTAGCTGGGCCCTGCAGTAGTTCGTCGAAGGGATGAATGGCTGCATTCCCCTGCACCGCTTCAGCACTGGACTCATCGGTGATCACGATGTGCCGCAATGAGATCAATTTGGATCGATCCACTCGAGAAAAAGACGGCACCCCTGATGCTTCGACCAGCACAGCAATGGGGTCGATAGCGGTCAATTCACCTTCCAGTTCCGGTGTTGGACTGAGAGGATTCATCGGCACGGCGATGGCGCCCATACCTGCAGTAGCCAAGTACGCCACCACGAACCATCGTCCATTTCCGCACAACATGGCGATGCGGTCTCCCGGTTTCACCCCAAGTTGGGTTAGCGATCCGCGAAACGCTTCGACTTGATGCCGCAGTTCGCCGTACGTCGTGGTTCGACCGCGACTGATTAATGCAATCGAATCTGCGTCGTGAGCATCGATGATCGACGCCAGGTTCAGCATGTCCCCCCCTGGTTACAAGCGCAGCAAAGAGACAATACCCGCCACAAAAATCGCTGCTAAGAGCAGGACCATCGTGAGAGTCGTTGCCGGCCGCATCCGACCACCTTAGTCGCATGGCTCCTCGTGAGATCAACGACCACCCAGATAACAACCACTGGGATAACAAGCACTGGGATAACAACCACCCAGATAACAACCACCCAGATAGCAACCACTGGCATCAACGACGTGATCTTGTGCTTACTGTCGTACCCGGGGGGCAGCGACCGGAGTGGAGATCTCCGA
>JBEIGJ010000097.1:0-7573 GCA_040381935.1 Acidimicrobiaceae bacterium | reverse complement strand
GCTCAACTTGCCTCCCCACATGGTCATGACCCAGTTGACGATCTTGACCCCAGTGGGAACCGCGATTGCCATAGTGGCCAAGGAGAACACCGTCACCGAGACCGGGCCCAGACCGGACGCAAACATGTGGTGAGCCCATACTCCCCATCCGACGAAGCCGATGGCTGCACCAGACATGGCCACGATCGGGTAACCGAAGAGAGGCTTCTTGGAAAAGACCGGAATGACTTCACTGACGATGCCAAAGGACGGCAGGATCAAGATGTACACCTCGGGATGACCAAAAATCCAGAACAAGTGCTGCCACAAGAGCGGATCAGCGCCTGAGGCCACGTCAAAGAAGGTGGCATCGAATGAACGCTGGAACATCAGCAAGAACAGCGCCACAGTGATCACTGGAATGGCGAACAGCAGCAAGAACTGGGTCACCAAAACCATCCAGGTGAAGATGGGCATACGCATCAACTTCATTCCGGGGGCCCGCATGTTCAAGATGGTCACGATCAAGTTGATGGCACCGGTCAGCGAAGCGATACCGGTGATCTGCAGACCGAGTCCCCAGAAGTCGATGCCGTGGCTTGGTGAGAACAACGTGCTGCTGTTCGGGGCGTACATGAACCAACCACCGTCGGCCGCACCTCCCAAGAACCACGATGTGTTCAAGAAAATCCCACCGAAAAGGAAGCACCAGAACCCGAAAGCATTGATTCGGGGGAAGGCCACGTCGCGAGCTCCGATTTGCAGGGGCACGAAATAGTTCGCAAAGGCTGCTGCCATCGGCATGACGAAGAGGAACACCATGGTGGTGGCGTGCATGGTGAACATTTGGTTGTACTGATCAGCGCTGAGAACTTTTCCTTCCGGACCCATGAGTTGCAAGCGGATGAGCAAGGCTTCCAACCCGCCGACAATGAAAAAGAAGAAGGCTGCGACTCCGTACATGATGCCGAGCTTCTTGTGGTCAACGGTCACCAACCAGTCACGCCAACTACTGCTGGGTGCTGGTCGCTTGTAGTCGCCCTGCGCTTCTCTCGGCACCACCACTTCCGGTGCTTCTCCGCTTGGGGCTACTTCAGTTGAGGGACGTTCGATGATGGCCATCTGAGTTCTCTCCCTTTATTTCCGCTCGAGCAGGTAGGCAATGAGCACATTGATCTGGTCTTCGGTCAGACCGAGAGCCGGCATACCGCGGTACTTGCCGTCGGTGGTTTGGAGTTTGGTCGGATCGGAGTACATCGGCTTCTTGGCCGGTGCGTTACGCAACCACTCCCGCAGGTCTTTCTGATTCAGACAGTCCTCGGTGACGCCTTGGAGATACTTGGCGCCAAATTCCTCGGCGTTGGCTCCCCAGACATCGTTCCGACACCCAGAGCGCAGCAGATCCCACGATGCTCCGGCGAAAGTGTTCCGAGTCATGAGATTCGTGAGGTTCGGTGCCGCCCCGGCGACCATGAACTGCTCGGGAGCCGACACGATCAGGCTGCCATCGGAGTTCTTCAAACCATTGACTTGGTGACAGCGACTGCACTGCTGGATGTAGACCTGCTCACCTTGCGCTGCCAAAGTACCCGCTGCTGGCGAGACGTACTCTTCCAACTGATTGGCCACCCAGGCGTCGTAGTCCGCTCGCTTCAAGACCACAGTTTCCATCCGCATGTAGGCGTGTGACAGCCCACAGAACTCGGTGCACTGTCCCGCGTAGATACCGGGCTGAGCACCTTCCATTCGCAAGAGATGCACCCGTCCCGGAACGCTGTCCTTCTTACCGTTCAGCTTGGGGATCCAATACGAGTGGATCACATCGCGGCTGGTGACTCGCAACAGCACTTTGGTGTTTTCAGGAATCACCAACTGACCAGAGGTCACGATTGGCTGCGAAATACCATAATTGTCGGCGTTATCGCCAGTAGCGGGATAGTCGTATTCCCACCACCACTGCTGACCAGTCACGTTGATGACCATCTCGGTGTCGTCGGTCTTGGCCAAGTCGAAAATGGTGCCAACTGTCGGCACACCAACGCCGATGAGGATGAGAACCGGAATGACCGTCAGTGTGATTTCCAACGCCGGCTTACCATGAGACTGCTCAGGAATGGCCTGACCGCGATCGCGGTAGCGGAAGATGACCCACGCTATGGCGGCAAAGACGATCAATCCGACAACGCCGGCCACATAGAAGATCGGCCGTTGCAGATTGTCGATCATTTCGGCATTGGGACCTGCTGGCTGCCATGTGTCCTGTGGAGCGTCAGTGGCACAGCCGGCCAGCAAGGCCGTTGCGCCTCCGACCAAAGCAACTTTGAGAGCAGTCGAACGAGTTTTGGAACCGGCCTTCACGTCTGATGCCTCCATCGCCTCAACGGTACTCATAATCCCTGAACTCTCAATCTCGGAGGACACATTCCCGGGAACCATGCCGTAATTCACTACGACCCTCGCATCCTTTGCTGCACTGGTACTCATGGCACCGACACCTCGATCAAGGTCCCCTCCACACCGGGAACGGTGATGGAGTACGGCTCTTCACTGGCGAAGGAAGGTTTAGGAATGTTCACCACGACGGACTGCTTGCCACCCTGGGGAACCTTCGAAGTACAGGACTCGAGGGCCACTTCGCGCTCGACCCCACCACCCAGGTCTTCGATCACCTTGCCGTAACTCACGACCATCCGGTGATCACCGCCGTCTTCATTTTGGAAGATGATCAGCGATGGGTTGGCACGCTGCAGGGTGATACTGGTCAAAGCGCCGGGATACCCATCTACTTCGGCGGTCAACTGGCCATCTTTCAAAATCACGGTGGCGGCCACACTGCTCTTGGCAGAAACCGATTTGGATGCCAACTTGTCGGAATAGTCCGACTCCTCGCCACATGCTCGGTGGGCGAAGTGATCTTCAATGGCCGCTTCGACGAGTTGTTCGCGCTCACCATCGAGGGCCAGCACCACACCAACGACCGATAATCCTGCGAGTACTACACCACAGACGGCAGCAATGACATTGCGACTCGTTCCACGACGCACCGAAATTTGCGCTGCGACAAAGAGCACCAAAGCGCCGACGATGCCGAACAAGATGGGACCGGCTTGTTTCGAAAGGGACAGCATGATCCGCGAGAACGACAGCACGATGATGGCAAGAAGGATTGCCCCAGCAATGGGAATCTCCAGCGGGTGCACCACCCAACCGCGAACCTTTTCGTTGTAGGTGGTATCAGACGAAGCGCGATCGCTCCAGTTCTGAATCATCCACTCACCCAACATGGCAAAGACCAGAGCGATACCGACTTTGAAGATGCCCGGGAAACTGACCAGGCCGACCAACATGAACCCCATGGCCAATGCGGTTCCGAGCGGCCACCAACTCCGACCGACAACTCTTTGCGCCGCCGGGGAAGAAGCATGGGCCGATGTTTCAGTGGACAAAACGTGGCCGTCTCGCACGAAAGAAGCGATGGCCCCCATGAACAGGAGAGCCACAGCCAAAGACGCAAGGGCTACAACGCCGATGGAGCCTCCGTCATTGGCGACGAACCAGACGATGGCTGCCACCGTAGCGATGCTGGCCAGGCCGTAGAAGAGTTTGGAGCTAGTCGTGATCATCAGTTATGCCCTGTCACTTCTGTACGTAGACGACGAACCAAACCGCAGTGAAAGCCGCGGTCAAGAAGTACCAATAAAGAGCTTGCGAAGAAACGAGTTCAACTTCCTTGGTCCGCCCACCGAGATAACGGAAAGCGGCCACAGCGGTGAAGATGATGCCGGCAATCAACAGAAAGGCCATTGCTCCGGTCAGGGCGTAGAACATGGAGTGGAAGGCGCCGTCACGGGCACCCACGCCCATTTGGGTCCAGATGAAGATCTGCGCATTGAGAATGGCGAAACCCACGAGCGCCGTCACTCCAAAGGCCATACCGGCATGTGGACGGTCATCACGCTTGGCTGAATACACCGCCCACTGAGCCATGACGCAGGCCACGCAGAACGCGATCAGCATCATGTTGGCGGCCACTTCAGGAACAATGACGTCGGCTGGCATCCAATCCTTGATGAAGCCACGCTTGGATGACTCGCGTACCGGGGCATCGGCGCGGAATTGCAGCCAGGTGGCCAACATGCCGCCGATCAACATGGCACTAGCCGCACAGGCCAACGCCGTACCGACGAAAACCTGTCGGCGGGCCATTGGTTGCGGGGCGGGAGGCAAAGAAAGCATCAGGCATCCTTCCCGTTCGAATGTGATTTCAGATCTGCCAACGGAGTCGCCGAATTGACCACCATCAACTCGACGAAGTTGTCCGGCGGAGGAGGTGACGAAGTGGCCCACTCCAAAGTGGTGCCATCCCACGGATCATCGCCGGCAGCCTCACCGGAGGTGAAACTCTTGGCCGCCAGAGCAGTGAAGGCGGCGGCGAAGATCAACATCAAGGTGAATCCGACAGAGGTGAGGACATTCCACAAAGCCTGGGGACCGTCGTAGGAAAAGCCATTCAGGAGAGCCGCCGGGTGATCGGCAAATCCAGCCACCATGTAGGGCAGTGATCCAAGACCAATGGCGCCGAGCGCCAACACCACGAGGGGCAGAGCGGCCTTGTCGGCAATTCGACGACCCCACAATTTTGGACCCCAGAAGCACAACGCTCCAGCGCCGACGATGAATGCACCAAAGGTGATGCTGACGTAGGAGCCCGTTTCAAAAATGGTTCCCCGAAGACCGGCGTCCTCCACACCACTGATGATGTGGGTGGCAGCCCCCAGCACAATGCCCAGTAGGCCAACCAGTACAAAGGCCAACGGCGCTGCAATCACCGGTTTACCTTCTTTGAGGGTCAACAAGCTGAGGCCGAGAACACCCAGGAGACCCAGCACTGGCACCACGTTCAACAAGACGAACGGCAAGAGGTCGGCGATTTTGGTGCCCAGTCCCGAGAAGAAACCATCCCCTCCCCAGGGCAGGGTGACGGTGGTTTGGGTGACCGCGCTGACTGCAGAGATTCCAACTAATCCCACCGCGACAAAGGCTGCTGTTCGCTGAGCCAATCGCTGGCGCGAGAGAACCGGAACCACGTCCAAAACAAACCCGAGTGCGGGGATCGCCAAAAGGTAGGTGAAGGGCTGCGAGAGCGCCCATCCGATCCAGGTATTCACACCCTTGTTTCCACCAAAGCCCAGTCGGGAGTAGCGATGATCGACATAGACGTACAAGGAGGTACCAATCAGCACCGGCACAGTGAGCAAGACCGCAATCGAGCACACCAACGAGGACCAGGTCATCAACGGAGCCCGCAAAATGCCCATCCCCGGAGCCCGGGAGGTGAGGACGGTGACCACCAAAGATGTGGCGGCCATCATCAAGCCGAGAAGTAACACGATGAAGGCTGCCAAATAGAGATCCACCAGATCCCCATTGCCACCGCCCGGTCCACCGTTACCGATGATGGAAGCGATCATCATCCCCAGACCCGTCAACCACATCCAGAACGAACCCATGGCCAAACGGGGAAAGGCGATTGCGCGCGAGCCGATTTGTAGGGGAACAACGGCCACCATCAGACCGAACAACAACGGTACGACTCCACCGTAGGTGAGCAAATTGCGAGCCACCGACACAATTTGCGTTGCCGTGGCATCATTGAAAATTTGGTATGCATCAGCATCGATGCGTTCTACGGCCACGAGGACCGCCAGAACAAGACCACCGAGCATGCCGAACAATCCCGACCCGATGAACAGACGGCCGACAACCTTGTGATCGGTCGAGGTCAGCCAGGTCGCAATGGCCGGTGTTGAAGCCGACGACTCGACGGCACGGTTCGTTTCAATTGAAGTCATTCCAGTTGGCTCGCTTCACGCGCAACTAGAGGAGGTGGGCTCCTCTGATCCCTACATGGTTTCCGGCCTTGACATTACCCCCAAAGCCCTGCTCAGACCGAAATCTCAGCGAATCTCAAGTTCACAAACGGGTCGCACCAACTACCCGGCTTCACAGTCCGTGGCGAACGAGGACGTCAGCGGCCAGAGCCACGAAAAGCACTGTGATGTAGGTGATGGACAAGGCAAAGACCCGCATCGAACGCTTTGCTGTCGGATCGCGACCCAGGTCCACGACGCTGATGGTGAACCCGATACCCAATACCACCGCTGAAATCAGATAGATCCAGCCCAGATCGGCAACGGGAACCAGGACCAACGTGACGGCGAAGAAAGCCACCGAATACACCACCATCTGGTTGATGGTCTGGCGCATAGGGACCACTGTGGGCAACATCGGCACACCCGCCGCCCGGTATTCATCAGCGTGACGAATGGCCAAGGCCCAAAAGTGAGGCGGAGTCCACAAGAAGATGGCCAGAAACAGAATGACCGGTTCCCAGGCCAGGGCGTTTTCCACTGCTGCCCAGCCCACCAACACCGGAACAGCCCCCGCGGCCCCTCCAATGACGATGTTCTGCTTGCTGGTGCGTTTCAGCCAGAGCGTGTAGATGAAGACGTAGAACAAAGTTGCCGAGAGAGCCAGGACTGCCGAGAGGAAATTGGCCCCCACCCAGAGCACAGCGAATGCGGCAATTTCCAGGCCGATGGCAAAAATCAAGGCGGCCCGAGGAGCAATAAGTCCGGTCACCAGCGGGCGGGTCTTGGTGCGCTCCATCAGGGCGTCGATATCGCGGTCGACCACCATATTGATGGCATTGGCTCCACCGGCAGCCAGAGTTCCGCCGAGCAAGGTGATTCCCACCAACGACCAGGAGGGCCAACCTTTTTCGGCCAGCACCATGGTGGGAACCGTGGTGATCAGCAATAACTCCACTACCCGTAATTTCATCAGGGCGATGTAGCCACCGAACACGGTGGTCGGCTGCCGTCGTGACCCGTGGGAAACCACACCGCCGGGCGCCAGCCGCGAGGGAACGAGAGGACGCGAGCCGACAGACATCGATCTTGATCGTATGGGGGTGCGAAACGGTCCACAAACCGCGACAATGAAGGAGTGCACATCGATGGCGTGACTCTCGTCGCCGCCGGGCCGACCATCGTCGAACGTCCGGAGGTCGATGGGGCGACTGATGAATCGACTGGGGTCGATCGCCCGTGGATCGTTTTGGTCTGGAATGACCCCATCAACTTGATGAGTTATGTGACCTTCGTATTCCAAAAACTCTTTGGCTACAGCGTGGAAAAGGCCACCCAGCTGATGCTCGACGTCCATGAAAAGGGTCGGGCCGTCGTCTCCAGTGGTCATCGCGAAAAGGCCGAAATGGATGTCTACCGACTCCATGAGCATGGACTCTGGGCCACCATGCAAAAAGACGGATCCGACGAACCAACGTGAACGACGCAATCTGAAATGGCTCGGCGCACTCTTCCCTTTGAGTTCTCCCGAAGTGGCTATCGCTGCAATCTCGATGCCGATGAACGCCATCTCGTGCGCCGTCTCATCGGCGAAGTTCGCGAACTACTGACCACCACCGAGGAAGATGACCCCAAGATGAGTCGCCTTTTCCCCCCGGCCTACTTGGATGACGCCGAAAGTGAAGCGGAATCGGACTATCAGCAGTACATGCGCGAGGAACTGG
>JBEIGJ010000096.1:0-7686 GCA_040381935.1 Acidimicrobiaceae bacterium | reverse complement strand
TGCGCGGTGCTGGAGTACGCACCCCGATTGGCAATGTGCTCACCTTCGTCGAGTCCCTCGGCAAAGTCGGACTCGACGATCGCGACAACGTCTATTGGGCCGGACGCGCATCACTGCTCCGTCGCCCTGAGGACATTCCTCTCTACGACAAAGCCTTTGCCGTGTTTTGGGAGCGACGCCGTTCTCCCGAAGTGCTCGTTGTCGAAGAGTCGATGCGTATCACCATCCTGCTCGACGATGAAGATGACAGCGATACCGACGGCGACGAAGGCGATGAAGACGATTCCGATGAAACCATCACCGTGCGCTTTTCGGCGGTTGAATCGTTACGTCATAAGGACTTCGCCGAATACACACCCGAAGAATTGCACCTCGCCCAGGAGTTGATGAGCAAATTGCGTTTGGCTGGCCCACCACGGCAGTCATTTCGACAGCAACCTCAAAGGCGGGGCTCACGACCCGACTTGCGTCGAACGGTTCGGGCCAGTTTGCAAGCCGGTGGTGAACCCATCCGGCGTCATTGGCAAGACAACGGCACCCGACTGCGCCGCTTGGTACTGCTCCTGGATATCAGCGGATCGATGGAGCCTTATGCCCGCGCCCTTCTACGTTTCATTCAGGCCGCCGTAGCCGGACGCCAAAAGGTGGAAGCTTTCGCCATTGGAACTCGCCTCACGCGTTTGACCCGAGAATTGAACTCCCGGGATCCTGATCGAGCTCTCACCCAAGCCTCCCGGCGCGTGGAGGATTGGAGTGGCGGAACGCGTCTCGGCGAATGCCTGCGCACTTTCAACGATGCCTGGGGGGTGCGCGGTATGGCTCGGGGGGCGATGGTGGTCGTGCTGAGTGACGGCTGGGATCGCGGCGATCCGGTCTTGTTGAGCGATCAGATGGAACGCCTCCATCGGGTAAGCCATCGCTTGATCTGGGTCAATCCGCTGAAGGTCTCGCCTGGATATGCGCCATTGGCTCGGGGGATGGCCGCTGCATTACCCCACGTCGACCATTTCGTCGAGGGCCATTCGGTGGCTGCCCTCGATGAACTGGCTCGAGTCATCAGCGCCTGAAGAGCGTCGCGAACCGGCAGAATGGCACCGTGCGCGAAATACTCGATGACATCGACCGTTGGCGAAACACCGGTAAGAAAGTAGCGGTTGCTCGCGTCGTCAAAATCGATGGCTCAGGTCCACGTGATCCTGGTGCCGCCATGGCCGTCAATGAGGACGGGGAGGTCGCTGGTTCGGTGAGCGGTGGCTGCGTGGAAGGGGCTGTGGTCAGTGAGGCACTGGCACTCATGGCCGAAAATGCACCGGGTCGGATGGTCACTTTTGGCTACAGCGACGATGAGGCCTTCGCCGTGGGACTCACCTGTGGTGGCCTCATTCGGCTGTACATCGAACAACTCGACTGGTGAACATGTCGCAGTCACCCATCGGCGCCGTGTATGAACTCTTCAGTTCATTGGTACGGTCGCAAACTCCCGTTGCTCTGGCCACCGTCATAGAAGGCCCCCATGTCGGTGCCAAATTGCTCGTGTACCGCGACGATGCCGGCGAGAACGTGGTGGGTTCACTCGGTCATCCGGAATTGGATCGCGTCGCTGGTCGTGATGTGGCTGGTGAATTGGAAGCCGGTCGTACCGGGGTTCGCCATTACGGACCCGAGGGTCAAGCCACTCCTGAAGATCTCGCCGACACACCAACTGTCTCGATTTTCATCGAGAGTTTTTCTCCGCCTCCACAGATGTGGATTTTCGGAGCGGTCGATTTCACCGCTGCACTTGGCCGCGTGGCCAAAGTGCTCGGCTATCGCGTCACGGTCTGCGATGCCCGAGAGATCTTTGCCACCAAGCGTCGCTTCCCCATGGCCGATGAAGTCATGGTGACCTGGCCCGGTCCTATGTTCGAGCGGCGCGGCCACACTCTTGGCCCGCGTGACGCGGTCTGCATTCTCACTCATGATCCGAAGTTCGATGTGCCTGCGGTGCAGGGTGCACTCTCCAGCAAGGTGGGCTACATCGGAGTGATGGGCAGTCGTAAGACGCATGCCAAGCGTCTGGAGAGATTGGCCGAAGTCGGTGTTACCAACCCGGCTGATCTTGCACGCTTGATGTCGCCTATTGGACTTGATCTCGGTGGTCGCACACCAGAAGAAACCGCGATCGCAATTTGTGCCGAGATCATCGCTCGCCGCACCGGCCACTCTGCGGCCAGTTTGCGGGAGACCACGGGCTCCATCCATTCCTGACGTAGCCACTGATTGCGATCAGCGTCGCCGATCGTCGATCTGAGACCCCCACTCAGTTAGACGTCGAGCACCGCAAGATGATGATCGGCCCGGTTCATCGGGTCGGGCCCCGCTGTGGTCGCTACCACGATGTCTTCTAAACGCATCCCCCACTGACCAGGCATATAGATCCCAGGCTCGATACTGAAAGCGTGTCCCGCAGTGAGAGGCAAGGTATTGCCACTCACGATGTAGGGCTCTTCATGGGCGTCCATCCCAATGCCGTGTCCGGTGCGGTGAATGAAGTACTCACCAAAACCAGCTTCAGCAATGATGCGTCGAGCCGTGGCATCCACTTCCTCACACGGTGTGCCCACAACCGCCGCTCGCACCGCAGCAGCCTCGGCTTCGTGGAGTACCGCATAGGCCTCCGCCACATCGTTCGGCACCGAACCGAGATACACACAGCGCGTGATATCGCTGCAATAGCCATTCATGGTCCCACCAAAATCGCACAGCACGATCTCGTTCTTCTGAATAACGCGTGATCCGGGATGATGATGCGGACTTGCGGCGTTCTCACCAGCGGCCACAATGGCAAAGTTCACGACATCATGGCCTTCAGCCAAAATGCGCGCCGAGAGATCAGCTGACACCTGGGCTTCGGTTCGACCCAACAAAGGAATCTCTCCGGCCTGCAACGCAGCAGCAATACGATCGACCGCCGCGCCAGCGGCGCGCAGGGCATCGATTTCAGCCGCGTCTTTGTGCATCCGCAAGGATCCGATCACATCCACCGAACGGCGGAAGGTCACATCGGGTAGCAACGGCAAGAGTTCGACGAGAAAGCGCGCCCACATCTGATCCCCAACGGCAATGACCCGCGCTCGGGGCTGCACGGCGTGGACCAACTGTGCGGTCAAGGCCACCGGGTCATCGGTCTCGTTCCAAGCGAAAAGATGGAATACACCCGGCAGTTCCGTCACCCGCGGTGCTTCGAGACGCGGAATCAGTAACGTCGCCTCACCATGGCGCGGGAGGACCAACATGGTCAAGCGTTCCAGGGGCATGGCGTTGTAGCCCACGAGATACGGCAGATCGAGACCCACTGAAAGCAGAGCCACATCGATTCCTTGAGCCGCCATTTCGGCGCGGGCTCGATCGACGCGCTGTTGAAAAACTGCCGACGAGGCCACTGCTCCGCTCATTGCACTCACGCTACCGAGACATTTGGCGCTGTTTTTGATGGCGACAGGGTCACGGGCACACTCTCCACCGCATCGGCGGCTTGGCGGGCGTGATAACTCGATCGGGTCAACGGACTCGACTCCACGTGTCCAATTCCCAACGACTCCCCCACTTTTTTCCATCGCACGAATTCATCGGGATGGATCCACCGAGCAACCGGCAGATGATGCGATGTCGGCCGCAAGTACTGACCAATGGTCACGATGTCCACCCCGATCGCCGCCAGATCAGCAAGACAACCGTCGACATCGTCGACGGACTCACCCATACCGAGTACCAAACCAGACTTGATCACGAGGCCAGCAGCTTTGGCTCGCGCCAGCACACCCAAACTACGGGCATACCCCGCCGATGGTCGCACGGCACGCTGCAGTCGAGCCACGGTTTCGATGTTGTGATTGAACACATCAGGTCGAGCGGCAAAGAGAATGTCCAGCGAAGCCGCATCGCCTTTGGCATCGGATACCAGAGTTTCGATTCGAGCTCCCGGTTGCGCTCGACGAATGGCCTCGATGCAGCGAGCCACATGGTCCATGCCGCCATCCACCAAGTCATCGCGCGCCACCATGGTCAACACCACGTGCATCAGACCCATGCGCGTCACCGCCTCGGCCACTCGTTGCGGTTCGTCACTTTCGGGATCCAAAGGTTTGCGGGTATCCACCAAACAAAATCCACACGCACGTGTGCAGCGTTCACCGAGCACCATGAAAGTTGCTGTGCCGTCTTTCCAACACTCCGACAAATTCGGGCAACCGGCTTCTTCACAGACCGTCACCAGATTCAGATCGGAGAGAACTTTCTTGGTGGCCAACACTTGGGTGCCAATTTCCACTTTTGGGCGTAGCCATTCGGGCTTGCGTTCACTCACCGACAAACCCTCGGTCACTCCCGACGCCGCTAAGCGCGCCATCAAACGCACGGGCTCACCCGGGCCCGCACCGCGCGAGAACAAGGAGAGATCCTCGGGTCGATGCGACCACGCCACATCCTGGCGCTCGCCCTGACCGCCACCCCACCGGGAAACGGCCAAGTCGGTCATCACCTCGACCACACGCGACATTTCAACGTCATAGCCTTCTTCTCGCAAAGATGTCACTGGCAACTCACCGATACCGCAAGGCACGATGTGATCGCGCATATAGGTCATATCGGGATCCACATTGAGAGCGAATCCGTGCATGGTGCGACCGTGTGAGAGCCGCACCCCAATGGCGCAGATCTTGCGGGCCCGATCGCTCTGGGCATCCAGCCACACTCCGGCATAACCGGACAGCCGACCAGCGTTGCGCAATCCGAGAGTATGCAAAGTGTCGATCACCAGTTGCTCGACCTGATACACGTGATCGGCAGCACCCAAACGATTACCCACATTCAGAATCGGATATCCCACCAATTGCCCGGGTCCGTGATACGTGATATCACCACCGCGCTTGACGGCCACGAAATCCGCGCCAACCTTCGCCGGATCACATTTCAAATTTTTGACGAGGTCGGCCCGCGGTCCGTAAGTAAAAACATGCGGGTGCTCCTGAAACAGCAGATACTGCTCAGCGCTGTGTTCGAAAATGGCCGTCTGCAAGGCCAGAGCTTCGCCATAGGAAACTCGACCCAGCCAACGGACACGGAGCACAATTACACCTCGCTCGACCAGTCGCGGGTCTCGAGGATTTCTTTCACCTTCACCAGGAAACCAGCGGCATAGGCACCATCAAATGCCCGATGATCCCAACTCATCGCCAAATGTCCGACAGGGTGGATGGCAATGCTCTCGCCACCACCGGGGACATTGACGACGACTGGTTTACGCACGACGGCATCGGTGGACAAGATCGCCACCTGGGGCTGATTGATGATGGCCATCGTCAGAACTGATCCAGCCGAACCATTGTTGGTGATCGTGAACGTGCCACCTTGAATCTCACCGGGATTCAACTTGCGACTCTTGGCTCGATCGGCGAGATCGCGAATTTCCCGGGCCACGGCGCGTAGGCGCTTCGACTCGGCACTGCGCACCACCGGTACCAACAGACCTTGTCCGTCCAGGTCGACCGCAATACCAAGATCCACGTATCGATGCACATGGAGATCGGTTCCCGAAATACTGGCATTCAAATGCGGGTATTCATCGAACGCGTCGATCACCGCCCGAGCGATGAACGGCAGATACGTCAGGCTGAAACCTTCAGCGGCTTTGAATTCGTTCTTGACCTTGGATCGCAGGTTGTCGACATTGACGTAGTCCACTTCCACCACGCTGAAGGCATGCGGGCTGACCGACTTCGACATCACCATATGTGATCCGGTCAACTGCCGAATCTTCGATAGCGGCACAATCTCATCCCGACCATCAGCGCGCACCACTGGCGCAGCGGCGACCGGCATTGCTGCTACCGCAACGGTGGGAGTTGCCGATGCAGTTGCTACTGGAGCGGCCGTCGGAGTAGCCGGGGCCGGTGCCGCTAGAGGTTTTCCCGTGCCCAGGGCGTCAATGTGATCGAGGACATCTTCACGAGTAATACGTCCACCCGGACCGGTACCGCTGATCTGGTCGACATTCAAATTGTGCTCGGCCACCAAACGACGAACCACTGGTGACAACAGTTTGTTCGAGGCCGAGGAGCCAGCATCAGCGCTCACAACCGGTGCTGGTTCTGCCACTGGTGCGGGAACTGGTTCCGGTGCCGCTACCGGAGCTGGTGCCGCTACCGAAGCTGGCGCTGGTTCCGGTGCGGGTGCCGCCACCGGAGCGGGTGCCGATGCTGTCGGGGTGGGAGCGGCCGCTCCGTCACCGACGACGGCGATGACTGCTCCAACGGGAACCGTGTCACCTTCAGGAACGCGAATCTCCAACAATGTTCCCGTCACGGGAGACGGAACTTCCGTATCAACCTTGTCGGTCGATACTTCGAACAGCGGCTCATCGGCCTGCACCGCATCCCCGACCTTTTTGAACCACCGCGTGATGGTCCCCTCGGTCACGGTTTCTCCCAGTTGGGGCAGAACTACCTCGGCCATCGCTGATTCACTCTCCTCGCACTACTGCTTTGCACATTGACGTGTTCGAATTCTGGCACTCAGGTGTTCAGGCTGCGCCCGGTCAGCGACAACACCGTCTCGCCAAACAACTCCGACAGGCTGGGATGCGGCTGCAAGAACTCCGCCGTTTCGGCCACCGTGGCTTCCCAGTTGACCGCCAGATATCCGCCCGAGAGCTGTTCAGTCACCCATGGCCCCACCATGTGCACGCCAAGAATCTGACCGGCACTCCCATCGGCATTGCGCTTGGCAATGACTTTCACCAAACCGTCCAACTCGCCCAAAATCTGCGCTCGACTGTTTCCGCGGAATTGATGCTTGGCCACCACTACATCGAGGCCTGCTTCTTTGGCTGCATCTTCACCAGGGCCAGCCCAGGCCACTTCCGGATGACAGTAGATAGCCCACGGCACGCGGTCATAGGCGATGGGCATTGGGTCTTCACCCAGAAGATGCTTGATCACCAAAATCGCTTCGGCGTAGGCCACATGGGCCAACTGAGGTGTGTTGATCAGATCGCCCACGGCATAGACATTCGCTTCGCCCGTGCGGCAGTAAGGATCGACGGTGATAAAGCCGCGCTCAGTCACGTGCACCGCCGTGCCCGTCAGGCCCAAGGTCTCACTGAGTGGGCGGCGTCCGACGGAGACCATGACCGCATCAACTTCCAGAAGTTCGTTGTCACCAAACGAGACCACCGTGCTCCCCGAGCCAGTGGGAGCGTGGCTCTTGACGGCGACGCCGGTGCGAATGTCGATACCTTTTTTCTTCAGCGACTTGACCACCACATTGGCCACATCGGTGTCGAGACCCGGTAACACTTTGGGTAGACCTTCGAGAATGGTGACCTTGGCGCCAAGATCAGCAAAGGTCGAGGCGAATTCGCATCCGATGGCTCCGCCACCGATAACGGCAATGTGCCCAGGCACGTAGTCGAGATCCAGGACTTCATCGCTGGTCAGGATCGGACCACCGCGCTCGAAACCAGGAATGAGTCGCGGCACCGAACCCGAAGCCAGAATCACATGATCACCAGTCACCGCAGTCGATGAACCGTCGTTACCGGCAATGGTCACGGTGCGATGGGCCCCGAGAGTTCCGGTGCCGTTGAAGACAGTCACCTTGCGCGCCTTGCACAGCCCACCGATACCGCGCACCAGACCATCGACGATC
>JBEIGJ010000095.1:0-7749 GCA_040381935.1 Acidimicrobiaceae bacterium | reverse complement strand
GGAGCGAAGAAACTGAGCACGCCGAGGGCGAGACCGAATCCGAGAATCCATTGGCGCGCCCGGGTCTGCCGGCGCGCCCGGGTCTGATAGCGCGCCCGGGTTTGCCGGCGCGCCCGAATCTGCCGGCGCGCCCGAATCTGATAGCGCGCCCGAATCTGATAGCGCGCCCGTGGTCGGCGGCCAAGATCGGGCTGACCTGGATCAACAGGCCGCCACGCGGCTGGAGGGAGGAGAACTGAAGGCATGGCTGGCTCTACGGTAGTTCTCTCTTCCCTAATCATCCGGGACATCCTCGGTTGTTAACCAGATCCCACTACTACAGTCGTATCCATGGCCGTGCAGTCCCTCTATCGCCGATACCGGCCCCAGCGCTTCGCTGAGATCCGAGGCCAAGATCATGTCGTCAAAGCCCTGCAATACGCCATTGCGAACGGCCGGGAAAGCCATGCCTATCTCTTTTCGGGGCCTCGCGGCACCGGTAAAACCTCGACGGCCCGCATTCTGGTCAAAGCACTCAACTGTTCTGATCCGGTGGATGGCGACGCCTGTGGCCAGTGTGATTCCTGCCGAGCCATTGAACAGGGCAACAGTTTCGATGTCATCGAGTTGGACGCCGCCAGTAACACCGGCGTTGATGACGTGCGCGAGATCATCGCCTCGGCCTCGCTCGGTTCCCCGGGTCGGCACAAGGTCTACATCTTGGACGAAGTGCACATGTTGTCGAAAAATGCATCTGCTGCCCTGCTGAAAACATTGGAAGAACCCCCCTCTCACGTCGTTTTCGTTCTGGCCACCACCGACCCGGAAAAAGTACCCGAGACCATCCGTAGTCGTACGCAGCATCTGCAGTTCCATCTCCTGCCCACTGATGTTCTCGAATCTCATGTGCGTTGGATCATCGAAGACGCCGGACTCAGTATCGAAGATGAGGCGGTGCAAGCGGTCCTACGTGAAGGTGGAGGATCGGCCCGCGACACACTGTCGGCACTGGAATTGGCAGTGGCCACCGGTGGTGTGGTGGATGAGGGCACACCAGTCGATGATTTCATCGAGGCGTTGATCGCCTATGACGTCGGGCCGTTGCTCACTGCCGTGGCCCACACCGTGCAGTTCGGACGAGATCCGCGCACCATAGCTAACGATTTGGTGCGCTACCTCCGAGACTGTTTCCTCTCGCAAATGTCGCCCGAATTAGTACAAGTGCCCTCTGATCGCGTGGCCCATCTCACTGATCAGGCAGTGCGCCTCGGGACTCCGCGCATCGTCAAGATCATCGAGACCATTGGTCAAGCCATCAATGACATGCGCAATGCTCTCGATGCCCGCGTGGTCTTGGAAGTTGCCCTGGTGCGACTGGTTCATCAGGAATTGGATATGGGTTTGGACTCGGTCGTGGCGCGCCTGGCTCGACTGGAGAAGGAATGGGAGAGTCGTCCGCTTTTGGCTCCGGCTCCGGTGGATCCGAGTACCGGGCGAGCGGTATTGGGCGGTCGCGTTTCTGTCGATCCGAGTGGACCCATTGCCCGTCCCAGTGTTCCGGCGCGCAAGGCGACACCAGCGCAGTCACCGAAGGCTTCATCGGATTCAACGGGGGCCCCCGAGGCGTCTTCGAAATCAGAGTCATCCACGACCCCAGCACCTCATGAGGCAGGGCCAGCGTCTTTGCAGTCAGTTGTCGATGGATGGACTGCGGGGGTGCTGGATCGATTGAAGGGTATGCATCGTGCCGTCTTGAAAATGGCTGAACCATCGGTTCGCGGTGACACCTTGGTCTTGGCGGTCGATAATGAACCGTCGGCGGCGCGGGTCCGCAAGTACATGGATGATTTCAAACCCCTGATTCATCGCTCGGCTGGCGTTGCCTGTCCCATCGTGGTCGAAGTGCGACGTGACTCTGCGGCGGTAGCGAATACTTCATCATCGTCCCCTGTGGATCAGGTTGGTGACGACAGCGCCGACTATGTCGACTTGGAGGAAATCAAGACCTTGACCACGGTGACCAATACGACGATCGCCGATCAACTCACGGAGCTATTTCCGGGCTCTGAGTTGATCCCCGAGGACGAGTAAGCCGTGGCTGGTAGCTACACCGTTCCCGTTCAGACTTTGATCGACCAGTTGGGCCGGCTTCCAGGTATCGGACCCAAGTCGGCTCAGCGAATTGCTTTTCATCTGTTGAAGTTGCCAACTGAGGACGTGGAGCGTCTGGCTTTGGCCATTACCGACGCCAAATTTCGAGTTCGGTTCTGCACTGTGTGTTTCAACTTCGCTGAAGGTGATCTCTGTCCGATTTGTTTGGATCCGCGCCGTGATCCAAGCGTGGTATGTGTGGTGGAGGAGAGTCGCGACATCATCGCCCTCGAACGCACTGGAGAATTTCGGGGTCGTTATCACGTGCTGTTGGGAGTGATGAACCCGATCGAAGGTGTGGGGCCCGATCAATTGAAGATTCGCGAATTGATGATGCGAATCTCCTCGGAGGAAATCACTGAAGTCATCGTGTGCACCAATCCCAACACCGAGGGCGAGGTGACTGCCGCCTATCTCAGTCGGCTTTTGAAACCATTCGATATTCGGGTGACTCGCCCGGCCTCAGGTCTACCGGTGGGCGGGGATTTGGAATATGCCGATGAACTGACTCTCGGCCGGGCGCTCAGCGGCCGCCGGGTGATCGAGGATTGACCCGATTCAGCAACGCTGGCGGTGAAGAGCAAAGGGGCACCGATTCTGCACTAGGTGCGGGCGGAAAGACCTCTGCAGAATCGGTGCCTCAATGTGACGGTTATGTTACAAAATTTGCGGGTTCGGAGCAAGATGACCGCTCTGAACTGGGGTGTTGTACGTGACGAGGGTATCGATCAGAGGCTTCGGACGATCAAAGCATCGCCCTGGCCGCCGCCGCCGCAGAGGGCGACCGCCCCGACTCCGCCACCTCGACGACGCAGTTCGTGGAGGATGGTCAAGGCCAGGCGGTTACCACTCATCCCAATGGGATGGCCAAGGGCGATGGCTCCACCATTCACATTGACAATGTCATCAGAGATACCGAGATCAGCAATGGAGGCAATTCCCACCGCAGCAAAGGCCTCGTTCAACTCAAAGAGGTTGATATCGGAGACCTTCATCCCGACCTTGTCCAGGGCCTTCAAGATGGCCCGGCTGGGCTGAGTCAACAGCGATGCGTTATCGGGTCCGGCGACCATGCCATAGCTGATGACCTGACCTAAGGGATTCAGACCCCGAGCCTGGAGGGCCTTTTCCGACATCATGACCACGGCCGATCCACCATCGCTGATCTGCGAAGCGTTGGCCGCGGTGATGGTGCCTTCTTTGTCGAAGGCTGGCTTCAGACCGCCCAAGGATTCCATGGTGGTATCGGCACGCACACCTTCATCCCGAGAAACGATGATCGGATCACCTTTCCGTTGGGCAATGGACACTGGCACGATTTCCTCGGCCAACTTGTCGGCTGCGGCTGCGGCTCGCTGGTTGCTCTTCATGGCCAGATCGTCTTGTTGTTGGCGGGTTATGCCACCAGCGGCGTAGCGCTCGGTGCCCAGACCCATAAGGCAGGAATCAAAGGCGCACCACAGGCCGTCGGCAATGATCGCGTCTTTGAGTTCGGTATTGCCGTAGCGGAATCCACCACGAGCCCCACTGGCGATGTACGGCGCATTGGTCATACTTTCCATACCGCCAGCGATGACGATGTCGGCATCGCCGGCTTGGATCATCTGGTCGGCGAGGTAGATCGAGTTCAGCCCGGATAGGCAGACCTTGTTCACATTGAGCGATGGAACGCTCATGGGTATTCCGGCCTTGACAGCCGCTTGGCGACTGGGCACCTGACCCTGTCCGGCCATGAGTACCTGACCCATGATCACGTGCTCGACGTCATTGGGCGAAACACCAGCCCGCTCGAGAGCGGCTGAGATGGCCAAAGCACCAAGATCAGCGGCACTGAACGAGGACAATGCCCCGCTCATCTTGCCGATTGGTGTCCGGGCTCCGGCGACGATGTATGAACCAGCCATGGCAACTCCTTTGTGATGGTTTCCTCTGTGAAGACTGCTGGGTATCCATTGTGCCGGAGTTGGTGCCACCGGACCTACTCATCAGTAACAAAGGGTCACTAACATCGCCAGATGGACTCAATTCGTGACGCGATTTTGGCTGGAGCAGACGGTGCAGAACTAGCGGGCTTGGGTATTCCCGATACCTACCGGGCGGCTTTCGTGCGAGAAGAAGACACCGGCATGTTCGTCGGCGTGCCTTCGGAGAAAAAGGACCCGCGCCAAAGTATCCACATTGGAGAGGTGGCCACCCCGGCTTTGGCCCCCGATGAGGTCTACATCGCAGTGATGGCCAGCAGTATCAACTTCAATACTGTGTGGTCGAGCATTTTCGAACCGGTGTCAACTTTTGGTCCCATGAAGCGGCTCTCACGTGAGAGCCAATGGGCAAAACGCCATGACCAGCCCTATCAGGTCATCGGTAGCGATGCCTCGGGTGTGGTGTTGCAGGTGGGTACTGCAGTGCGGCAATGGAAACCCGGTGATCACGTCACCGTGCATTGCAATCATGTCGATGATCAGGACAACACGGCGCACAACGATTCGATGATGGCGGCCAATCAACGTATTTGGGGTTACGAGACGAACTTTGGCGGGTTGGCTGATCTCTCGGTGGTGAAGGCCAATCAATTGATGCCCAAACCTGCTCATCTCACCTGGGAAGAAGCAGCAGTCAATGCGTTGTGCAACTCGACCAGTTACCGCATGCTGGTATCGCGCAATGGTGCGGCCATGAAGCAGGGCGATGTCGTGCTCATCTGGGGAGCCACCGGCGGTATCGGTGCCTATGCCGTGCAATACGTTTTGAATGGCGGAGGCATTCCGGTTTGTGTCGTGAGCAGTGAGGACAAGGCTCAGATCCTGCGCGACATGGGTGTCGAGGCGATCATCAACCGTAAGACCGCCGACTACAAGTTCTGGAAAGATGAACACACCCACGATGAGTCGGAGTGGCGTCGTTTGGGCAGCGATATTCGTGATCTAGTTGGCGAGGACCCCGACATTGTCTTCGAACATCCCGGTCGGTCGACATTTGCGGCATCGATTTACGTGGCCAAGCGCGGTGGGACCGTGGTGACGTGTGCGGCCACGAGTGGTTTCATGATGGAGTTCGACAACCGTCATTTCTGGATGCGCTTGAAGAATCTGGTGGGAAGTCACTTCGCCAACTACCAGGAGGCTTGGCAGGCCAATCGCCTCATCGCCAAGGGGATGATCCACCCGGTCATGAGCCAAGTCTTCGCCTTGGACCAAGTCGGTGAGGCCGCCTATCAGGTGCACCACAACATGCATGAGGGCAAGTTGGGTGTGCTCTGTTTGGCTCCACAGGCCGGACTGGGAATCACCAATCCTGAACTGCGGGCCAAAGTGGGTGAGGCGGCGATCACCCGTTTTCAGCGAGCGTGACCGAGCAAGATGATCGGCGATCTGGCATCCTGAGGTCATGATTCTGACTGAGATTGATCACGTGGCCATTGCCGTTCGCGACCTCGAAGCCGCTATTGACTACTACCAACGAGCTTTTGGTGCTGTCGTCGACCATCGGGAAGTTGTCGAAAGCGACGGCGTCGAAGAGGCTCTGCTGAAAGTGGCCGAGAGTTACGTGCAGTTGTTGACACCTACTCGGGACGACAGTCCGGTGGCCAAGGCCATCGAAAAGCGCGGTGAAGGTCTGCACCACATCGGCTATCGCGTTGCGAACTGTGCCGAGGCCTTGGCCTCGATGGTGGCGGCCGGGGCAACTCCTATCGATAAGGCCCCGCGTCCTGGTAGTCGTGGTACGACGGTGGCGTTCATTCATCCCAAGGGCAGTTTCGGAACTCTTATCGAGCTCGTCGAGGAGTGACATCTCGTGGGGGTAGCCCCATCGAGTGCTCATCGGCTTGTAGATGCAATCCTTTGAGATATTCGGCTTCGGGAAAATTGAGCGGAACCGGATGGTCGGCGGGCTGACCGAGCCGAGAGACCAAGCGCAAGGTGCGTCGAGCATCGACGGCGGCGCCAGCCACAATCTTTTGGAAGAGATCAAGGCTGATGGCTCCCGAACAGGAAAAGGTCAGCAGGTGACCCCCGGGAGCCAGCAATTTGGCGCCGAGGATGTTGATGTCTTTGTACTTGCGAGCCGCTTTGTCCACGTGAGAGGCGCTGCTGGCGTACTTGGGGGGATCCAAGATGATCAAGTCGTATTCAGATCGTCGATCGCGTAACCGACGAAGGGCTTCGTAGGCATCAGCCTCGATGACTTCGCCAATGTCTACTCCATTGGCTAGGGCATTGGACCGAGCGATCTCCAAGGCCGGGGCAGAAGACTCCACAGTGGTGACCGCTGTGGCTCCCGCTCGTTGGGCGGCAACGGTGAATGAGCCGGTGTAGGCAAAGACGTTCAAAACCCGAGCCCCGGGTGCCAGGGAGCGGACCAAGGCGCGAGACTCACGCTGATCGAGATAGAAGCCGGTCTTATGCCCGGCTACGACATCAATGATGTATGTCTCATCACCATCGATCGCTACGACCGATGAGGGGAGAGCGCCAAAGACCACGCCGTGTCGGGATTCGAGACCTTCTCGTTCCCGATCGGGACCATCACTGCGTTCATAGAGACAGGTCACTCCGTCGATGCGGGCAAGCACATCGACAATGACCTGACGCCACGTTTCGATTCCCACCGCAGTGATCTGCATCACCAAGACTTCGCCGTAACGGTCGACGATAAGACCAGGCAAACCATCGGCATCGCCAAAGATCAGTCGGCATGAATGGGAGAAGCGAGAGTCCCCAGAGCGTCGTCTCAGAGCAGATTGCACTAAAGCTGCAATGAAGGCCTCGTTGATCACCGCATCGGGATCGAAAGACCACACGCGGGCTCGCAGGGTGGAGCGCGGACTATAGGACGCCCATGCCAGATGATCACCGGATTCAGCAATGATGGCCACGGTGTCGCCTGGTTGAGGATCACCGGTCACGACAGCCACTGAACCACTCATGATCCAGGGATGAAAGCGTTTCACACTGCGTTCGCGGTTCGGTTTCAAGACCAGGGTGGCGGAGGCAAGTGTCGACATAGCACCGAGGGTAACCCGAAAGTCCCAGAGAGAACTCTTGGCGTCTCTTGATCGGATCCAACTGAACTGCGCCAGGAATGCGCCGATAGTGATCATTCGTCGGATGCAGTCGGCACCGACACGGTCCTTTGAGACCAGAAAGTGAGAGACCCGGTGAGAGATATTGAGATAGCGAATGGAGAAGCAACATCGAAGTCCAAACAGGATGCTGGTTTCACTTTGGTGGAACTACTGGTGGTCGTGGCGATCATGGGCGTGTTGTCAACGGTGTCGGTTTTCGCAGTGCGCGGTGTGACCGACCGAGGGCAGGAAAGTGCTTGTGCCAGCGATAAACGAGTTCTCGAAGTGGCTGTTGAAACATGGTTCGCCGATGAATCATTGCCAACGTCGGGAGTATTGAGCGAGCAAGCCCTGGTGAATGCAGATCTGCTGCGGTCGCCGTCCACGTTGTTCGATGTCCAGGCTGATGGCTCGGTCGTGGCCACAGCGAACAGCGCCTGTTAGGTGGCTCCATAACCACGACGGGAACGTTGCGATCAGTGGCGTGGGGGGGGGGTGGGGGGGTGGCCGGGCCCCCGCCCCCGAGAGGCCGGGGGGGGGGGTTTTGGGGTTTT
>JBEIGJ010000094.1:0-7882 GCA_040381935.1 Acidimicrobiaceae bacterium | reverse complement strand
GCGCACAACGGCGAAATCAATACGGTGCAAGGTAACCGGAACTGGATGCGCACTCGTGAAGCGCTCTTGCAGTCCGATCTGATTCCCGGTTTGAGTCGGGCCTTTCCCATCTGTACTCCCGGAGGAAGTGACTCAGCCAGTTTCGATGAAGTTCTCGAACTGTTGCACCTCGGTGGCCGTTCATTGCCGCATGCGGTCTTGATGATGATTCCGGAGGCTTGGGAAAATCATCAAACAATGGATGCTGAAAAGCGGGCTTTCTATCGCTTTCACGCCAGTTTGATGGAACCGTGGGATGGCCCGGCCAGTGTGGCCTTCACTGACGGCACAGTCATCGGCGCGGTGTTGGACCGTAACGGCTTGCGCCCGAGTCGCTACTGGGTGACCGATGAAGGTCTCGTCGTTTTGGCTTCTGAGGTTGGTGTGCTGGATATCGATCCGGCACGCGTGGTGCGTAAAGGTCGATTGCAGCCCGGTCGGATGTTCCTCATCGATACCGCCCAAGGTCGCATCATCGAAGATGAAGAGATCAAGCGGTCATTGGCCAATGCACAGCCCTATGCAGAGTGGTTGAACCAGGGATTGATGGAACTGAGTGAGCTGCCAGATCGCGAACACGTCGAGTACAACCACGCCAGTGTGTTGCGTCGGCAACAGATGTTCGGATACACCCATGAAGAGTTGAAGGTCATCTTGGCGCCGACCGCCAAGACTGGTACTGAACCGATTGGGTCGATGGGAACCGATACGCCCATAGCGGTGCTGTCGGATCGTCCGCGCCTGTTGTTCGATTATTTCCAACAGTTGTTCGCTCAGGTGACCAATCCACCCTTGGATGCGATCCGCGAAGAAGTGGTCACCAGTGTGGGTGCAACGGTGGGCCCAGAGAGCAATCTGCTGGCCCCTGGACCTGATAGTTGCCGGCAATTGGCCTTGCCATTCCCGATTATCGACAACGTCGAATTGGCCAAGATCATCCATGCCAATGATGAAGGCCAGCATTCAGAACTGCGTTGCCATGTGGTGTCAGGGCTCTACCGGGTCGCCGGTGGTGGAACTGCACTGGAAGAGGCGTTAGGGCGCATTCGCACCGAAGTTGTCGAGGCCATTGACAAAGGAGCGTGCATCATCGTGCTCTCCGATCGCAATAGCGATGAAGTGATGGCGCCGATTCCTTCGCTGCTTTTGACCTCGGCAGTTCATCATCATCTGATCAACGAGAAAAAGCGGACGCAGGCTGGATTGATCGTGGAGGCCGGAGATGCGCGAGAGGTGCATCATTTAGCCCTTCTGATCGGCTTTGGAGCCGGAGGTGTCAATCCATACCTGGCCTTCGAATCCATCGAAGACATGATTCGAGAGGGCGCCCACGGGCTCGATGGGACCGATCCTGTGGCGGCGGTCAAGAAGTACATCAAAGCATCGGGTAAGGGTGTGCTCAAGGTCATGTCCAAGATGGGCGTGAGTACCGTGGCCTCATATACCGGAGCGCAAATCTTCGAAGCCATCGGTCTCGGGCAAGAACTCGTGGATGAGTACTTCACGGGAACGGTGAGTCGTCTTGGTGGTATCGGCCTCGATGAGATCGCCTCGGAAGTTGCGGCGCGACATGCAGTGGCGTATCCAAAAAATCCAGAACGACGGGCTCATCGAAAATTGGAACTGGGAGGCGAATACCAGTGGCGGCGTGAGGGTGAATACCACCTCTTCAACCCCGAGACGGTCTTCAAATTGCAGCATTCCACCCGCGCCAAGCGGTACGACGTTTTCAAGCAGTACACGCAGCTAGTCGATGATCAGTCCAAGCATCTGGCAACCCTGCGCGGCCTGTTCGAATTCGACTTGGCTCGGCGCGAGCCAGTGCCGATCGACGAAGTCGAATCAGCATCGTCGATCGTCAAGCGCTTCTCGACCGGGGCCATGAGCTACGGCTCGATTTCGGCTGAGGCTCATGAGACTTTGGCGGTGGCGATGAACTCCATTGGCGGCAAGAGCAATACCGGAGAAGGTGGAGAGGATTCCGAGCGTCTTCACGATCCCGCCCGGCGCTCGGCCATCAAACAAGTGGCTTCGGGACGCTTCGGTGTGACCAGTGAATACTTGGTGAACGCCGATGACCTTCAGATCAAGATGGCCCAAGGTGCAAAACCCGGTGAAGGTGGACAGTTGCCGGGGCACAAGGTGTACCCCTGGGTGGCCAAGACCCGTCACTCCACCCCCGGAGTGGGGCTGATCAGTCCGCCACCGCACCACGACATCTATTCGATCGAAGATCTCAAGCAGCTCATTCACGATTTGAAGAACTCCAATCCCGAGGCGCGGGTTCACGTCAAGCTTGTGGCCGAAGTTGGGGTGGGTACCGTGGCTGCTGGCGTCAGCAAGGCCAAAGCCGATGTGGTTCTTATTTCGGGTCATGACGGGGGCACTGGTGCTTCGCCTTTGACATCGTTGAAGCATGCCGGTGCTCCATGGGAATTGGGTTTGGCCGAAACACAGCAAACGTTGCTCTTGAATGGGTTGCGCGATCGGATAGTGGTTCAGGCGGATGGACAAATGAAGACCGGGCGTGATGTGGTCATTGCGGCGTTACTCGGTGCCGAGGAATTCGGCTTTGCCACCGCACCACTCGTGGTCAGCGGTTGCATCATGATGCGGGTCTGCCACCTCGATACCTGTCCGGTGGGAGTGGCGACACAGAATCCGGTTCTTCGTCAAAGGTTCAGCGGTAAGCCCGAATTCGTTGTGAACTTCTTTGAGTTCATCGCCGAAGAGGTACGCGAAATCATGGCTCAATTGGGTTTTCGCAGTATCGAAGAAATGGTGGGGCACAGTGAAATGCTGATCACCAAAGCTGCAGTTGACCATTGGAAGGCCAAAGGATTGGATATCTCGCCAATTCTTGCAGCGGCGCAGAATCCATACGGACAGTCGTTACATCAAACCAAAGTGCAGGATCATGGTTTGGATGAGGCATTGGATAACGAGCTGATCGCTAAGGCCTCGCACAGCATTGCCACCGGCGAGCCGGTGCAATTGACGATGCCCATCAACAACGTGAATCGCACCGTGGGCACGATGTTGGGTTATGCGGTAACCAAAAAATGGGCTGGCGCCGGTTTGCCCGATGACACGATCTGTGTGGATTTCATGGGTTCGGCGGGCCAGAGTTTCGGTGCTTTCGTGCCGCGTGGTATTACCTTGCGTCTCGAAGGTGACGCAAATGACTATGTAGGCAAGGGCCTATCGGGTGGTCGCATCGTGGTGCGTCCTCATCGCGAAGCGACCTTTGTTGCCGAAGACAACGTCATTGCCGGCAATGTCATTGGTTATGGAGCCACCGGGGGCGAGATGTATTTGCGTGGCACCGTAGGAGAACGTTTCTGTGTCCGTAACTCGGGTGCCACCGCAGTGGTTGAAGGGGTTGGCGACCATGGATGTGAATACATGACCGGAGGCCGAGTCGTGGTGCTCGGACCCACGGGCCGCAATTTCGCCGCCGGGATGTCGGGTGGAGTGGCCTATGTCTGGGATCCGCACGAGGTCTTTGCCGCCAAAGTGAATTACGAAATGGTGCAATTGGAGGATCTCGATGATGCGGATCGAGCCGAGTTGCGCGGCATTCTCGACATTCATCTCAAAGAGACGCAAAGCGCAGTGGCTGCAGGCATTGTCGAGCGGTGGGATGTCGAGAGTGGTCATTTCCGCAAGGTGATGCCTCAGGATTACAAGCGAGTTCTTGCGGTCATGGCCAATTCACGATCCGAAGGATTGAGTGAACAAGAAACATTGGATCGAGTGATGGAGGTCGCCCGTGGGTGAGACGACTGGCTTTTTGAAGTGGGACCGCGAATTACCCGCCCACCGTCCGGTTCCCGTTCGCTTACGGGATTGGCGCGAGGTGTACGAACCATTTCCACATGACAAATTGGCTCTCCAGGCGGGCCGTTGTATGGATTGCGGTATTCCGTTCTGCAATAACGGCTGTCCCCTCGGCAATCTCATTCCCGACTGGAACGACCTCGTCTATCGTGACAATTGGCGCGAAGCCATCGATCGTCTGCACGCCACGAACAACTTTCCCGAGTTCACGGGTCGTCTCTGCCCGGCACCGTGTGAATCGGCTTGTGTTCTGGGTATCAATGCCGATCCCGTGGCGATCAAACAAGTCGAAGTGGAGATCATCGATCGTGCTTGGGCCCAAGGTTGGGTAACTCCTCAATTGCCAAGTGTGAGAACGGGACGTCGGGTGGCCGTGATTGGTTCTGGACCAGCTGGTTTGGCCGTAGCCCAACAGTTAACGCGGGCGGGACATGATGTGGTGGTTCTGGAGCGCGCCGATCGCATCGGCGGGTTGCTGCGATACGGCATTCCCGAATTCAAAATGGAAAAGCGCCACCTCGATCAGCGTGTGCAGCAAATGGAGGCCGAGGGAACCGAATTCCGTACGGGCGCTGCAGTGGGCCAGAACGTCGATATCGATGTTCTCATGGCATCACACGATGCCGTGGTCCTAGCTTGTGGTGCCACGGCTTGGCGTGATCTGCCCATTCCGGGTCGTGAACTAACGGGAGTTCATCAAGCCATGGAGTACTTGCCGTTGTCGAATCGGGTTCAAGAGGGGGATCTCGCCACGTCCCCGATCGATGTCAAAGGCGCTCATGTGGTGATCATCGGTGGTGGAGATACGGGTGCTGACTGTTTGGGAACCGCCCATCGGCAAGGTGCCCTCTCGGTGACCCAACTGGAAATCATGCCGCAACCGCCCACTCAGCGTGGCGGGGCGAACCCTTGGCCCCAATTCGCCATGGTCTACAAGGTCACATCGGCTCATGAAGAGGGGGGAGAGCGTTTGTACAGCGTAGGAACAGAAGCTTTCCTCGATGACGGCTCTGGTCGCGTGCGGGCCCTTTTGATCCACCAAGTCGTCATGGAAAACGGCGTACTCACCAAAGTTCCGGGTACCGAACGGGAGATCCCCGCCGACTACGTCTTTTTGGCCTTGGGATTTGTGGGTCCGGAAAAGGGTTCGTGGTTGGATCGGCTGGGTGTTCGACTCGATGAGCGCGGCAATCTGTGGCGTAACGATGACTACATGAGCAATGTGCCCGGGCTTTTTGTGGCCGGCGACATGGGTCGGGGCCAAAGTCTGATCGTCTGGGCCATTGCCGAAGGTCGGGCCTGTGCTGCGGGTGTCGATCAGTTCTTGATGGGAGAAACCACGCTGCCAGCGCCGATTTTGCCGTCGGACCGTCCATTGATATGACGGCTTGGGTGATGTGACGGATTGGGTGATGTGATGGGTTCGGGCCGTTTTGGAGGGGTATTGCCCTTCGAAGAGACACAATGTCGGTCCAACTTGTGGCGTTCTCCACAGGTACTGCCGTGAAGGGCCTGTTGGGCAGACATAGATTGATGGGCGTGTCAGGCTTGCGGGAAACGGTCTTGAAGTCATGTGCGCCGACGGTGATGGCGTTGGGGACCATGGTGATGGTGGCCGGATGTGGAAGTGATCCCTCAGCAACGATCACGACGTTGCGTCCGCTCTCCTCGACGAATTACGCCACTACTCCGCCAGCAGTCGTCACGACGCCGAATCCTGCTAACACACAGCCTCCGCCTTTTGGCTACACCGTGAAGGCCGGAGATTCGGTTTACGGCATCGCCGCGCAATATCAGATGAATCCGGAGGAGTTGGCCAGTTACAACAATTGGCCCGAAGGGGTTTTGCATGCACTCATTGTTGGCGAAACGGTGCTGATTCCCCCCACGGCCTTGGGTACCACCACCTTGCCGGGTCTGCCGATGCCCGTCGAGACCACCTCTCCGCAACCTGGTCCGGGCCAGGGCACCTACGTGATTCAAGCGGGAGACAGTATTTCGAAAATTGCTGACAAGTGGGGTGTGGAAGTTTCGGCCCTCCTGATGGTGAATGGTTGGCCTGACGAGTCAGTGGTCATCGTCCCTGGTGATGAAATCCGGATTCCGGCCAAAACCAAAGAACCCAAACCCTGAAGTGTCGCCAGGTCGCTAGGAGTGCCAGGAACTCTGTCATACCCCAGAGGCAGAGTGCGGTTATGGAACATTCCCCGGCCTCAATCCTGATCGACTGCTCGACCTGTGTCATGTACGAGTCCGCACATTGCGCTGAATGTGTGGTCACGTATCTCTGTGGAGATGAATCGCTCACCGATTCTCCGCCCGAAACCTCGGCAGTCGTTTTTGATCTGGCCGAACTGCGGGCCATGAAAGTGCTGGCTGAAGCGGGTCTGGTGCCAACTCTTCGTCACAGTGCTGTCCCGTGAGGTGAAAATCACGATAGAGACGTGAGTGGTGTCCACAGTTGAACAATCACCTTCATATGAGGATGCGCTTGCGGAACTCGGACGTTCGGCTGGACTAGACCGGATGGGTATTTGTGACGCTGAGGTTCTTGACCGGGCTCGGGCCGAAATCGTGAGGCGACGCGATCTTGGGCTGTCTGACACGATGCAATTCACCTTCCGAAATCCGGAACGCTCAACTGATCCATCTCGGGCCCTGGCCGAAGCTCGCTCACTGATTGTTGGTGCTCGTCGCTATGTCGCTGGTTCGAGCGATGATGGAACGAATTCTCCCGGAGATGTTGTGGCCCGGGTAGCCAAATACGCCCAAGCCGATCACTATTCGGCTTTACGCCAAGCACTGGAGGTGGTTGCGGATCGCTTGCGCAATGACGGGCATCGGGCCACAGTTTTCGTGGACGAGAACAATCTCGTGGATCGCGAAGTGGCATGGAAAGCGGGACTGGGTTGGTTTGGCAAGAGTGCCAATATTCTCCTTCCGGGCGGTGGCAGCTGGTATGTGCTTGGCTCGGTGGTGACGACCGCGATTCTGCAGCCGGCAGTGCGCCGGGTGCCCGACGGCTGTGGAACGTGCAATATCTGTATCGACGCCTGCCCGACTCGAGCCATCGTGTCCGATGGGGTGATCGATGCCCGTCGTTGCTTGGCATGGCTGGTGCAAAAAGGTGGCATCTTCCCTTTTGAATTTCGGGTGGCTGTAGGTGATCGCATCTACGGCTGCGATGACTGTCAGGAGACCTGTCCACCCAATGTTCGTTTTCTGAGCCGTCGTCCACAATCCACCGATCCTTCTGATCCATCGGGTCAATTCGGCGTGGAGCCTTCTCAACCTCATCGGATCGAGAAAGGAGTTACAGACTCGTGGGCATCTGGTGTGGACGTGTTCACTTTTTTGGAAAGTGAGGACCAGTCCCTTCTTGACACGTTTGGGCGTTGGTACATCGCTGACCGTGATCCGAAGTGGTTGCGTCGCAATGCGCTCATTATCCTGGGCAATGTGGCGCCGATCCCGGTGAGTGAGAAAGTACGGCGCACTATCGAACGGTATCTGGCCCACGAGGATGTCTTTGTGCGGGCTCACGCCGTGTGGGCCAGTGCGCGATTGGGACTACAGGATTTACGTGCGATTGCGGCCAATGATCCGAGTGCTGAAGTGCAAGCGGAGGTATTGCGGTGGGATGAGGTTCCGCGGCGAAACGCTGAATCAGACTCGGGAACCGGGCGATGAAGCACCTCCTGGTCACCAATGACTTTCCGCCCAAGATCGGTGGAATTCAATCACTGTTGTGGGAATGGTGGAGGCGGCTTCCGCCCGAATCCTTTGCCGTATTGACGAGTCCTCATGCCGAGGCTGCGGCCTTCGACGCCACCCAGCCCTTTCTTATCGAACGAGTGCGGGAGCCAGTGTTGTTGCCCCACCCGTGGATGGTGCGACGAATCAACGAGATGGCCCAACGGGTAGGGGCCGATTTCGTCGTGCTTGATCCGGCATTACCTTTGGGAATTGTCGGTGCATCTTTGTCGAGACCGTACATGGTCGT
>JBEIGJ010000093.1:0-7910 GCA_040381935.1 Acidimicrobiaceae bacterium | reverse complement strand
TTGGCCGAACTCAATGCTCGGTCCGATGAGCACATCCACATGCCCTCGCGGTCGTACTGGCCGATCCTGTTGGCCTTGGCTCTTCCCATCATGGCTTATGGCTTGATCTACAACATGATGTTTGTCGTCGTTGGAGCGGCCATGGTGTTGTTCACCATGTTTGGCTGGGCCATGGAACCATCCACGTCACCTGATGACGATTTCGATCCTCCGACCTCCGGCGACGGTGGCGGACACACGAAGGAGTTGGCACCTCTTGGCTGACACCGTATTGGCTCCCGGCCATGACACTGCTCATGGCGCAGCCCACACGACCACTGGCTTGTCCAATAACAAGTTGGCCATGTGGCTCTTCCTGGGTTCAGAATGTCTGCTCTTTGGCGGACTCATCTCAACGTACATGTTGTACAAGGGTCGAGTCTCCGAAGGGCCGCAGCCCGATCAGATCTACGACATTCCTTTCACGTCGATCAGCTCGTTCATTCTCTTGATGAGTTCGCTGACCATGGTGTTGGCGGTGTCGTCGGCTCAGCGTAAGGATGACCGAAATACCAATTTGTGGTTGAGCGTGACCGCCATTTTGGGCGCCACTTTCGTCGGTGGCCAGGTGTACGAGTTCACGGCCTTCTATCGCGAAGGTTTGGGTTTCACCACCAGCCTGTTCGGCTCGAGCTTCTACACCCTCACTGGTTTCCACGGCGTCCACGTCACGGTTGGCATCATCATGTTGGCCGCTTTGGTGGGCATGATTCAAAAGAGTCGGGTACCTGGCGATAAGGCTGAAGCAGTCGAGATGGTCGGTCTGTATTGGCACTTTGTCGACGTCGTCTGGATCGTCATCTTCACCCTCGTCTATCTGATCCCCGCCTGAGGAGCTTGCGATGAGCACTGTTACCGAACACAATCCAAGTGGTCACGACGCTGGGCACAGCGAAACCGGACACGCCGAAACCGAACATCATGGTGCATCGGACAAGCAGTACATCATGATCGCCTTGCTCTTAGCGGCGCTCACTGCCATCGAGGTGTCTACGTACTACGTCGACTTCGGGCCGCTTTTCATGCCGACCTTGTTCATCTTGATGATCATCAAATTCGTCATCGTGGTTTCCTATTTCATGCACCTGAAGTTCGATAACAAGATGTTCAGTTACATGTTCTACTCAGGTCTGATTTTGGCCATCTTGGTGTATGCCGGAGCATTGTCGACCTTCAAGTTCTTCCTACAAAAGGGGTGAACCGGGTCTGGTGACCCACAGTGATGATTGATCCATGGCGTTTTCAGTTGCACATTGAGGTGTGGCTCCTGGTCGCCTTTTTGATCGGGTCCTACATTTATGTCGTGCGGGTGCTCGGTCCCCGCGCCGTTGGCGCAGGAGAACAGGTCATCACCAAGGGGCAACTCTGGTCCTTTGTTGGTGGTATCAGCATTCTCTGGTTTGCCACCGACTGGCCGATGCACGACATTGCCGAGGAATATCTCTATTCGGTTCACATGTTCCAGCACATGGCCCTGACGTATTTCATGCCGCCTTTGATCGTACTGGCCACACCGCAATGGTTCATTCGTACGTTGATCGGCTCAGGCGGGGTGTATCGAGCCGTCCGATTCCTTGGCCATCCGGTTCGTGCGGCACTGTTGTTCAACGTCGGCATCATGATCAGCCATGTTCCCGGTGTGGTCAATGCCTCGGTTTCCAATGGCCCTTTGCACTATTTCGTGCACGTGCTGTTGGTCCTGACCTCCATTTTGATGTGGTTGCCGGTGTGTGGTCCGCTCCCCGAGTTACAGATCAGTCCGATGTCCAAGATGATCTACCTCTTTATGAACAGCGTGGTTGCGACGGTGCCAGCAGCCTGGCTGACTTTCGCTGAAGGTGTCGTATACAAGCAGTACAACACACCGGTTCGGGTCTGGGGTGTGACCGTCAGCAATGACCAGCAAATGGCCGGGGCCATCATGAAGTTGGGTGGCTCGATTTTCTTGTGGACCATCATCGTGGTCATGTTCCTACGACATTTCGTGCGTACGTTCCGAGCAGAAAATGATCGTGATTATGTGCGGCCCGAAGAACAACTGACCACCGCCGATATCGAGCGGGTGTTCAGTACCACTGCTGCTCCTCGCGATCCGCACTGAGTCCGACGAACTGATCAATCCCAGCGGAAAAGAACTGCAGCCATGAGTGGCGCGATCACGGCCCATCCGCCGAGCACGATCCAAGAGGTACCCGGTTGATCGGCCCCACCCACGAGGGCATCGCGTAAGACATCGGCCAAGGCCCCCGATGGCAGCAACCGGGCCACACTGGCCAGCGGTCCGGGAAGATCTTCGAAGGGAATCACCATGCCACCCAGAAGGAGAAAGACTAGGAACAAGGCGTTTTGCAGAGCCAAATTGATTTCGGCTCGGAGACGGCCAGCGAGGGTAAGCCCGATACCGACGAACGCTGCTGTACCTGCACCCACGGCACCGATGGCCAAAAGCCAACGCGCCGATTCCGGTCGCCATCCAAGAATGAGCGCAACTGCGAGCAGCACGGTCATCTGAATCAACTGCACCACCAAGACCGTGACAACTTTGGCCAACAACCACCGTGGCCGTCCCAAAGGAGTCACTCCGAGGCGTTTCAAAACGTGATAGCCCCGTTCGAAACCAGTGGCAATCCCCAAACTGACCATGGCGCTACTCATGACCGCCAGGGCCACAATGCCCGGGGTCAGGAAGTCAACCGGATCTTCGAAGACTGCCGGATCGCCACTGGGCAAAACCTCTACGACACTGAAAAAGATCAGCAGCATCACGGGGATGATCAGCGTGAGAAGCAATTGCTCACCATTGCGGACCAAGATCTGCAATTCAGCGCCAATCTGTGATCGTAAGGGTCCGCGTCCGGAACTCATGATCGCGGTCCCGTCAGGTCAGTGGTCTTCGGTCCGATGAGTTTCGTGAACACCTCTTCGAGACTGGTCATTCCGGTTCGCATTTCAACGACCTCGACTCCATGCTCGTTCAACCACACTGCCAGGGCGGCGACCAGTCCGGGCGGAGCGTCATCGATGGTGTAATGGCCGGGGGCCTCTTCGATCAGCCAATCGCCGATCTCAGCGGGAAGGTCGGTCATGATCAATGGTCGGTAGGTGCGCAAGCGCAACGCCCGCCGAGCCCGTCGCACGCTGTCCAGCGACCCTTGTACCAAGACGCGACCCTGATCGATGATGACAACAGAATCGGCAACCTTTTCCGCTTCGTCCAATTCATGGGTGGCCATGATCACGGCCACACCATCATCAGCAAGTCGTCGCACGATGGAACGAATAACTGCTCGGCCATTGACATCCACACCGCTCGTTGGTTCATCGAGAAAAATGATGCGCGGTTGAGCAGCCAGAGCCAAACCAAGGGAGAGCCGTTGCTTTTCACCACCCGAAAGCCGACGCCAGGGAGTGGTCGCCCGTTCAGCGAGACCGACTAGATCCAGGAGTTGGTGGGGATCAGCGGGGGTCGATCCCTTGCTGGCGTAGAGCCCGCAGTATTGGCGCAAGGTGTCGAGGGGTCGGGCACTGGGGTAGACACCGCCCTCTTGCAGCATGACTCCCATCTGGGTCACCAGCCTCCGATGGTCTCGGATCGGATCCAGGCCGAGTACTCGTATGGATCCCTGGGGCGGGCGACGCAGACCCTCGCACATTTCGATTGTCGTGGTTTTGCCGGCACCGTTGGGACCCAGTACTGCGGTGACTTCCCCGGCGTGAGCAATCAGAGAAAGATCGTCGACGGCAAGGAGATCGCCATAACGAACCGTCAGACCTTCGACCACCAAAGCCGGCTGACGACGATCGATGCGGCTGAACGATGGGGGGCTGACGTCAGACACTCATTGCAGATTACCGTCGCTAATTGTCCCGGTCCCGTTGCCGGCATCCAGATAACCTGCGTTCTCTGTGATTGATCTCCGCCTCTTGCGTACTGACCCCGATCAGGTGAAGGCCGCTCTCGTTCGTCGGGGTAAGCCCGAACTACTCATTCAATTGGACGCTGCTTTGGCCCTTGAAGGCGATCTGCGGGAGATGACCGGCAAACGCGATGCACTCCGGGCCCGGATCAACGAGCTCTCGAAATTGGTCGGCAAAGCCCGACGTGACGGGGAAACGACCACCGCTGATGCGTTACAGGCCGAAAGCCGACAACTGGGCAGCGACGAGGAACTGCTCGATAGCGCGTTCTCGGTCATCCAGGGTGAACTACGCGAGATCATGTTGCGTCTGCCGAATCTCCCACATCCCCAAGCCCCCAATGGAACGACTGACGCCGAAAATCCCACGATCAAAGGTCCAGTGAACTTGCCGACAACCTTTGGTGAACATCAGCGCATTGCGCACTGGGAGATCGCTACCAAACTTGGGATCTTGGACAATGAGCGCGCCACCAAAATTGCGGGCTCGATGTTCACCATGCAGCGAGGATTGGGCGCCACGATGGCCCGAGCGCTATGTCAATTCGCACTCGATAGCAATGCCGATGTCTTTGAGGAAATACGGCCGCCAACGATGGTCAGCACTGCCACTTTGACCGCCACTGGCCATCTACCGAAGTTCGCTGATGATGCGTACGCCATTGAACGCGATGGACTGTGGATGATTCCAACTGCCGAGGTTCCACTGACATCGCTCTATGCCGGAGAAGTTCTCGATGATCGCCAACTCCCCGTCAAGGTGATGGCGTATTCACCGTGTTATCGGCGTGAAGCCGGATCCGCCGGCCGTGATACGCGTGGGATGTTGCGGGCCCATGAATTCGACAAAGTAGAGATCCTCTCGATCGCTTCGCCGGAACAGGCTCCCGTTTTGCTTGATGAATTGGTGGCGCGAGCCGAAAGCGTGATCGCCTCGCTTGGTTTGCCCTACCGCATCATCGAGATATGTACCGGTGATATGGGTCAAAGTCACCACCGCAGTTTCGACATCGAGGTCTATGCACCAGGTTGCGATACCTGGCTCGAGGTGTCGTCGGTGTCGTGGTTCAGTGATTATCAAGCGCGCCGTGCCGATATCCGTTTCCGACGCTCTGGTCAAAAAGGAACCGAAATTGCCCACACCTTGAACGGTTCGGCGCTTGCAGTGCCCCGGGTATGGGCGGCCATCATTGAGAACTTCCACCAACCCGATGGTTCAGTTCTCATCCCCGAAGTATTGCGTCCGTATATGCGCGGTGCCGAACGTATTGCGCTTCGCGATTCCTGAATTTCCATGAGCCTGCGCGACCGACGCATTCAATATGAGACTGCCGGGTTGGATCGCGACGACCTGCACGATTCGCCCTTCGTGCAATGGCACCGTTGGTACGACGATGCGACAGCCGCTGAATTACCCGAACCCAATGCCATGGTCATTGGCACGGTGACCGCAGATCTTCCCGACTCCCGGGTGGTGCTGGCCCGAGCAGTCGAGGAGTCCGGCATCATTTTTTACGGCAACTATCACAGCGCCAAGGGACAACAGTTGGCTCAAGCTCCCGTGGCCAGTGCCCTGTCTGCCTGGCTGGGGCTTCATCGACAAGTGCGCGTGAGGGGGCGGGTGCACCAGCAGTCAGCCGCCGAGAGTGACGCGTATTTTGCTTCACGGCCGCGAGACAGCCAGCTCGGGGCCTGGGCCTCACCCCAAAGTGAAGTCATCACCAGCCGCGAGGAACTCGATGAGTTGGTCCGAGTGGCAGCCGAACAGTTCGCCGGGTCGAACGTGCCCCGACCAGAGCATTGGGGAGGCTGGGTTCTGGTGCCGGAAACCTTTGAATTCTGGCAGGGTCGCCCCAATCGCTTGCACGATCGCTTTCGTTATCGGCGAGTGGCAATCGATGACGTTCCCGCCACGGGAGACGCTTGGGTCATCGAGCGCCTGGCCCCGTAACCACTGCCGTATCCAGGGAATTGGTCCAAGTTCGGGCCGCAGAGGCCAAGCCGGTGATCAAGGATTGGGTATGGGGTGGCAGATCCGGACCTTCCCAATCCCAGAAAAGCGGTGTGGTGCCCCGCACTCGCGGTGGGAGTTCGATTTGAACCCCGGTGCCGGGAGGAATATTGACCGGGTTTCGAGGATGAAGGCCGCGTAGTTCCTTGGGGATCAGATCCAGGTCGGTAATGATCCGATACGCCGGAAGATGTTCGGCGAGGTGGCGACCGACATGATCGGCCAAGGGACGATGGCGTCCACCCAGAAGAAGTGAGGTGAATAAACCCTGCCGGCCAAAACCATGCACGGTGATCACCGTATGGACATGATCCATGAAGGCTCGAAGGTTGTCGGACGCATCGGGAGATACTTCGATCGAAGGTATGTGGTGTTCCATCCCGCGTGGTTGATGAACGCCGTAGTAGCTAGTGCCACTCAGAGCTGCGGCTTGCTGTGCGATGACGTCGGTCATCTCTTCCAGACCACCGCCGTGATAGGCCATGAAACCCAGTCGTAGATGACGATCAGTATCGTGTCCACGCAGGGTCACGACCTCTTCAACGTCGGGATGATCGAGCAGTTCGCGGAACATGTATCAGGACACGTCTTGAAGAGCGCGGGTCTGACGACGATGAGCAGTGATCGTGTAGGCCACCGCAGTGATCACCACGATGCTGAAGACAATGGCCAAAAGACCGCGATTGGAGTCGATCCATTGTTGAGTGCGTTCTTGCCACGTGAGAACACTGCCCGTCACGCCGTCGTCGTAGTTGCGGCGAATATCGTTGTACCAATACCAGGCGAGGTACAGACCCGAGAGAATCATCATCACCGCTGATCCGATTTCGACGTACTTCATACCGCTCCGCAAGACACGTAGGAGCCATCCTTGGGCCAAAGCCAGACTCACGGTCAATGTCGTGACCAAAAGGGACATGGCTGCGCCGTAGAGAGCGATAGCCACCAATCCTTGGGCGAAGCCTTCGGTATCGATGGTGCCAAGCACCGTGGCTGAAAATGGTCCAAGAGTACAACCGATGGAGGCAACGGCGTAGGCCACGCCGAAGATGAACATCGACATCACCGTACGATCGCGCTGTCCGGCATCCAACTTGGGAGTGGTGAGCGGAAGGCGATAGCCGAACAACATGGCGATGCCGAGAACTATCAGACCGAGACCGATGATCAAGGCCACGTATTTGGCATTTTGATTAATCCAGTCAGTGAAGAGTCGGGTGATACCGCCCACCACAACGAAGACACTCATGAACCCAGCGGAGAGGGCACCACTCACCAAGAGGGCGCGACGCACACTGGCTTGTTGCGTACCTGGTCGACCGGTGACACCCAGGAAGTACATGAGATAGGTGGGTAAGAGCACGAAACCACAGGGGTTGACGGCAGCCAAAAGGCCGCTGCCAAAGCTGAGCCAGAGTCGATCGGTATTGGCGGCGAACATCATGTCAGGAACCATTCAACAGTGCTTCGAGCGCCGACTTGATGTCGGCGGGACTCAATTCACCGGCCTTTTGCCGTGAAATCCGGCCTTGGGCATCGACGAACAACGTGGTGGGGAAGGTGGCTACTCCGTTGGCCACCACAAAGTTGGCGTTGGGATCGCGAAAGAGTTCGTAGTCGATACCCAATTCCTCAGCAAAGGATCGGGTGATTTCCGGCGAATCTTGGGGATTGATCCCGATGAAACGCACCCGATCGCCGTATTGCCGATGGGCTTGTTGGAGTGCGGGCATCTCGCGTGTACAAGGTTGGCAATTGGAGAACCAGAAATTGATGAGTAGGGGTCGGCGGTCGGCAGTGGGGAAAAACTCGGTTTCGGTATCGACTTCCCGGTTTTCGAGATCGAGAACTGTGGCTGGAGAGAGCAGTTGGCCCTGTAGTGGTGCATTGGTGGCAATACCGGGAGGTTGATATTCACCGGGCACATCGAGGACGACGTCGAC
>JBEIGJ010000092.1:0-7946 GCA_040381935.1 Acidimicrobiaceae bacterium | reverse complement strand
GGGAAAACTCAGGTCTTCATCTTCCCCGATGACCATCAACGCACCCGTTTAACCCATGCACTCGAGGTGGCCCAAGTGGCAACTGCGATCGCTCGGCCGTTGGGATTGAATGTCACTTTGACCGACGCCATCGCTTTGGGTCACGACTGTGGGCACGGCCCGGGGGGCCATGCCAGTGAGGATGCCCTCAGCCCCTTAGTCGATGGCGGGTTCGACCATGCGGCCTGGGGAGCCGATGTCACCTTGACACCGCTCAACTTGTGTCACGAGACCCTCGACGGCATCCGCAATCACTCCTGGAGTCGTCCAGCACCTTCGACTCCAGAAGGCGAAGTGGTGAGCTGGGCAGACCGAATCGCCTACGTCTGCCATGACTTCGAAGACGCAGTGAGCGCCGGCATCGTCACCCCCGATCAGCTGCCAGCAGACGTCATCAAATTATGTGGTCTACAGCGCACCAGCCAGCTTCAGGCCTTCATTACCTCGATGATTTCTGCTGCTCACTCCTCGGGGCGTATCGGTATGGAATCGGACCATGCCCACGCTCTGGCATCGTTCCGACAATTCAATTACGACCGGGTGTACTTGCGCGAAGCCAGTAAGATGCAGGCTTCCCAGGTCATCGTGCTATTGCGGGCCCTGGTCGAGCACTACTTCAATCATCCGCACCGCTTGCCATCGGGGGACCAATATGACGTGGGTAGCGCTGAATCTCATCACGCTGCGGTGGCCTACGTGGCGGGCATGACTGACCGGTTCGCCTGTCGACAGGCAGTGAGCCTTCTGGGTTGGTCAGAGAACCAACTACCAACGGGAATCGACGTCGCCGTCTAGAAACGAATGCGGCCGAACCGCAGAACTCAGCCCTGCTCGACGGGAAGGACTTCGATCACTCGACGTCCTTTTCGCTGACCGAACTGAACCTGGCCATCGATCAAAGCAAAAAGAGTGTCGTCCCCACCACGGCCAACGTTGCGACCAGGGTGAAAAGTGGTGCCACGCTGACGAATGAGGATCGTGCCAGCGGTGATCGTGGACCCACCAAAGGCCTTTACTCCCAGGCGCTGCGCATTGGAGTCACGTCCGTTACGGGTTGAACCGCCACCTTTTGTCTTTGACATGTCTCAGCCCTTTGCAATCGAAGTGATTTCAACAACGTGGTAGTGCTGACGGTGACCATAGCGACGACGCTGATTGGTACGCCGCTTATAGGTGAAGCCGTTGATTTTCGGACCAGTAGCCGAGCCGACTACCCGACCCGAGACCTTGGTCCCGGACAACTGAGCCGGTGTCGCCAAAACGGTGTCCCCATCGACGACGAGAACGGGGGTGAAGTCCACGGCTGAGCCCTGTTCGACGCCCAAGAGTTCGACGTGGACCTGCTGGCCCTCGGAAACTCGGACCTGCTTACCACCGGTTGCGATCACTGCGTACATAGCGAGAGCCGACTCTACCTGGAGTTTTCCCCAAAAACCAACGCCCGCGAATTCATCGTCCCGACCTGGTCAAAAGGTATCCGTATTACTCGCACCAGTCAGGTCCATCAGGTCAGAAGATCGTGATCGATGACCACGCCGCGTCCCTGACAATCAGGGCACTGGCGGGCATAACTCGTCAGCAAACCCTCGCCGATCCGTTTGCGAGTCATCTCCACCAATCCGAGTTCGGAGATTTCGAAGACCTGGGTTCGAGTCTTGTCTTGAGCCAGGGCGTTCTTGAAAGCATCGATGACCTTTTTGCGGTTGTCCTTGATCTCCATATCGATGAAGTCGATGACGATGATTCCGCCGATGTCCCGTAACCGGAGCTGCCGTGCCACTTCAGCGGCGGCTTCCAGGTTGTTCTGAAAGACCGTCTGCTCCAAATTGGAGGTGCCCACGTTGCGGCCAGTATTCACATCGATCACGGTGAGAGCTTCGGTGTGCTCGATGATCAATGAACCACCCGATGGCAGCCAAACCTTGCGGTCCAATGCCTTGTGTACCTGTTCATGTACGTGGTACTTCTCAAAAATAGGAAGACCCTCGCTGCTTGCATCGTAATACTCGATGCGATCTGCGAGTTCTGGGTTGAAAGCACTCACATAGGAATGCACATCTTCGAACAACTGACGGTCATCGATGATGACTCCCCGATAGTCAGCGTTGAACTCCTCGCGAATGACTCGAACGGCAAGTGGCGGCTCGGTATACAAAAGCGTTGGGCCCTTGGCTTTGGAGGCCTTGTCCTCGATCATCGACCACTGATCCAATAAGCGCGTCATATCGGCGTGCAATTCTTCTTCAGTTGCCGTTTCGGCGGCCGTACGCACGATCAATCCGTGTTCGGCGGGTTTCACCCGATCGAGGATGGAACGGAGACGTTTGCGTTCATCATCGGGTAGTCGCTTGGAGATGCCATACGTCTTCGAGTGGGGAATGAGGACCACGAAACGACCGGGGAGGGATACCTCCTGAGTAAGACGGGCTCCCTTCACACCGATCGGATTTTTCGTCACCTGACAGACAATGAGCTGTCGCCCCTTGAGGATCTGCTCGATACGGGGCTGACTGTCGACGATGTCCTCGGCGTCATACTGCACGTCACCTCGATACAAAACGGCGTTCTTGGGAGTTCCGATATCAACAAAGGCCGCTTCCATCCCCGGCAGGACGTTTTGAACCCGCCCGACATAGATGTTGCCGTGGATTTGACCCACATCATCGGCGGGATGACTGACGTAATGCTCGATCAGACTCCGACCCTCCATCACCGCGACCTGCGTGAGAGATGAGCGCACTTGCACGCACATGAAGTACCGACCGATCGGACGACCATTTCGCTCACGACCTCGGCGCCGCTCGGCAATCTGACCATCACCGACGGCGGCACTACGACCTTCCCCGCGACCGCGCGTCGTTCGTCGACGCTTCTTTTTGGCATGACCCGACGATGATTCGACAGACTCTGTCTCACCCGTCGCGTCTTCTCTGACCGAGCGCGCCTGCTGATCCGGTTTCACCCCGGATTCAGATCCCTTGGGTTTACGGCGCGCTGCGGGTCGTGGCCCTCCAACTCGGGTGCCCCCGGGCATAGTGACGCTTGGAGCAACCGGTGGGGGTGCCGGACGCGTGTCACCGATCTTGGGACGAGGAACCAGGGCTCGCGCTGCGGCATCGACATCTGCTCGACCCTCGGAGAGACGCTCTGGAAGCTCCATGGGGACCGATGGACTCGGTGACTCCGGACCCACGCCTTGGGGCGAACCTCCTGTCACCGGTGCGTCGAACTCTCCCACGGCGCTCGAAGCTGGTCGAGACGATGAACTCTGACCGGCTCGATTGCGACCACCCCGGGATCCGCGACGACGTTTCTTCGCTCCACCCGTTGGACTTGCCGTAGTCCGGCGATCAGTGGCAGCACCGGATGTTCCCGGCTCCGCATTTTTTGATTCTGCACCAGTTGCCACTGGTTTACTCGGCACTGGCTGGTCAGGGGTGGCCTGACCGAGGTCCGGAACATTTTCCGGGAAATGATCGTTCATGGCGAATTCCTTTCTTACGCGCTCCCGATTGGGCACGCGACACGGTCGGTGAGCACATCGATGCGCTGACCATCCCGTTCGATCCATTGTTTGGTACGTAAAACCCGCCGCAAGTGATCCCATGGATCAGCGCCGGGATAGAGAACTTCGACTAACTCGGTCGGACGCAGACCGCGACCCACCGTGCTCAGGACAACTTCTACCGCCGTGGCCGAACGATCTACCGTCCAACGAGAGTCCAAGCGATCAAGGATCGACGACTCGGCCAAGACAACTTCGATGATCGATGGACGGACATCGTCGAGGTGTCGTTCACCTTTGCGTTCACGCTCGAGCATGGCCACAGTGCTGGTTGCAAGGCGTTCGACCGCTGCTGGGACGTCGGATCCATCGACCATCATCAACCATGACGAGGCCACCACTCCTTCTTGGAGTGAAATCAGTTCAGCATCTGGAAACCAAATGTCCGTGACATCGAGGCCGACTGGCAACGCCTCGGAGAGCCGATCTCGCAATTCAGCGAGATCATCAGCGATGGACTGGGCCTCGACGTTCAAGGTGATATCGATCAGTTCAATGATCGACTCCGCTCCCGTGGGCAGAGCTAAGCCAAATGCCAGGCGGGGACGAGGTGTGAAACCAGCCGACATCGCCACCGGAACTTCCGCCTTGCGTAACGAGCGCTCCCAGAGATGAGCCACATCGCGATGCCCCGTAAAGCGCACCTTTCCTAATTTGGAGTAACTCAGACGGATCTTGGTACTCATGGCACATCTCCGACGCTCTGAGCCCCAGTTCGAAGGAAAACCGGCACCGATCCACCGCGGGACAGATCCTGGCCAGTTCCCTGGCTCCCACCGGCTGGAGGAATAGCCGAGGCCACGATGTGCTCCAGCCCATCGCCAGTGCACACGCCGCAGTCATAACACGGGGTCCACCGACAATCTTCGAGACCGGACTCCACCAATGCGGCCCGCCAGTCCTGCCAAAGGAAATCCTGATGCAAGCCCGCCGACAGGTGATGCCACGGAAGGACTTCGTTCTCATCGCGATGGCGAGTGACGAAGTCATCGGCCGACAAACCTTCAGCAGCTAATGCATCCAGCCAACGGTCCAGAACGAAGAACTCGGACCACTCTTGAAAGACGCCACCCGATCGCCACACTCGTTCGATGACCGCACCGATCCGACGGTCACCACGACTGGCGATACCTTCGGCCAAGGACGCTGCCGGATCGTGCCACTTCACGTTGACACCTTTGACTTTGCTGGCAGCATCGCGCACCACGCCGATTTTGCGACGTAATTCGGCGACGCTGTTTTGACCAAACCACTGAAATGGAGTGTGGGCTTTGGGGACGAATCCACCCACGCTGACGGTGACGCTGGCCTTCTTAGTATGACGACGTCCCACCTCGACACAACCGGCGGCCAAGTCCACGATGCCCCGAGTATCGATATCGGTTTCAGTGGGGAGACCAGTCAAAAAATACAGTTTGGCGCGCGACCATCCCGAGGAAAATGCCGACTCGACAGCCCCGTAGAGATCTTCTTCGGTGATCAATTTATTGATGACCGTTCGCAATCTCCAGGTTCCTGCTTCCGGAGCAAAAGTCAGACCACTGCGTCTCCCACCGGCGACTTTGTCGGCCAAGCCAACGGTAAAGGCGTCGACGCGCAATGACGGCAAGCTAATAGTCGGCGCACCGCAGGCCGTTGGATCAGGAACCAGCGAGGAAACAAGGCTTTCGATGCCACTGAAATCGGCGGTGGACAGCGAAGTCAGGCTGACCTCGTTGTAACCGGTGCGTTTCAACCCTTTGGTCACCATCGACCGCACCTGTTCAGCTGGACGTTCGCGGACTGGTCGCGTGATCATTCCTGCTTGACAAAAACGACAACCTCGAGTGCAACCGCGGAAAACCTCAACGGCCAAGCGATCATGAACGACTTCCGTGAGGGGGGCCAAAGGACGGCGGGGGTAGTCCCAAGCACCAAGGTCGGCCACAGTCCGCTTCATGACGCGTTCAGGAACATCGGAGTAGAGCGGTGTTACCGACTGAACACGACCGGCGGCGTACCGCACATCGTAAAGCGATGGCACATAGGCCCCCGGGACTCGGGATATGGCCCGCAAGACCCCGTGGCGTGATCCAGGGGTGCGACCCGAAGCCTTCCATTCGCGTACGACCTCGGTTATTTCACCGATCACCTCTTCGCCCTCGCCCAGAACTGCGACATCGATGAAGTCCGCCAGTGGTTCTGGGTTGAAGGCCGAATGCCCGCCAACGATCACCAAGGGGTGCTCCTCGGTACGCCGATTGCCATGAATGGGTACTCCGGCCAGATCGACCATGTTCAACAAGTTCGTGAACACCAATTCCGATGACAAGTTGAAGGCCAAAACGTCGAAATCTCCCGCCGGGCGATGCGTTTCCAAGGAAAACAACGGAATCCCGTGCTGACGCAAGAGAGCGTCCAAATCGACCCAGGGCGCGTACGTACGTTCAGCGACGGCGTCGGAGCGCTCATTCAAGATCTCGTAGAGGATCTGCAGCCCTTGATTGGGCAGTCCGACCTCATACACATCGGGATAAGCCAGGAGCCAGGCCACCTTTTCCGGACTATGCCGGGGTTCGATAGCCCCATCCTCGCAACCGATATAGCGGGCTGGTTTGCGCACCTTCGCCAGGAGCGGTTCGAGCCGCGACCAGAGCGATGTCATGACCCCCAAACTCTACCGCTGACCACCTCGTATTACAGTCTGATGACAGCCCTACCCTGTGGATAACTCTCGAAATATCCGAAATACCTAGCGCATCCGGCGCATATGCACACTTTCCACCAGACCAATCATGATGGCGAAGGCCACTAATGACGACCCTCCATAACTCACAAAAGGCAAAGGAACCCCGGTGACGGGCACGAGACCCATGGTCATTCCGATGTTCTGGAAAATGTGCCAGGTCAGGACCCCAAAAATGCCCACGCAGAGATAGGTCCCGAACAAATCCTTGCTCATATGGGCCACTCGCCAGATACGAAAGAGCAACAGTCCGAAAAGGCCCAGTACCAAACCCGCCCCGATCATTCCGAACTGTTCGGCCACTGCGGAAAAAATGAAGTCGCTTTGCTGAACTGGCACGAATTTTCCGTTGGTCAAGGGTGCATTCAAGTAGCCCTTACCGAACCACCCTCCAGTAGCCACTGCCCGTTTGGCATAGCGGACCTGGAAGACGAACTGCTGCAGACCCTCGTCGGTCGAGTTCTGATTGATGAATGCCTCAATCCGACGCAACTGATAGCGGTCAACGATGCCGGCAACCACCGAGGCCGCCATCGTGTAAATAGTGATGGAACTGATCAGAGCCAGATAGCGAAATTTCGCACCGGCCATGACAAAAATGCATAGCGCCCCGATGATGAGCACGAATGCCGATCCGAGGTCGGGTTGAACGATGATCAATGCCGTTGGAATACCCAAAATGATCATGCCACGCACGAATTGGGTGTAGTCGAGACTATGGTCGCGATTTTCACTGACATATGCCGCTAGGGCTAGGAGCACCGCCGGTTTGGCGAATTCAGCCGGCTGGAAAGAAAAGTACCCGAAGTCGAAAGACAAACGGGCACCACCACGAATGGCGCCCACCGATAGCACCAGGAGCAACGCGACCAGCACACAGCCGTACAAAAAGAACGCGCGCTCTCGCAGCAGTGTGTAGTCGAAGGTCATCACTGCGATCAATACGACAGTGGCGAGTACCAAGTAAATGACTTGGCGCACTGTGAACCAATATGGGTCGCCCTCGACTTTCCAGAACGTCGCACTGTAAATGGCGAAGACTCCAATGACGCTCAGAAGTACCACCGGAACGAGCATCGTCCAGTCGATATTGTGACGCGGGTCGCCCATACTCGAGCGCATATTGCCCAGTCCCGAATTCGGACGCCGATTCAGAATGGGAACGCCCATTAATCCCGACCACCAAAGTCGGCACCAGCAAGGCAACGGCCATCCGCCAGTTTGCGTTCCGGAGCAGCAACAGTTGACGTGAGATCGAGCGGATTCGACGGCAACACGGCACTCATCCGCGCCTCACCGAGATAGGCCAAGAACATGCACTTGACAACCGGAGCTGCGGCCCGTGATCCGTATCCGGCTTTTTCCAAGTAGGCCGATACGACAATGGGCTGATTCGGGTCGAGACTGAAGGCAGCAAAAGCCGATGAGTCGTTCCACGGCAGACTGGCCGCACCCTGAGCGGTTCCGGTCTTTCCGGCAATGGGCAAACGGTCATAGGGGAAACGACGGAACAAACGCTCCCCCGTCGTTGCGTGGTAGTAATCCGAATCCACCCCGGGACCGGTGATCACCCGCGATAAACCACGCACAATGGGATCACGAATCTCGGGCGGAATG
>JBEIGJ010000091.1:0-7969 GCA_040381935.1 Acidimicrobiaceae bacterium | reverse complement strand
GCTCGTGCCGACCTGGTGGATCGCGATCTCAATAAATCGATCACACCGGCTCTGCGCGATCAAATCTCGGCCTTGGTCGCAGACGTGCGCGAGCGAGGCGATGAAGCATTGTGTGCGGCTCTGGAGAAATTCGACGGAGTACGCGTGGCCCCTCATGAGCTGCGTGCAAGCGATGAAGAGTGGGAGAACGCTGATCGCCAGGTGAGCGGCGCGTTGCGTGAGGCGATTGTCGACATGGTCGTACATATTCGGCGCTTCAATGGCGAACTGTTGCGGCGTTTGTCGGATTGGGAATTCGAAAGTGAACCCGGTTTGACCATCGGCGAGAAAGTCACGCCCATAGCGTCGGCTGGTTTGTTCTGCCCGAGCGGAAAGGCCAGCTATCCGAGTGTTCTGGCGCAACTGGGTGGACCCGCAGTCGTGGCAGGTGTGGAAAAGATTGCGGTCGTCGTGCCCCCACAGCCTGGAGCGGGTGGGCGGATCGATCCGGTAGTGCTGGCAGTGGCGCGAGAACTCGGATTGAGAGACGTATACCGAGTGAACGGTCCGGCTGGCATTGCGGCCTTGGCCTTTGGTACCCAGACCATTCCCCGGGTGGTGAAAGTCATGGGACCTGGATCGTTGCCGGTGACGGTGGCGCAACTGGAAGTACAACGATTCGGTACCGCGACGCAGATGGCCCTTGGTCCGACGGAGAGTTTGGTTATCGCTGATGATTCTGCTGATCCCCAGATGTTGGCGGCCGACCTTCTCACCGAAGCCGAACACGGGACCGATAGCTGTGTGCTGTTGGTGACGACCAGTGTTGCTTTGGCGGAGGCCACCGAACGAGCCTTGGTGGAACAGATGCAGGCATTGCCGGCGGTGCGGGCTGAAGCGGCTGCGGCATCGTTGGGTGTCAATGGTGGATGTGTGGTGGTCGATGAGTACCGCATTGCTGCTGAAGTGGCGAATCTGTTTGCCCCAGAACATCTCCAGGTTGTCGTTCGTGGTGATGTGGAAGCCGAGGTCATCGATCGCCTCGTCAACGCCGGTGAAATTTTGATCGGGCAGAACACACCGTTTGCCGCGGCCAATTTCGTGATTGGCTGTCCGGCATCGTTGCCGACCAACGGGTTCGCGCGGGTGTCGAGTGGAGTGACGGTGGATGCGTTCTTGAAGCGAACTGCGGTGGCTCGGGCAGATGCGGCAGCGTTGGGGAGATTGGCTCGGTCGATCATGGCCCTTGCGGACGTGGAGGGTTTTCCGGCGCACGGCAATTCGCTCCGCCGCCGCTTCCCCCACCTCTGAGCATTCACAATTAACCCTTGGGCGCGAAAGGGTGCCAGATCGCGTCACTTTCCCACCCAATCACGACCGCTCGTCGTTGAATGGGGACGAGAACTACGAGTTTTGGCACACTTTCGCGCCCAATGAAGTGCGAGGATCGGGGGATGAGCAGGGATTTGGCCATCATGTGGTTCCGTCGAGATTTACGCCTCGGTGATCATCCGGCGTTGATGGCCGCGCTTTCCGAGAACGCCGAAGTTCTGCCGGTGTTCGTCGTCGATCCCTTTTTGGTTGAGCGCTCGGGCCAGCCGCGCTTGGCTTACATGGCCGCCGCTCTCGAGTCCTTGAACAAGTCGATGGGCGGCGCTCTCGTGGTGCGCGTCGGTGATCCCGCCGCCGTTATCCCTGCGCTGGCCGCCGAGATTGGCGCCACGACTGTGTATGTGTCCAAGGATTTCGCGCCCTACGGACGTCGCCGCGATGAGGCCATCGCGGAGCGTCTCGCGGCTGATGGTCGTCGTCTCCGGGGGGGTCGGCTCACCGTATGCCGTAGATCCGGGCCGGGTCACCAAAGACGACGGCACGTCCTATTCAGTGTTCACACCCTTTTCGAAGCGGTGGCTGGCCCGAGGTTGGTCGTCGCCATTGGAACCACCGCGCAATCCTTCCTGGTTCACGATGTCGCAGGCGACGTCTTCGTCGTCCCGAGCAGCAAATCTGATCGATGAGGCTCTTGGCCATCCCCGTGTTGAGTTCACCTTGCCAGCCCACAGCGAGGAGACAGTTCAAGACCAGTGGGACGAATTTTGCCAGCGCGGTCAGGACGGTCTTGATGGGTATGCGGACCGGCGCAACGATCCCGGAGTCCCTGGGTCAAGTCGGCTTTCAGCGGCGTTGCGCTGGGGGATCGTGCACCCCCGGCAATTGCTCACCGACCTCCAATCGACCCGTGACCATGAGGTGTATCGCAGTGAGTTGGCCTGGCGCGAGTTCTATGCCGATGTTCTCTTTCGTTTTCCCGATACTGGCTGGCGCAATTTGAACCGCAAAATGGATGGCCTGGTTCATGATTCGGGTCCGGTTGCCAATGAGCGTTTTGCCTCCTGGTGTCGAGGTGAAACCGGTTATCCGATCGTGGACGCCGGTATGCGGGAACTGGCCACTACCGGTTGGATGCACAATCGGGTGCGTATGATCGTGGCCAGTTTTCTGGTGAAGGATCTGCATGTGCCGTGGCAGTGGGGAGCCCGATTCTTTATGCGGCATTTGCTGGATGGCGATCTGGCGAGTAACGCTCACGGCTGGCAGTGGACTGCCGGCACCGGAACCGATGCTGCTCCGTATTTTCGGGTCTTCAATCCGGTTCTACAAGGAGAGCGCTATGACCCCGGTGGACGGTACGTGCGTCAGTTCGTCCCCGAGTTGTCGGATCTACCGTCCAGCCAGATTCACGCCCCTTTCGATCTCAAGCGGAAGGGAGCCGGAGTACCACTCGGATATGTGGCGCCGATCGTCGACCACTCCGTGGAACGCGATGAGGCCCTGGCCCGCTACAAAGCCCTGACATCATCCGCGGCTCAGGAATAACGTCCTCTTCGCCAAGGCGATATCCTTGGCCTGCCATGCTCGACGAACGCAAGACCGCCATATTGCGGGCTGTGGTGCAGGAGTACATCGGCACCGGGCAGCCCGTGGGTTCGACGCATATTGCCAATGCACCCGAGATCAATGTCTCTTCAGCGACGGTGCGCAACGAAATGGCCGTCCTCGAACAAGAAGGTTTTCTGGCCCAGCCCCATACCTCGGCTGGGCGGATTCCTACCGATAAGGGCTACCGATTCTTCGTGGATCATCTCAGCCAACCGGGACGGCTCGATGATGTCAAAGTCACTCAGGTTCGGCAATTCTTCGCCGGCGCCCACGGTCGGATGGAGGAATTGTTGGCGCGCACATCGCAACTGGTAGCCGGCTTGACCAACTATGCCTCAGTGGTCGTGGGGCCGAAATTGGAACAGGTCGAAGTGCGATCGGTGCAACTCGTCGGTCTTTCTGCCCGCCAAGCGTTGATCGTGATCGTCATGTCCAATGGCTCGGTGGAGAGCCAGCATTTGGAATTCGATACTGAGGTCCCCGAGATACATCTCACGGCGGTGAGTATGCATCTGCGGAAGCATTTGGTCGGCCGCAATTTGACTGATGACGTGGCACTGGCGTCGAGTGGTGAGCCGATCGTGGACGCAATTTGTAGCAAAGCTATTGCGGCGATCTACCAACTCGATACCCATGATCCGGTCTTTGTGGGTGGTGCTTCATCGATGGCTGCATCTTTCGAAGCGGTTGATGTCGTGCGACAGGTCTTGCAGACTCTCGAACAGCAGTACTTGGTTGTGAGTTTGGTGAGTGACATATTGGATCGCGGTCTCAGTGTGGCTATCGGCGCTGAACACGGCATCGAACCCTTGGCCAGTTGTTCGGTCGTGGTGTCACCTGTGGTCGTCGATGGCCAGCAAGTCGGCACGGTGGGCGTGTTGGGTCCCACTCGTATGGACTACCCCCAAGCATTGGCCACCGTTGAAGTGGTATCGGATCGGCTCGGTCGACGTCTCGGTGAGGGCTGAAACGGCGTATGGCTGATTATTACGAATTGCTTGGCGTGAGCCGTTCGGCTTCGGCCGAGGAAATCAAAAAGGCCTACCGCCAACTTGCTCGTCAACTACACCCTGATGCCAACCCTGGTGATGACTCGGCTGAGGAGAAATTCAAACAAGTTGCTCAAGCCTATGAAGTGCTGTCGGACCCAGATGCGCGCGCCCGTTATGACCGTTTCGGTGATGCCGGAGTCAATGGTCATGGAATGGGCGACTTCTTCGGCGGTGGGGGCGGCGGACTCGGCGACATCTTCGAGACGTTCTTTGGTGGGAATCCTTTCGGCGCTTCGCGGGGACCCAGTGGTCCACCGCGAGGTCAAGATTTGGAAGTCGTGGCTGATCTGGATTTCGAACAGGCGGTCTTTGGCGCGACGATTCCGGTGGAGGTGCGCACTGCTGAACGCTGCGAAGACTGTTCGGGTAGCGGAGCCGGGGCCGGAACTCAATCGGTGACCTGTGCCGACTGCAACGGGTCCGGTCAGGTACAACGTGTCCGGCAGAGTTTGCTCGGCCAGATGGTGACGTCTCAGGCCTGTGCGCGCTGTCGCGGATTCGGTCAGGTGATTGCCACACCGTGCAGCACGTGTGATGGGAATGGTCGCGTTGTCACCGAAAAGACTTTCCAGGTCGATGTCCCCGCAGGAGTCGACTCCGGTTCGACCTTGCGTTTGACCGGTCGTGGTGCCGTTGGTCCGCGTGGTGGTTCGGCTGGGGACTTATTCGTTCACATTCGTGTTCGCGATCATGAGCGTTACGTGCGTGATGGTTTTGACCTCATGACCGAGATCGAGATTTCGATTGCTCAAGCAGCGCTCGGTACGTCGTTGAATCTGCCCACGTTGGACGGAGATGAGACTTTGCTGATTCCAGCCGGAACGCAGCCCGGCAAGGTTTTCACCTTGCGGCGTCGCGGGGTGCCGCGTCTGCAGTCGAGTGGTCGCGGCGATCTGCGCGTCGTTGTACGCGTCATTGTGCCCACCAAGTTGTCGACTGCTGAAGCGAAAATCCTGCGCTCTTATGCCAATGAGCGCGGCGAAGAGGTGGCGCCTGAGGACGCCGGATTCTTTTCGAAAATCAAATCAGCGTTCTCATGAATCCCCGGCGCGCGGCAGCCGCCCACGTTTTCGTTGATGATGTCGTTGCTCCTCAGTTGAGCGAAGAGGATCGCCATCATTTGGCTCGGGTGCTGCGTTTACGTACCGGGGAAGCGGTGACCGTCTCCGATGGAAAAGGATCCTGGCGGCCGTGCACTATGACGGGACCCGATCTCAACTTGGCGCCTACGGGGGATGTCGGCTTCATCGTCCAGGAGCATCCGGAAATTGCGGTGGCTTTTGCCGTGACCAAAGGAGATCGTCCTGAATTGGTCGTGCAAAAACTCACTGAACTCGGTGTTGATCACATCGTGCCGGTGCTCACCGATCGCACCGTCGTACGTTGGGGCAGTGACAAAGTCCTGCGCAACCACGAGCGACTACTCAAAGTGGTGCGCGAAGCGGCAATGCAAAGTCGAGCGGTGTACTTACCGCGCCTGCATGTGCCAGTACATGGACTTGGCGAGTTGGTGGAGATGATGTTCGGTCTCGGTGCAACCATGGCTCTGGCGGAGCCGGAAGGCGAGCCCCTAACCTCTGACATCACCGCCATCGCAATTGGTCCCGAAGGTGGTTTCAGCCCAGAGGAATGTGCGATGGTTCAGCGGCATGTGGTCTTGCCGGGTGGCATCTTGCGGGCCGAGACTGCGGCCATTGCCGCTGGGGTGATGTTGATCGACCAGCGACAAAAAATGACCAGGCGGTGAGTGCGATGTTCGGGGTGTATGTGCATATTCCGTTTTGTCGACACCGTTGTGATTATTGCGCCTTTGCCACTTTCACCGACCGCGACCATCTCATGGTCGAATACCTCGAAGTGCTGCGCAGTGAAATTGTCTCTGCGGTGGACGCTGGTATGCCCGCAGCGACCTCGGTATTCGTGGGAGGTGGAACGCCAACTCGGGTGGCACCGGAACTTCTCGTGAGTGTCCTTGCCGATATACCGGTTGCGGCCGATGCAGAGATCACCGTGGAGTGCAATCCCGATGACTGCACCGACCATCTCATGGCCGTGTATCGCAACGGCGGAGTCAATCGCGTGAGTCTGGGAGTGCAATCCATGCAACCCCATGTCTTGCAGTCTCTTGGTCGCACCCACGATCCAGACAATGTGACAAGTGCCGTTGAAGCGGCGCGTCGTCAAGGTATCGACAACATCAATCTCGACATCATGTATGGAGCCGATGGTGAAACGGTGGAGGATTGGTCGGCCACCGTCGAAAGCATCATTCAGCTCCAGCCCGATCATGTTTCGGCGTACGGTTTGACGGTCGAGGCGGGAACGGCATTGGCCGAGGACCCACTGCGCTATCCCGACGATGATGTCCAAGCGGATATGTACGACGTCGTAGATACCCGTTTGACTGCGGCGGGCCTGCACAATTACGAGATTTCCAACTGGGCTAAGCCGACAAGGGAGTGTCGCCACAATCTGCTCTATTGGCATCAAGGTGATTACCGTGGTTTTGGGAGTGCCGCCCATTCGCACCACCAGGGACGGCGATGGTGGAACGTTCGAACTCCTGATCGCTATATCGACTTGATCCGTAGCGGGGTGGGCGCTGAATCCGCTCATGAGATGTTGGATGATGAGGCTCGGCGCCTTGAAGCCCTGCAATTGGCCATTCGACTCCGAGAGGGTGTGCCAACTGAGGCATTGAGCGCCCAAGATCGGCTCAGTTTGGGGCATCTCTTGGAAAAGGCCGGCGATAATCAGCTCCGGCTCAACCGTCAGGGCCGACTCTTGGCCAATGAAGTCTCCGTACGGTTGCGCTGATGGGCGTGGGACTCGAACAATTGGATTACCCGATGGGCAGTGGGGAGAATGGTCGGCCTGGCTAGGCTTGGTCAGCGTTCGGGCGTGTAGCTCAGTTGGTTAGAGCGCCACCATGACACGGTGGAGGTCCCGGGTTCGAGTCCCGTCACGCCCACCCGAACTCTTTGGCAGGGCCTTGCCAGACTTCGATTACGGCCACAGTCTCCGACTGGATTGGGTCGATGGGGCATCGGTTCTCACCCGGCGAGGCATTGGTGGCCTAGCATTCGCGTCAGTGACGGGCTCTGATGAGATAACGGGTGTACCGGACTATGTCGGCGAAAAGCTGAAAGTGTGGAGATCGAAGACGGGCACTGTGCTTTTCGTACTGGCCGTAGGTTCGGTGCCCATTCTCCTTCTCGACTTCGCAAGGAACGATCTCACGAGTTCCGATCGCACCTTCGTCAGCATTTTCAATATCGTCGTGCTGGTCATATTTGTGGTCGACTATGTAACAGGTCTTGTTCTTTCCACGTCCAAGCGGGGTTTCATTGTCCATGAACGGCTGAGCGGGCTCGTGGTCGTGGCATCAGTCCTGGCCCTCGTTCCCGCAGTGTCGTGGCTTGGATCTCTCAAACTTCTTCGGCTGGTACCAGTGCTCCGGGGATCTTTTGGTCTTTTCAGCCTGGTAGCAGCCGGTGGTGCTGCAGCTTTGGAGGCTCGACGAATCATCAAAGAAAGAGCTTTGAAGGCAGGTCTCCTGACGACATTTCTGGTTTGGATTTTCGCTGCTTCAGCCTTCACGCTTGCTGAGGATGTCGGATCGAATGGTCGTTATCAATCCTTTTTTGATGCTTTATGGTGGTCGGTGGCAACGATTACCACTGTTGGCTATGGCGACATCGTCCCGACGACGACTATCGGAAGCGTTGTAGGAATCTTTTGCATGGTGCTGGGAATTTCAATGTTTGGCATCGCAACGGCGCGTTTGGCTGCGGCATTTTCTACTGATGTTGGTCCGTCCAACGTAGGCCACGGGGAGTAGCTGTCATCGGCAAACGCCATGAGTGCGGGCTCCGTGGGAGGCGCACATCAGCTGCCAGTTCTGTTCGAACCTTTCCCTGACAGCCTCAGCGGGCATTATCTCCGAATCGATATTCATAGGTGAGGGTGTCGATGCGTTGTTTCAGTTCGGCATCGAT
>JBEIGJ010000090.1:0-7989 GCA_040381935.1 Acidimicrobiaceae bacterium | reverse complement strand
CGAGCAGCGGTCATTCCTCCGGTGTCGTCATAGGCAATGACGTGGGTGTCGTCGCCGATACCAAGTCGAGCCATGGATTGGGCAAAGTCCTCAGGGGTGGGAAAAGGATGCCGACCACTATGGGGATCGGTGCTGTGGTGATCAGCAAGATCATGGTCGACATCGACGAAGACTGCGCCGGGAATATGGCCTGCTTCGAAGGCGGTTCGGCCATCGCGTCCGTCGAGATACCACCGAACATCAGCCACTACCACCGACTTTTCAGCCATGAGGGTAGGCACATCATCGACGGCAACGACACCGGGGACTTTAGACACGTCTTCTCGCAAGATCTCCATCCTCGCGCCGATGAGGGGCATACTGGCAACAGTGGAAACCCAAACCATGGAGCTCTTCACAGCCCTACTGGCAGTTATTGCCCTGGGGGGTGCTCTGTTATATGCCATGACTTCCCGCTTCGTCCCGGCGGTAGCCGGTTCGTCACTGGCTGTCCTGGCGCGTTCGGTGAGCGTCGAAGTCCACCGACTGGGCTTGTGGCTGGCCTGCAGTATTGCTCTGGTGGCCACCGCAGGGAGCCTCTACTTCAGCGAAGTCGCGCACTATGTGCCCTGTCGACTGTGCTGGTTCCAACGCATTTGTATGTATCCCCTGGCCGGAATTTTGTTCGTGGCTGCCATTCGTCGAGAGAGATCGGTCCGCTGGTACGCGCTTCCCCTTCTTATGGCCGGGGTTGCAGTCTCGGGCTATCACTACCTCATTGAATGGCGTCCATCCCTCGGGGAGAACGCCTGCGGAATTGGGCCCTCGTGTACCGATATTTGGTTTCGCCGTCTGGGATTCATGACTTTGGCGGGAATGGCCTTATTTGGTTTTCTGGCCATTGCTCTCTTGCTTTTTGTGGAACCAAAAAGGATGGTCGATCACGAAGCATCACCTTCGTAAAGTTCATGAGTTGAATTGCATTGGAAAGGGATATCCCCATGGCCACGAAAACACCAGCACATCAGAGTCGCTCTGAGAGCGAGTCTCGGCGGACGACCTGGGTTGTTCTTGGAGTAGTTCTCTTGATCTTGGTGGCATTTCTCATTGCCATGTTCACCGGTGGATCATCATCTGACGACAATGATTCAGGTTCCGACATCACATCACCGGCGGCTGCCGTGGATCAAAACTTTCAGGTGACCGTTACTGGCACTCCTCTACCTCCCTTGGCCGATGCAGCCAGCGATGCTGCGGTGGGAATGACCGCACCACAGTTGGTGGGTCAGACCTTTGATGGATCGTCGATCACTGTGGCGCCAGGTGAGGGGCAGGCTTATATGGTCGTTTTCCTTGCCCACTGGTGTCCGCACTGCAATGCGGAAATTCCCCGTTTGGTGAAATGGTTCGAAGCGGGGCAGGTGCCCGACAATTTGCGGGTGATCGGAGTGAGTACTGCCGTGGCCGCCGATCGTCCGAACTATCCACCCTCTGAGTGGATCGTCGAGACCAAGTGGCCCTGGGAAATTTTGGCCGACTCAACGGATGGAACAGCCGCTAATGCCTTTGGTGTGTCGGGCTTTCCGTTCTTTGTGATAGTTGGCAGTGATGGCTTGGTCAAAGTACGACAGTCCGGTGAAGTGGAAACCGATGTCTTGCGGCAACTGGTTGATACCGCACTATCCAACTGAACCCTAGGAATTCTCGAGGGCAGCGCGCTCTGCACGTCCGAGGATTTCACGTAATGGAAGACCGAGATTCACTGCAGCCTGTAAAGCGTCGTCATGTTCGACTTTGGCTCGCCCATTGCTCAATTTGACGCGAATTTCACAGCCCCCGATATCGACAGTCGTCTCGTGTCGTTGCTGGGGCCACCGCTCCACAATTGATCCACGCAAACCAAGAGTGCCGGTTTCATTGATCAGGATGCGGGCAATTGATGGTCCGCGAGCCAGATCACACAGCGCGTGAACGGTAAATGCCGGGCGACCTTTTTTCATCACGATAGGTGTGGCCCAGGCGTCGTAGGCGCCGCCAGCCAAGAGCGCCCCAATGGTGTGGGCGATGACTTCGCCGGTGACATCGTCGACGTTGGCTTCGTAGAGCTGAACCTTTTCACCGACTGCGGGTGTCAGCGCTGCATCTTGACGAGTGCCAATCACCACTTTGACAACATTGGCCCGACCCGGGATATCGGCAGTTCCGGCCCCGTATCCGACCCGGGTGACTTCGATGGCCGGCAAGGGTCCGAATGAGTCAGCAAGGGCCACCATGAGAGCAACGCCGGTTGGAGTGGCCAGTTCTCGATGGTCGTCGATACCGACGACCGGAACTTGTCGTAAGGCACACAGTGCTGTGACTGCCGGTGCCGGATTGGGTAACTGTCCATGAGCGGTAGTGATTCGACCAGACCCGACGGCAATTGGGCCACACGTCAATGAATCGATGCCAAGAACTTCGAGGGCTGCGCAAACACCGACGATGTCGACGATGGCATCGGTGCTCCCAACTTCGTGGAATTCCACCTCGGACGGTTCAACGCCGTGAATTCGTGCCTCGACCTTGGCCAATGTGGAAAAGACCAGTCGGGCCCGATCGCGAACTCGGTGTGGGAGATCTGCTTTGATCAAGAGCTGATCGATATCAAGCCATGTTCGATGGTGCACGTGATGGTGCACATCATGTTGTGGAGTCTCATGACCCGAGTGCTCGGCGTCGTGATCATGTGATCCGAAAACGCCAACGATGGCGCGCGTCGCTGTGACCCCCGCGCGTTGGGTGGTCTCAAAAGAGAGTGCATAGTCATCGACATCAAGCCCGGCCAGAATCGCGCTCACTTCCAATGGATCAGCACCAGCATCGATCAACGCAGCCAAAGTCATATCGCCCGCTGTCCCCGCACCGCAATGGAACCAGGCGATCGTGGAAGTGGGAGGTTGCGATGTCATCGGCCTGCGGCAGGGCGCAGAATACGTGCCACTGCGCATCCCGCCCCGTATCCATTGTCGATTCCAACCACCGTGATGCCGTTGGCGCAGGTGGCGTGCATGGCCAAAAGGGCAGTGACTCCATCCAAACCGGATCCATATCCGACGTTGGTCGGCACGGCAATGACGGGTTTGCCACTCAATCCACCGATGACACTGGCCAGTGCGCCTTCCATACCGGCCACCACCACGATGATGTCGGCTGCGAGGACGTCATCGAGACGATCAAGGAGACGGTGCAGTCCAGCCACGCCGACATCGGTGATTCGGGCAGCAGGAATACCGTGAGCACGCAAGGTGAGGAGACATTCATCAACGACGGGAACATCCGCAGTGCCCGCTGACATCACCAGCGCCCGGCCGGTGTACCACGACTCGGGGGCGCGCCAGAGCATGGAAGTACTGGCCTGTTCAGCAGAGCCGAATGCTCCCTCTAATGCTTTGCGTTGATCTTCGGTGGTGCGGGTGACCAGCACTGGTCCCGTCCCATGGGTCAGCAGTTCCTCGACGATGAGGACACACTGCTCAGGGGATTTTCCGGGTCCGTAGACCGCCTCTGGTGCCCCTTGGCGCAAGTGTCGGTGATGATCGACCAACGCGTCGCCCACATCGCCGTAGGGCAATCGTCGGAGGCGTTCCACGGCCGCATCGGGGGACAGATCCCCTGATGAGACGGACTCCAGAAGATGACGCAAGGTTTCAGCATCCATCATCACATCCTGCCACTAGTTCTTAACCACCCCAGCCTCGGCCCGAGGAACCCCTAGCCTTGGCCCAGTGAACACGGTGCCATCGTCAAAGTCTTCTGGCCAACAGGCCTTCACCTCGGCGACGAAGGTGGGATTCTTCGGACCCTTTGGCACTTTTACGGAGCAGGCGGTTCGATCCCAGGCCGATTTGGCTTTGGCTGAACTTGTGGCTTTTCGCTCGGTGCCCGATGTTCTGGACGCTGTGGCCTCTGAAGCAGTCGACCTCGGGGTGGTACCCATCGAGAATTCCATCGAGGGAACGGTGAACTTCACTCAGGATGCATTGTCATTCGATTATGACTTGCTCATTCAGCGGGAGATCGTCCTTGATATCGAACACTGCCTGGTGGCCTTACCGGGAGCCACGTTGGCGGGCATTGACACTGTGCTGTCTATTCCTGTTGCCACTGCTCAGTGCCATCGGTTCTTACGCGAGAAACTTCCCCAGGCCGAGGTCCGGGCGGCGAATAGTACGGCTGATGCGGCCAAGATGGTGGCCAGCGAAGGAAATGTGAAAACAGCAGCAGTTGCACCGCGCAATGCGGCTGCCCTCTACGGTCTCGAGGTATTGGCCACCAATATTGCCGACCACGCGGGAAATCAGACGCGGTTTGTCGTGGTGGGAAGATCGGGGATTCCTGCTCCGACGGGTCACGATGTCACCGGAATCGTGGTCTATCAGCGGGCCGATGAACCCGGAAGTCTGATTTCGATTCTTCAGGAGTTTGCTGCTCGTCGGGTCAACATCACTCATTTGCTTTCGCGGCCAACTAAGGCGGGTGGGCTGGGGGATTACTGCTTTGTGATGTATCTCGACGGCCACATTGCCGATGAATTGGTGGCAGATGCGCTGCGTGCTCTTCACGCCAAACAAGGGGGCGTGAAATTTCTCGGTTCGTACCCCGCACATGTGGCCCACTCTCACACGACCAGAGAGCATGCCGATATCCGTTGGCAACAAGCCGACGATTGGATCGAGCAGTTACGGACTGACATTCGGTGAGTCACGCGATTCGGTGATCGCCCAGGTTCTAGGCTTCGCGCATGTCTGCAACCTCACCTATCGCCGTCGTCACTGGAGCAAACTCGGGAATTGGTCGAGCCACGGCGATTCATTTGGCTGGTCATGGCTATCGCGTCTTTGGCACCACTCGTACTCGTGACCGGGCGGTCAAAGCGATGGCCATGGCTGATGAGGCTGGTGTGACCATCGAGTGGATCGAGATGGATATTGCCGATGACCAAAGTGTCACTGCAGGATTTGCTCTGCTCTTTGGCCAGGTCGACCATGTGGATGTCTTGGTCAACAACGCTGGTGTCGGCGGCAACGCAGTCGTCGAAGAGTGCCCGCCCGAGATGTTCCTCGAGGTGATGAACATCAACTTGTGTGGAGCAGTTCGCTGTATTCGCGAAGTTGCACCGACGATGCGGGCTCGACGGTCGGGGTGCATCGTCAATGTGTCCTCGGTCGTGGGACGATTTGCCGCTTTGGCTCAAGCCCCATACGTCGCATCCAAGTGGGCCTTAGAGGCAATGAGTGAGGAACTAGCCCAAGAGTTGGCTCCGTTCGACATTCGCGTTGCCATCATCGAGCCCGGTATCACCAAGTCAGCGATTTTCGCAAAAAATATCGACGCTCCAAATAGCACCGGTGCCTACGACGCTCACTATCGCCGACTCTTTCAGTTCTACGCCGCCGGCATGGCTCAAGCCACTGACCCCTTCGAGGTGGGAGCAGTCATCAAGAGCGCTATCGAGACTGATCGACCTCGCCTGCGGTACCCGGTGTCATGGGGTGGGCCCGAGTTATTGGGTCGCCGACCCGAAATCAGCGATGCCGAATGGGTTGCGCTCGGAGCAACGAAGACCGATGAGGAATACGCCGCCGAATTCGAACGTCTTTTTGGAGTCAGCATCATCATCTGAGACGACTCTCTGGCGGTGAGGGTACTTGTCGCTAGCCTTGCTTCCGGAACGGTGGCAGAGTGGACAAATGCAGCCGCCTTGAAAGCGGCCGGCTCAAAAGGCCCGGGGGTTCGAATCCCTCCCGTTCCGCACGATGAGAGATTGTTGGATCGTGGCTGGAGCGGCACAGCGCGCCGGTACACTTCAGCGACCATCTGGGAGAGGTGCCGGAGCACGGTTGAACGGGACGTCCTGCTAAGACGTTGACCCCCGAAACGGGGTCCGTGGGTTCAAATCCCACCCTCTCCGCCAGTGACAAACATTTGAGACTTTTTCTCGTCATGGGGATATTTTTTGTCTTTTGTACGCTGTGCTGGGCGAACGTTGCGCACAGGCTGTGGATAACGCTGAGTGGTTCGTCCGGGAGCGCCTTTTGATGTTGCGAACCGTGGATAGGTGAAGCACACTTGGTTGTGGCGGGCCTAGCCCTCCAATGAGTGAGCAGCATGAGCACGTACAACAACTATTCCTATCAGGACCCGAATTACTCGCGCGATCCTCGGCAACGGCCACAACCCATGGGTCGGCCGCCTCGCGATACGTCGAAATATCAGTTCCGAAGGCGCGTTACGGCCATCTCGCTCCTGGGTTTGCTCTTGGCGCCTGTTGCTTGGGCCATGCGCGACGATGGTCAGCCAGTTGATGTGGCCTACTCCGGCGGAGCTGCGGCCGTGGTGCAGTTCAACCCCTCTGGTGGGTCAGCTGATACTCCTGCAGTCGAACCCCCGGTGGTGATCACGGTTCCAGAAACAGTTCCGGTTACTGCCCCCGAGACCGTCCCAGCAACTCAGTCCGAGCCCGAATCCCCACCGCCAGTGGTCTGTGCCAGTGAGTACACCGTCCAACTCGGTGACTCCTGGTTCGGCGTTGCCGATGCTGCGGGCGTCAAAGCATCGCTGATCGCCGGGGTCAACAATCGCACGGTGAAAGATACGTTGCTCGTGGGCGAGGACATTTGTTTGCCCCCCGGAGCCGTCACTCCACCAGTGAAGACGACCAAACCTCCCGTAAAGACTTCGACGCCAGCGCCTTCATGTTCAGGTAAGTACACGGTCAAGTCCGGTGACTCGTGGAATCGCATTGGCAATCTGCACTCGGTTGCGGCCAAGGATTTGGCAGCCGTGAACGGCAAGACCACTAACTCGATGTTGCTCGTTGGCGAAACGTTGTGTCTCCCAGCTGGGGCCAAAGCGCCGAGTCCATCAACAGCACCTCCGGCGAGTATGGCTCCGCCGAAGAGCTATTCCAGGGCTGAAATGGAGCAGTTGGTTCGCGATATCTGGCCCGATGAATTGGAAGAGAACGCCTTCTACGTTGTTTATCGTGAGAGCCGTTGGGTGCCATCGGCCAAAAACTTCTGCTGCTACGGCTTGTTCCAACTGAACTGGCTGGCTCATCAATCATGGATGCGCAATTACGGCATTTCGGACCCGGCGCAACTACTGGACGCCGAGACCAACATTCGCTTGGCCTACGTGGTGTACCAGCGCTCCAACAGTTGGCGGCCGTGGTGTACCACGAACTGGTGCCCTGTTCCCTGAGTCGATCATAAGTCGATTGATTGGCGCAATATCCGAGGTCTCTGAGATAGAGGTGTTGGCAGACAGTTCGGCCCCCTAGGATTCAAGTCCTGCGCTCGTAGCTCAATGGATAGAGCATCTGACTACGGATCAGAAGGTTAGGGGTTCGAGTCCCTTCGAGCGCGCGAGAACCTTGCGTCGGCTCAGATTCGCCATCGTTCGAGCCGTGGAAGTTGCCGCTGGGCGAGCCATCTCAGAACACGACCGCTCCCGTTCTCGATCAAGGCTTTGTCGACGATGCTGCGCATCGTTTCGAGCGTGCAGTCGGAGTCGAAGAACATCCCTTGGTCGTAGCAGAGTTTGCACCACTTCTCGCTCTTGCTGCCGTCGGTCTCCGTACCCCGGCAATCACCAGCCTTCTTGGTTCGAAGGGGCATTCCACAACTTTGACATTGGCTCGACATGACGAAAGTCTATCCATTCCTCATCACCGACGACCTCCAATTGTCGTTGATGAGGTACCTGAATGGAGACGATCGGTGTTCAGACTCATCGAGACGTCGTGGCTAGTCAACTTCGAGATTGCGATTCTCATTTACAACGATGATCAGAGTAGTTGCCGACCGTAGAATCGCTGTAGGCGCTCGTAGCTCAATGGCGAACCAATCGCCATCCGTCACCGCGACTACAAGCTTGATACCCAAAGGACTTGTCCGATCTTTACGCGAAGGCGGTTATCGACGTACCCCGCCCAATATGCCGTAGGCAACACACGCCACAGAGGCATCT
>JBEIGJ010000089.1:0-8134 GCA_040381935.1 Acidimicrobiaceae bacterium | reverse complement strand
GACATAATTCTCTTGGGTTCGGTGTAGCGTGCCCTGGTTGCCGCAAGCCGGCTATGAGTTGGCCTACGACTTTTCGATGGGAAGTGAAATTGGACAGGGGAGCCGGAATTGGGTGAGGAGAGCATCGCTGGGCCTGAGGTCATTGGGCTCCGAGGAGTCAGCAAGACTTTCGGAGACTTCACAGCAGTTCACGATGCGAATTTCGGAATCAATGCCGGTGAGTTCTTTTCCATGCTCGGACCGTCAGGATGTGGCAAGACCACCATCCTGAAAATGATTGCGGGGTTCGAACGCCCCACGAAGGGTCGCATCTTGTTGAACGGGACCGACGTCTCGTCGGTGCCGCCACATAAGCGCAATGTCAACACTGTCTTTCAGCAGTACGCCTTGTTTCCGCATATGGATGTGGAGGACAACGTTGCCTTTGGGCTACGGGCCAAGAAGCGTCCGGATGCCGAAGTTGCTCGACGAGTCTCGGAAATGTTGGATGTCGTGCGCCTGTCGGATTTGGCTCTGCGTCGACCACAACAACTTTCAGGTGGCCAACAGCAACGAGTTGCTTTAGCTCGAGCATTGGTCAATCTGCCGAGCGCGTTGCTTCTTGATGAGCCATTGGCGGCTCTCGACTTGAAATTGCGTGAAGCCATGCAGATCGAATTGAAACGGATCCAATCTGAAGTGGGGATCACCTTCGTCTTCGTCACCCATGATCAAGGCGAGGCCTTGACTATGAGCGACCGTATCGCAGTCATGAATGAAGGTCGGGTTGAGCAGATCGGTACCCCTGAGGAGATCTACAACTCACCAGCGACGCTTTTCGTCGCCGGGTTCATCGGATCGGCCAACTTGCTTCCTGGCACTGTCCGGGGACGCGACGCGGATTTTTGGATAGTCGAACTGTCGGGCGGTCTGAGGGTGCGGGCTGCAGCAGGGCATGATCCGCAAATCGGCGATCGCGTGTCGGTCATGTTGCGACCGGAACGATTGCATCCTGTTGCCGCACGACCGGATGAAGGCTCGGGACTGCTCGGAAATGTGTCCAGCGTGATTTTTCATGGGGCTTGGTTGCGAGTGCAACTCCGTCTCGCCGATGGCACCGAGGTTGTCGCCGAAGCCGATGCTGATAGCGATTTGCCCTCCTTGCGACCGGGCAATGAGCATTGGGTTGCGTGGGCGGAGTCGGCTCCGTATCTGCTGCAGGGCTGGCCCGAAAGGGCTGGGGCGACCGATCTCGACGCCGATGAAGTCGAGGCTTTGCTGTGACGGCCGCAGTGGCTAGCGTCTCAGGGCCGGCTTTCCTCCCATCAGCCGTCGTTTTCAGCTGGTACCGCCAGCCGTCATCGCCAGCCGTCTCTGCCAAAATGAAGAATCCGTTACCCGAAGGGGGCTCACATGTCTACTAAGTCCACCCCGCAACCGAACCGACGCTCGAGTGGTTTTACTCGTCGAGAGTTACTCGCCCGTTCAGGCGCCCTGGGTATTGCCGGACTATCGCTTCCAGCCATCTTGGCGGCCTGTGGCGGCGATGGTGGGTCCTCGGAATCATCGAACATGTTGAACGTGGCGAATTGGCCCCTCTATATCGATCCCACCGAAGGTGATGTTCTGGGAACGGTTGACCGCTTCATTGCTGCGACCGGAATCAACGTGTCGTACAACGAGACCTACAACGACAATCTCGAGTACTTCGCCAAAATTCAACCCCTACTAGGTAGCGGCAAAACCATCGATGCCGATGTCATCAGCCCTACGCAGTGGTTGGTAGATCGCCTCCGGACCTTGGAATGGCTGGACAAGCTGCCTCTCGACCAAATTCCCAATGCACGCAATCTTGAAGATCAGTTCGTCAAGCCACTGATCGATCCGACCGGCGAATACAGCCTGCCCTGGCAGTCAGGTTCGGCCGGTATCGCGTACAACATTTCGGTGACGGGTCGCGAGTTGAAGAGTGTGAAAGACCTTCTCGATCCTGAATTCAAGGGTCGTATCGCCATGCTCACGGAAATGCGCGACACCATCGGCCTGCTGCTGTTGGGTGAGGGTATCGATCCGAGTGGAGTCAAAACCTTCGATGACGCGGCGGTGGCCTTTGAGCTTCTCGAAAAGGCCAAGTCCGAAGGTCAGATTCGTGCCTTTACTGGCAACGACTACACCGACGACCTTTCTTTGGGCAACTTTGCTGCATGCGTGGGTTGGTCAGGAGATGTTCTGCAGATTTCGGCCGACAATCCTGATGTCCGCTTCTTCATTCCCGAAGAAGGAGGAATGCTGTGGTGGGACGCCATGGTGGTGCCAAAGGGCGCCAAGAATCGAGAGTCGATTGCCAAGTGGATGAACTTCGTCTACGACCCCGTTGAGGCGGCCAAAATTACCGCCTGGGTGCAGTACTCATCACCGGTCAAGGGCGTACGTGAGGAAGTTGCCAAGATCGATCCCGAACTAGCCGAGAACGAGTTGGTCTTCCCTGATGAATCGGCCAAAGCGCGTCTGCGGTTGTTCGCGCCGCTCGATGCGGAAGTCGAAGCCGAATTCGAAGCAGCGTTTTCTAAGATCACGGGTGCCTAGGGGCAATGCCTGCCTCTGCCGTAGACCGTGAACGGGCCATAGTTCGCCGGGCATCTGAATCCTGGGGATTGATTTCCCTAGTTTTTGTCGGATTGGCCTTGGTTGCCATTGGAGCCAATTGGGTGCCCAATTCATTCGCTCCACTGCTGCTGGTCATGCTGGCCGCGGCCTTGGTGGGATTGATTACCGTTGCGGTGCTTGGCGGAACCGAACTTCGTCGAACACTTGCGCCTTATGGTCTGCTCAAACCGGGCACGATGTGGTTGGCCTTGTTCTATTTGGCCCCTGTGTGGTCGCTGTTGCGGAGCTCATTGTCATCGAAGGAGAGTCGATTCGATGTCCAGCCCACTTTCTCGTGGGAGATTTCGAATTACGTCACGGCGTTCACTGATTTTGGACCGCAGTTTGGACGAGCCTTCATGTACGCCGGACTCGCCACTCTGATCACGATCGCCGTTGGCTATCCCTTGGCGTACGTCATCGCCTTCCGGGGAGGTCGCTACAAAACCGTCCTCTTAGGGCTGGTGGTCATTCCATTTTTTACGAGTTATCTGATCCGAACGATCGCGTGGTCTTCGATCCTGGCTGATTCGGGTCCGGCTGTCAGCATCATTGATTCTCTCAGGCTCACTGGAGTCATGGAGACAATTGGGATCATGGATGATGGCCGTCTGATCAACATTCCCGCAGCAGTGATCTTTGGTCTGGCCTACAACTTTTTGCCGTTCATGATTCTTCCGATCTACGTGAGTCTGGAAAAAGTTGATGTCCGGCTCATCGATGCCGCTCAAGATCTCTATTCCTCGGCGTCACGCTCTTTTCGAAAAGTCGTACTTCCCTTGTCGCTTCCCGGGGTATTTGCCGGAACACTTCTTACATTTATTCCCGCCGCTGGTGACTTCGTCAATGCTCAATTTCTGGGCAACCCGAACACAACCATGATCGGAAATTCCATTCGCGATCAGTTCTTGAACCAAAACAACTATCCGATTGCTAGTGCGATGTCGTTCGTTTTGATGGCCATCATCACGATCTTGGTCATCATCTATAGCCGCTTCTTCGGAACTGAGGATTTGGCATGAGCGCGGCTACGACAAGACGTGGGCAAGTCGGACGAGTGGCCCTGGTGGTGTACGCCGGACTCGGTTTCCTGTTTTTGCTCACCCCCATCGCTTATATCGTGGCTTTTTCCTTCAATAAGCCCAAAGGTAAGTTCAATATCACGTGGCAAGAGTTCACTTTCGATAACTGGAAAGATCCGTTCTCCGATGCAGCGTTAACGAGTGCATTGTGGCGGAGCCTGCAAATCGCCTCAGTGTCGACGGTGATTGCCACCGTTCTTGGATCAATGATCGCCGTTTCCCTATCGCGCTATCGCTTTCGCGGTTCATCAGCGTTCAATTTCATGTTGGTTCTACCCTTGACCACACCAGAAATCGTTCTCGGTTCGTCGCTCGCAACATTATTTCTTGGTCAAACCATTGTGGAATTCGGTTTCATCACCATTGTGATCGCTCATGTGATGTTTCAGATGAGCTTTGTAGCTCTCACTGTCAGAGCACGTATTCGCGGATTTGATTGGACATTGGAGCAGGCAGCGCAGGATTTGGGAGCCACTCCCTTCATGTCGTTTCGCAAAATCACTCTGCCACTGATTCTTCCCGGAATTATGGCGGCGGCTCTCTTGGCTTTCGCTTTGTCGATCGATGACTTCATCATCACTTTCTTCAACGCAGGATCGACGGTGACCTTCCCCTTGCAAATCTTTGGGGCCTCGCGGGTGAGCATTCCCCCGCAAATCAACGTCTTGGCCACCGCGGTCTTGATAGTGACGGTGTCGATGCTCGGCATTGGGACCATTGCCGGCTCGCGGCGACGGTCCAAAATGCGCTCGAAAATCGAGTCGATCACCTGACGTCTGTCAATCGGAACCTTCTGCGATCCGCATGGTGGTTGCCAAAGTCAGTGACGAGTGCGGGGTGTCATTGGAGATGGTGATGTCGTGAAGTTCTCCTGAAAAGATCGATGGTGCCTCGTAGTCGTTGCTCACGGGTAGTCCAGGATGACGGCCAATCCATAACCCTCCAGCGGCCGTGGTGACTCCGGGAAAGAGAAAGAGTCCTCGATAGGAACCAGTGGCTTGGTTGTCACCGTCAATCAGCAACGCCAGTGCACCGTTATTCATCTGAACCTCGATCAGCACTTCACTGGTATTGAGCTTTGTGCGGGCCTCGAGTCGAGCATGGTGACTGCCTTGGATGGCTTCAAAAATGGCTCGACCATGGTCGACTCGTAGTACCCATCCGCCTTGATGATCGCCGACCGCGGCAAGCACGCCCGTCGAAGACGAGTCACCAGTAAGTCGAGCAGTGAGAGTGAATCCACCGAACATCTGGGGTATCCGGCTCACGGAAATGGGTTCATCTGATGGCCGATAGGTGGCGCACCGCGGAATCGGGTATTCGCCAGGGTGAGCGGGGTACTTCTTCGTCGGGTCAAAAAGTGGGAAGACATGATTGGCAATTGCTTCTTGGTCCCAGATCTGCTGCAGTTCTCTCAACCTTTCGGGAAATTTGTCGGCTAGATCATTGCTTTCGGAAAAGTCTTTTGTGAGGTCGAAAAGCATCCATTGGTCAGTGTCGTAGTTGTGACTTCCCGAAATGAAAGATCGTTCGTTGAACAAAGCAGAAACGAAATTGGTCGTTGCTTTCCAACCCTGGTGGTAAAGAGAGCGGGAGCCGTGCATTTCGAAGTACTGCGTCGAGCGAAATTCTTCTGCCGCTGCGTCGAGAAGTGCCCGATGGCCGTCGATACCGTCCACACGCTGTTGTTCGACACCATCAACGACTGCGGGCATGGCGATTCCAAGAAGTCCGAGAAGTGAGGGTGCGATATCCACCGCATGAGTGAACTGCTGACGAATGGCCCCCGCATCACTGATACGACGCGGATAGCGGGCGATCAAAGGGGCGCGAACTCCGCCGAGCCATGAATAGCGCTTCCAAAGGTGGAACGGACTGTTACCGGCCCATGCCCACCCCCACGGGTAGTGGTTGGTGTGCTTCGGCCCTCCAATCTCATCGATATGTTCCACCGCCTCTTGGACCGTCGCGAAGTCTCCGAGCCACGATGCGGCTTCATTGAGAGTCCCTGTTGGTCCTCCTTCACTGCTCGTTCCATTGTCGGACATGAGCAGCACAATGGTGTTGTCCATCACGCCGAGTTCCTCGATACCTGACAGGAGCCGGCCGATCTGAGCGTCGGTGTGGGTAAGAAAGCCGGCAAAGACTTCCATGTATCGCGCAAAAAGAGTGCGTTCGCGGTCACTGAGAGTGGACCATTCCGGGACCCAATCAGGGCGTGGGGTCAACGCGGCGTTCGGCGGAATGATCCCCAATTCCCGTTGGCGGTCATAGGTACGCTGCCGGAGCACTTCCCACCCGGAATCGAACTGTCCGCGATAACGATCGCTCCACTCAGGAGCAACATGATGGGGCGCATGGGCGGCACCGGTGGCGAACCAGAGGAAGAACGGTTTGTCAGGCGCAACCTGTTTTTGACTGCGCATCATCGAGACGGCCTGGTCCACCAGGTCCTCGGTGAGGTGATAGGGCTGTCCAAGGGATGTCTGTTCAGGAGTGGGGATCGGGGTGTTATCTCGGACGAGTTCCGGTGACCAGTGGTTGGTTTCGGCACCCAGGAATCCGTAAAAACGCTCGAATCCAAGTCCAAGTGGCCATCGATCAAACGGACCGGCCGCGGAATACTCGGCTTGGGGAGTGAGATGCCATTTGCCAACAGCAAAGGTGTTGTACCCGTTGTCTCGCAAAATTCTCGGCAAAGCGATTGCCGAGAGCGGTAGTCGGCCGCTATAGCCAGCAAGAGCAAATGAGGTTTCCTGAGTGGCCCCCACTCCGACGGCGTGGTGGTTGCGCCCAGTCATCAAAGCGGCTCGAGTCGATGAGCAAATAGAGGTCACGTGAAAGCGATTGAAGCGCAGGCCGGCAGTTGCCAGGGCATCAATATTCGGAGTCGCCAGTGGTGACCCGTAACAGCCCAACTGTCCAAAACCCACATCATCCAACACGATGATGACGACATTGGGTGCATCGACCGGTGCTTTGGGATAGGCAACGTAATGCGGTTCGAATGACGTAGCGGCTGTAGGGCTCATGAATTGAGCATAAGTGACCCGGCAACCTCACTCCGGGGAGACTGGATATGTCCGGTAGCGTTGAGCACCAATGGTCACTGCTCGGGCCCCACGGATTGCACTTGGTCCTTCTAGCGCTCCGGAATGGATGCGATTGGCCATCGAAGATGGAGGGGCCGAAGTCGTCGATCTTGCTGCGGCCGAGGCTCTGGTATGGGGCGCTCCACGTGATGCCGAGGGATTGGCCAATGCATTGGCGGCCAACAGATCGTTGCGCTGGGTACAGCTTCCCTTCGCGGGCATCGAAAATTTCGTACATCTGATCGACTCCGATCGGGTCTGGACTTGTGGCAAAGGTGTGTACGCCGAACCGGTAGCCGAAATGGCCCTTGGATTGATGTTGGCCGGACTCAGAGGTTTGGGAAGTTATGCCAGACGCTCGACGTGGTCGGGTCCCCTCGGTCGCAACCTACAAGGGGCCCGCGTTTCTATTTTGGGTGGCGGTGGAATCACCGAGTCATTGGTACGTCTGCTGGCGCCATTCGAATGCCACATCACAGTTGTTCGCCGACGCGTCTCGCCGATGGAGGGCGTCGCCCAAGTCTTACCCAGTGACCGATACAGCGATGCTTTGCCGGGAGCCGATGTGGTCGTACTGGCACTGTCGTTGACCAAGGAAACTGAGGGAATCATCGGCCGCAGCGAGTTGGAGTCCATGAGTTCTCACACGTGGCTCATCAACGTGGCTCGTGGACGGCATGTCGTCACTGACGAACTGGTTGTTGCGCTTCGCAATGGCACGATCGGTGGTGCAGCGCTCGATGTCACCGAACCCGAACCGTTGCCTGATGGCCACCCTTTGTGGAACCTCGAAAACTGCATCATCACGCCTCACGTGGGAAACACGCCCGAGATGGCCATTCCACTTTTGAGTGAACGCATCCGACTGAATGTTCGTCGGTGGATGGAGGGCGATGATCTGCTCGGCCCAGTTCATCTCGAACTGGGCTATTGATGATGGCGAACACCGTGACCCATTATGAACGGCTTGGGGTGGCCGCAAGTGCCACGACTGAGCAGATCCGGCATGCTTATCGAGCCCAGGCTCGTCTCCATCATCCCGATCGCATCGGGTCTGCTTCATCAGTGGACATGATGGAGATCAATGAAGCGTGGCGGGTGCTTTCAGACCCTGTACTTCGTCACGCCTATGACGCCCGTTTGCGGAGCGGTACCTCGGGTGCATCAACTCGGGTCACCGTTGATCTTTCCGAGAAACTTTCGCCGTACACCACGGCTGCGAATACCGGCCGTGCCCGATTCCCTTGGCGATTTGTTCTGGCGTTTTTCTCGGTGATCACGGCCATCATCATCATCATGGGAGCTTTGACCGAACAAAGTCAGCCTTCACCGGTG
>JBEIGJ010000088.1:0-8159 GCA_040381935.1 Acidimicrobiaceae bacterium | reverse complement strand
TGCGGGCAGTTGTGGACTCGGTTCGGCGTACTTCTATTCGTCGTCACCATACCGCGACGCACATTTTGCATTGGGCGTTGCGCGAAGTTCTGGGTGATCATGTCAAGCAGGCCGGATCATTGGTCAATGAAGACCGATTGCGTTTCGACTTCAGTCATTACGAGGCCGTAACCCCGGATGAACTGATACGCATCGAAAATGTGGCCAATGCGCAGACCTTGGGTAATTCAGTAGTGGATTCATTGGAAACCTCCAAAGATGAGGCGTTGGAATTAGGGGCTATCGCTTTCTTCGGTGACAAGTATGGAGAGCGCGTTCGGGTGTTGACTGCGGGTCCGTCGATCGAATTCTGCGGTGGCACTCATGTTGCAGCGACAGGCGACATCGGTCTGATCAAAATCATCTCGGAGGGATCGATCGGTGCAAACTTGCGGCGTATCGAGGCCGTGGCTGGAGACCGCACCCTGCAGATTCTCCAACGGGATCGTCAAGTTATTGGCGAGGTTGCCCGCATGGTGGGTGGCCATCCTGACGATGTTGTGGTTGGTCTACAGCGCAAACTTGATGATGTTCGCGAACTGCAGGACGAACTGAAAAAGCTTCGCGCCAAATTGGCGACTGAGCGCGCCGGTGAGTTGGCGGCGGCCAGTGAAGACGGAGTGGTCATCGCCCGCGTCGATGATCTAGATCCGAACGATTTGCGTGCACTGGCCCTGGCCGTGCGCAATCAGCCACATGTGCAGACCGTGGTCTTGGGTGGAGTCTCACCGAGCGGTGGGGTTTCATTAGTAGCCGCGGTCGATCCGAAAAGTGGTCGTGTGGCCGGAGATCTGATCAAGGATGCTGCCCGCGCTGTGGGCGGTGGCGGCGGCGGCAAAGGTGACGTGGCAACGGCTGGAGGGAAGAAGCCCGAAGGTCTCGACGAGGCTTTGCGCCTCGCCCGGGAGGCTGCCCAAAGCTGATGCGCGCCATGGGTATCGACCTGGGATCCAAGCGCATCGGCATTGCGATCAGTGATCTTTCGGGCACGATTGCCAGTCCGCATTCGGTGATACTGCGCGGTAAGTCCAAGCACCTCGACCATCAGCGGATACGGGACATCGTGGTCGCCGAGGAGGTCGAAATCGTGATAGTGGGTTTACCTTTGGCGATGTCAGGAGCCGAGTCTGCGGCATCCAAAGCTGCCACCACGGAAGCACGTCACCTGGCTACGGTGCTCTCTGTGCCAGTGGAAATGTTCGATGAGCGATTGACGACGGTGGCCGCCGATCGAGTTTTGCGTGAGGCCGAGATCAGCGCCTCGACTCGACGTCAGTTTGTCGACAAAGTAGCTGCGGCCATCTTGTTGCAATCGTGGTTGGAGCATCGACGACAACGTCTTGACCGATCGGGTTTCGGAGATCCGGTATGACGAATCGCAACGATCTAGGGCTCGACGATGAGACGGATCCGTATCGGGTGTTGCCGTCAGTACGTGTTGAGAGCTCGGTTGTTCGCCGCGTGTTGATCTGGGCGGGTCGACTGGCTGTTGCGGCGGTAGCCGTTGGCATTGTTTCCTATGGGGCCTACATGTACTGGTACCTCCGACAGATCAACCCTCCCGGAATCGCCGCTGTGGCCACGGTTTTCACCGTGACGAAGAATGATGATTTGGAAACCATTAGCCGTCGCCTCGAACAGAGCGGGGTCATTGTGGATGATGGAGTATTCCGTCAATATGTCAGCCAAGAAGGCGGGCTCGAGATCGTTCCGGGGTTCTACACCGTGCGCTCTCGTGACCATCTGGGCAATATTTTGCGCGTGTTGCGTACGCCACCAAATGAGACATTGACCCGTGTTACGTTTCCCGAAGGCTTCACTCTCGAGCAAATGGCTGAACGTTTGGCTGAAACCTCGAATTCGATTACGGCCGCAGCATTCATCGAAAAAGCTGGCGGGAAATCCGGGGTCGAATCTGCGGTGCGTTCGGCGTATCAACCTGAAGGCATCACCTCTCTCGAAGGCTTGCTCTTTCCCGATACGTATTTCGTCGCTGGCGATGAGACTCCCGCTCAAGTGGTGCAACGAATGGTTCGATTGATGGAACGGGTGGGGCGTCAAGAAGGACTCGATGATGCACAAAACCTGGTGGGATACACGCCGTATCAAGTGCTAATTGTCGCTTCGATCATCGAGCGAGAAGCCAAGATTGCCGATGACCGCGCCAAGATCGCTCGAGTCATTTACAACCGGCTTTTCTTGGATATGCCCCTGCAGGTGGATGCAACCCTGTACTACGGACAAGATCGTCAGCGACCGTTTTCGGAATTGCGAGAGATTGACAGTCCTTTCAATACCTACCTGTACAAAGGTTTGCCTCCGACGCCGATTGCCAACCCCGGCAGGGCTTCGATTGCTGCCGCTCTGGCTCCGATAGCGAACCCGTCATCTGGTGACCCCTTGTGCAGTGGAATTTCCGGCAGCACACCATGTCTCTACCTTTACTATGTGTTGGCCGACAAAGACGGACGACACGATTTTGCCGTGACCTTCGAACAACATGAGGCCAATATTGAAAAAGCCATTGCTGCCGGAGTGCTGTGAGTTGACGTCGATCACAGGGACAACATGAATATCACCGCGCGCACTTCTGTTGCTGGTGTTATCGGTCATCCGGTGACTCACAGTCTGTCCCCGGTCATTCACAATGCCGGTTTTGCCTCACTTGGCGTTGATTGGGTATATATCGCCCTCGATTTGGCACCAAATCGCGCCCAAGAATGTTTGGTGGGGATGCGGGCGTTGGGGATTCGAGGGTTGAGCGTAACCATGCCCCACAAAACCGATATGGCTCACCTGGTGGACGAAATCAGTCCGCAGGCGCGCCGTCTGATGAGTGTCAACACCTTGTCCCTGGGCATTGATGGTCGAATCACTGGTGAGAGCACCGACGGCGATGGTCTGGTGTCCTCACTGCAGGCCGTTGGGATTTCACCCGCCGAGCGATCGGTGGTGATGTTCGGAGCGGGCGGGGCGGCGCGATCGGTCGCCGATGCCTTGCTCCGTCATGGTTGTGCTCATCTCGACATCGTCAATCGCACTCTGGCCGCGGCGCTCGTCATCTGCGACTATGCGCCTGATCGATGTGCGGCCCAGTCCACTAATGATCAGGCTGCGGTAGCAGCCGCGATGCAACGTGGCGATCTCATCATCAACGCCACCAGTATCGGTATGGGTCAGCCGGCCACGGACTCGACTGCGATCCCTTTCGATCCGGCCCTATTGCGCCCCGATCAGGTGGTGGTGGACTTGGTTTACCACCCGCTAGAGACGGCCTTGCTCCATTGTGCGGCTGCCGTGGGTTGCACCACCGTTGATGGTTTGGGCATGTTGATCCATCAGGCGGCCCTACAACAACAACTCTGGACCGGCCAATTTCCCGATGTCCAGGCCATGGCTCGGGCGGCTCGAGCGGCCCTCGATGGGTCGACCTCCCAGGCTCCGCAGTGAGCCGCCGGTAGCCTGCGAACCGATGTTGCGCTATCTCACCGCCGGTGAATCTCATGGTCAGGCCTTGGTGGTCGTGGTCGAAGGCCTACCCGCGGGGTTGGCCATCACCGTCGAAGATATCCAGGCTGAACTGGCGCGTCGTCGATTGGGCTACGGACGCGGACCGCGACAACGCTTCGAAGCCGATGAGGTGACTCTGATCGGGGGTGTTCGGCATGGACGCACCTTGGGATCACCAGTGGCGATCGAAATCAAGAACTCCGAATGGTTCCGCTCCGATAAATGGCATCGCGAGATGGATCCCGCCCCGGGCCAGACCGAATCACCTTTGACGCGGGTTCGTCCCGGCCATGCCGATCTAGCGGGTATGCAGAAGTACGGATTCACTGACGCTCGCGATGTCTTGGAGCGGGCCAGTGCCCGGGAGACGGCCGCCCGCGTCGCCGGCGGAGCTTTGGCCAAGGCTTTATTGCGGACTATCGGCACCGAAGTCATTTCCCATGTCATCCAAATGGGATCGGTTCGCAGTGGAACGGAAAATCGTCCGCTGCCCGGTGATCTGAACACGGTCGATGAATCTGCGGTGCGTTGCTTCGACTCCGGATCGACCGAGCGTATGGTGGCCGAGATCGAAGCCGTGGCCAAGGTTGGTGATTCGCTCGGGGGAGTGGTTGAGGTTCTCGGCTACGGAGTGCCTATTGGCCTGGGCAGTCATGTGCATTGGGATCGCAAGATCGATGCCTTATTAGCGCAATCAGTGATGAGCATTCAGGCGGTCAAAGGGGTGGAGATCGGTGATGGATTTGACGTCGCCGGGCGCCGTGGTAGTGCAGCTCACGACCCCATTCAGTGGGATGAGTCTGGGCAGTCCTTCGTTCGCCAGGGCACATTGGCCGGGGGAACCGAAGGTGGGATCACAACCGGAGAATTGCTGGTGGTACGGGCTGCGATGAAGCCATTGGCGACTCTCAACCGGCCGACGCTTCCTACCGTCGATGTCATCACCAAGGAATCGGGAGTGTCGTTCAAAGAACGAACCGATGTCACCGCTGTACCCGCTATGGGAGTTGTGGCTGAGACCATGGTGGCCTTCGTTTTGGCCCAAGAGGCCCAGCGGAAATTCGGCGGTGACTCCGTTAAGGAGTTCGTGCGCAATTCCACCCACAGTGTTTCGCGTCTGTGATGTGAGATCAGTCTGAATATGGACAACAGCAGCGAGTCCAAGCCCCGCAAGATCGTGCTCATTGGCATGATGGGATCGGGTAAGAGTTCGACGGGTCGACGTCTTGCCCAGTGCTTGAACTACCCGTTCATTGACTTGGATGAAAGTATCGAACATCGTGCGGGTCGTAGCATCCGTGAAATTTTTGGCACTGACGGCGAACAGGCTTTCCGGGATCTGGAACAAGATGAACTGCGCCGAGCCTTAGCCGAACCGGGATCGTTAGTGATTGCGGCCGGAGGTGGTGTCGTCGTGCGGGCGGCCAATCGGCAGGCCCTTGCTGATGCTGACGATGTCATTTGGCTACAGGCCTCGGTCGAAGAGTTGGCGCGACGAGTCGGTGCCCGATCGAAACGTCAACAAGGCCACCGCCCATTGGCCGATGGTGATCCGGTAGAACGATTATCGGCCCTTTTGGATGAACGCCACCAGTGGTATAGCGAGGTTGCAACCACAGTCGTGGTCGTGAATGGACGTAGTCAAGATGACGTAGTGGCAACGATGGCAGCCGCGTTCAGTTCAGGTCGGCCGTCAGGTCAGCCAACGATGGGAGAGTCATGACGATTCATCTGGTCCCCGTTCTGCTTGGTGAGCGTTCCTACGAAGTGCACGTCGGTCATGGCGCGATCAGCAACTTTGGATCCACATTGCCCGCAAGCGTTCGGCGGTTGATCATCGTGACGCAACGCTCCATTCCGGTGACGTCGTTGTTGGCCAGTATTGAGAGCCAAGCTCATGCCCAGGGGATTGCATCGAACGTGGTCTTCATCGCCGAAGATGAACACGGTAAATCAATGTCCACTGTGGAAGACCTGTGCCGAAAATTCGCGCAGCACGGGATCACTCGACAGGATCTGGTTGTGGCCGTGGGTGGCGGGCTGGTTTGCGATGTAGCAGGCTTTGCCGCTGCTCTTTGGCACCGCGGCACGTCGGTCATTCATGTTGCCACCACACTGTTGGCCATGGTCGATGCAGCCATTGGCGGCAAGACAGCGGTGAATCTTCCGGAGGGGAAGAATCTGGTCGGCGCCTTTTGGCAGCCGAGGGCCGTCATCTGCGATCTCGACGCACTTGACACATTGCCGGAACGTGAACGGCGTTGCGGTCTAGGAGAGATCGCCAAATATCACTTCTTGACGGGCGAAGATCTCCTGGCCCTGCCCCTTGATGAACGGATAGCAGCCTGCGTCGCCATCAAGGCCGACATCGTTTCCGAGGACGAACGGGAGGGTGGCCGGCGTGCGCTTCTCAATTACGGCCACACTCTGGCTCACGCTTTGGAGACCGTGGGTGGTCATGACCTGGCACACGGTGAAGCCGTAGCGATTGGCTTGCTCTTCGCTTCCCATTTGGCCCACGCCTTAGGACGAATTGATGCCGCTCGGGTGGAGTATCACGAACGGGTAGTTGGCCAGATCTATGGTTTGGCCACCCGCCCGGAGCGGACCATGTCAGTTGATGATCTGGTGAAGGTGATGAGCAAAGACAAAAAGGCGCTCGATGGTTTGACCTTCATTCTTGATTCCTCCGCAGGTCTCGACGTTGTATCGGGAGTTGACCCCGAACTGGTATCGGCGACACTCGAGTCGTTTTTGGCCTCGGGGCCGCTCGATAAAGGGCTCAAGTCGCAGTGATCGGGGTTGTAGCGTTGCGGGTGTGCCCACCGTCCTTTTGATTCACGGACCAAATCTGAATCTCCTTGGTCAGCGCGAGCCCGAGATTTATGGTCATGCTGTGCTCGGCGATTATGTCGATCGTGTCCGTGATGTTGCCCAGGATTCGGGCCTCTCGGTCGAGCATGTGCAGAGCAATCACGAAGGAGACATCGTGGATGCCATTCATGAGGCCCGTGGAACCTGTGCAGCCATCATCATCAACGCTGGGGCACTGACCCACTACGCCTGGAGCATCCACGATGCTTTGGCGACATTTTCCGGTCCGGTGATCGAAGTGCACATTTCCCAGCCCAATGCCCGCGAACCCTGGCGCCACACCAGTGTTGTCGCTCCCGCGGCATCGGGTTCGATTGCCGGCTTTGGCATGCTCGGTTACGAATTGGCGGTGGCGGCGGTGGCTCGTCTGCTGGAAGCTGAGCAGTGAATATCGCCGAATCGCATCCGACTCCAGATTTCTCGGCTCGTCGACAGATGGTCGAGTCATTGTTGCGAGCGCATCGTGACCAGACGGGCCAGCGGGTGCAGATACTCATCACTCGTTGCGAGGACATTCGTTGGCTGAGTGGTTTCACCGGTTCACATGGCTGGCTTTTGGTGGATGAGAAGGATGTGCGTCTACTCACTGATGGCCGTTATACCGACCAAGCGCGAGCCCAGGGACAGGCGGCGGGCGTCGAACTCGAAGTTCTGATCACCGGTGTCGGACAGGGTCTGCACGGGCTGGCGGCTACTCATGTGGACAAAGATGCGGTGCTGTGGTTTCAGTCAGGCGATCTCACGGTGTCATCGCATGAAGCCCTCCGACAGGAGTTATCAGTCGAGATGCATCCCGCCGGCAAACAATGGGACGCCCTGCGCCGTCGTAAGGACGCCAGCGAAATACATCTCATGGCTACTGCTGCCTCGATCGCTGACTCTGCACTAGAGCATTGTCGATCACTTCTCGGTTCTGGAATTTCTGAACGTGATTTTCGCGATGAGATCGAATATGCCATGCGCAGGTTAGGGGCTGATGGTCCTTCCTACGAGACGATCGTGGCCAGTGGGCCAGACAACGCAGCCCGGCCTCATCATCGGCCCACCCGGACAATGATCGAGGAGGGACATACGGTGGTGATCGACGTCGGAGCACTGGTCGATGGCTACCACTCCGATATGACCCGTTCCTTTGTCGTCGGGGAGATGACGAGTGAACAACGCGAGATCTATGACGCCGTGGAACGTTCTCAACAGGCTGGAATTGAGCTGGTAGGCCCGGGAACACCAGTACAAGAAATCGATCATGCGTGTAGAAAAGTCCTGCAAGATGCGGGTTTAGCGGAATTCTTCACCCATGGAACCGGACATGGTGTGGGCCTTGCTATCCACGAGGAGCCCTTCTTGAATCACGTGTCGACAGCAATCTTGGAGCCCGGAGACGTCGTGACCGTGGAACCTGGGGTCTATCGTAGAGGTTTCGGCGGTTTCCGAGTGGAGGACCTCGTGGTCGTCACCGATACCGGATTCCGCCTGCTCACCAACTCTCCCAAGGATCCAACATGCCTGCCATCACCACCAACGACTTAAAGAACGGCATCACCCTCGAACTGGACAATGGACTTTTTCAAGTGGTCGAGTTTCAACATGTCAAGCCCGGCAAAGGTTCGGCTTTCGTACGCACAAAATTGCGCAATGTTCGAACGGGCAATGTTTTCGACCGCACCTTCAATGCCGGCATTCGCGTGGAACAGGCCTTGCTCGATAAAAAAGATATGCAGTTTCTTTATCGTGAC
>JBEIGJ010000087.1:0-8503 GCA_040381935.1 Acidimicrobiaceae bacterium | reverse complement strand
GGGGGCCCCGCCTGCCCCACCCCCCCGGCGCCCCCCCCCCCGCCCTTTGGCTTGTTGCCCGTGGGTGCGACTGCCACCCCCCACCCTCGAGCGGCCCCCCACAACCCGCACGCGACCGGGGTAGAGATTTTCGGTGACGATGCCAACCCCTTCGGAGACAGCCAACAATGTGACCAGCAATGGTTTGTAGTCCGTTGCCAATCCGGGATACGGCAGAGTCTGAACATCAACTGCCCGCAGTCGTCCACGAGATTGCAGTCGCACTCCGTGAGGAACAGCGGTGATATCCAATCCCATATCGCTCATCCGCCGCAGTAGTACCGACATATGCGCGGAATCGACACCAGTGACTGTGACATCTCCACCGGCAACCGCAGCCGCCGACAAATACGTTGCCGCCTGGATCCGATCCCCTACCACTGCATGCGAGACCGGTCGTAACGATCCGCGTTCGACACCGGTGATGCGCAGCGTTGAACTGCCTATTCCTTGGATATCAGCACCCATCTCCACCAGAAGTCGGCACAAATCAGCAACTTCGGGTTCGCGTGCCGCATTTTCAATGACGGTTTCACCGCGCGCGTGTACGGCTGCAGTCACCAAATTTTCCGTAGCCCCGACCGAGGGGAAATCAAGTTCAATACGTGTTCCGCGCATTCGATCAGCGCGCGCTTCGATGCGATCCTGTACCTCATCGAAGACTGCCCCCAACGCCCGCAGACCGGCAATGTGCATATCAATGGGACGCGACCCGAAGTCGTCACCGCCGGGCATATCCAGTCGGACGCGACCGCAACAGGCCAGAAGTGGTCCGAGAAGGTTGATCGAAGCGCGAATACTTTCGACCAAATTCGAAGGTGCCACCGTACGCACGGAGCCTGGGTTGTCGATATGGACAACATCGGGGCGATTGGCATCACGAGTGACGGTCAAACCGAGAGCACCCAGCAATCCGCCCATCGTGTCGACATCAGAAATTGCGGGAACATTGGTCAACTCGTGGCGGCCCACGGCATAGAGCGACGCCACCATCAACTTCAGCACCGAGTTCTTCGCGCCGGGTACCGACACTTCTCCGTGAAGAGGTCCACTCTTGTACACCACAATGCGGTCACCCGAACTGTCTGAAACTTCATCACGGTTGTCACTGAAGGCCAAAGCAGGTGCGGGATCAGCACTCCGGTGATCTCCGTTGTGTTCCAGCGGATGACTCATAACCAGACCCACCCTAGAGTCTGGACGAAGTCGACAAGTATGCTCCCTGCGTGGGTCTTGATGTTCGGCACCTCGAACGGATGTGGCCCGATGAACCAGAGGTCGTGCAATGGCTCACCGCCACCCGCTCTGATCTGGTGGACGAATGCTCCAGTGAGCCACCGGCGTCCCAGGGCGGCGATGAAATCAGCGCTCCCGATGAAGATCACCTGATCCTTGACCGAATCGTCTTCGAACAAGTCCACGGACCCTTCGAAACCTACCAACGCACGGTTGAAGCGATTCCCGATGGTGATGGACGAATCTGGCGCGAGACAGTGCAGTATCGACTGAATATCCCCTGGTTTGCTTGGATTTTTTCCCGACTTGTCCGACGTCATCTTGGGAGTCGATCTCCAGGCCCAGAACCACTACGACAGCCCGCCTGGTCACCACCCGATCGCCTGACGGCACGCCAGGTTCACATCCTTGGTCTTCTCGCCGCAGCTTCACTTTCCAGTGCCTTCATCAACACGCTCTTCACCCAAACCGTGGCCTTTGCCAGCGATGACTTCGGAGTCGGCGACTGGGGACGAGGAGTTTCCGGAACTGTGGTCCGAGTAGGTATTTTGCTGGGGCTTCCAGCGGCCTTTCTCGCTGATCGCATCGGGCGCCGTCGCGTCGTGGTGGCTTTGGCTTGGGCGGCACCAATCATCGCCTCGCTTGGTGCCCTGGCGCCCAACTTCACGGTCCTGGTCGCCACCCAAACCGTCAGTCGTCCTCTCGGATTAGCGCTCGATCTCCTCATTGCGGTCATTGCCGCTGAAGAAATGCCCAAAAGTTCTCGTGCCTATGCCGTGAGTATTTTGGCCATGGCCAATGGGCTCGGAGCCGGTGTCGCGGTGATTGCCCTTCCTTTGGCCGATACCGGAGAGAGCGGCTGGCGATTGGTTTACGTTCTGGCGCTGGTGTGGCTGGTCGTGGCCGTCGATCTCACTCGGCGCTTACCCGAAACAACCCGCTTCGAGCGTCATAAAGTCAGACGCGTTCAAAGCACGCTCGATGCCGCACCGGCCACCTCGAAGCGGTACCGCTTGGGTATCCAGATGGCCGTTGCTTTTTTTGGCAACCTACTTCTCTCGCCGGCATCGTTTTTCCAAAACTCTTTTTTGAAAGATGAGCGCGGATTTTCCGCTGGGATGGTTGCCCTCTTCACCATGGTGACTGCAACTCCGGCAGTCATCGGATTGGTTGTCGGAGGTCGCATTGCTGATCGTCGTGGGCGTCGCTACGTCGCTGCGTCTTGTGTGCCCCTTGGTGCGGTCCTGATTGCTTTGTCTTTCCAATTCCAATCAGTTCTGATGTGGACTGCTGCCATTCTCGGAGCCATCGTCGCTGCTGCGGCATATCCATCCTTGGCGGTCTATCGCACCGAACTCTTTCCCACCGCTCACCGCGGACGATCGGCCTACCTGATCCTGACGAGCGCCCTGTTGGGGGGAAGTCTGTCCTTGCTGCTCACGGGTGCTCTGCTCGATTCCGGTCTGTCGTATGGAACTGTCATGCTCGGCCTCGTTGTCGGTCCAATCATGGTTTCAATCATCGTGCTGTCGACCTACCCCGAAACTGCCCATCGCGAATTGGAAGATCTCAATCCTGAGGACGCCGCACGTCTTTGACCAATCGTCGAATTCGACCTATGGCACGCCGATGCGACTGTCTCAGTCGAGCAGAATGCGACGGGCCTCACCGAGGTCACCGATTTCGGTACTCGCTCGAACCTCATCACCGCCCACATCGGGATGCACAGCTCGAAGTAAAGCGCGATAGCGGGCCTTGACCTCGCTGGAAGACGGCTTGACCGTCCCCGGAGGAAAACCCAATGTTTCCAAGGCCCACGCACGGGGGTCACCGATAGAGCGCAACGATGTGGACTGCGAACCAACGAGGTGCGATACGAAAGCTGTACCAAGAGGTCCGCGCCAGGTCATGGCCTTGGTCAGAATTGGCCCGAGGGCAACTCGCGTTGCCGGCTCCAAACGCTCGAGGGCGTAGATGGAACCAAGAACTTGTTGCATTGGACTACCGAAAGTGTCGAACTCGAAGGAAAAATCGTTCCCCTCACCTACAAGCCGATGAATACTCCGAGCCATACCGTGACGATCCACTTGATAACGGTGACGCAGACGCGGTTGAGCAACGCGCTCACCCCGTTCGATTTGATGAATGAGGCGGTGGGTGTCCGCAACGAGATCATCGTCGACATCGATGATGTGCCGCGCCACCACCGCTCCTAAGAGCAGTCCCCCAAAGCCCGGAGCAGGGTCAGCCGGCAAAACGAGATGGCCCAACGACACGCGTCGGGTCGGGGTCAGCGGTCGGGTGTGCCAAATCTCAATTTCCGCCAAGAGCACGAATCGTCACTCATCCGCATCGGTATCGGCGTCACCGGATCGAACTTCTTCGAACGTCACATCGCCGTTGTCGAATTCGTCGAGTAAATCATCGACCATCTGTTCCGCTGCAGTTGGAACGATGAGAGTTGTTTCCTGCCAGCGATGAGTGATGCGGCGGGCAATCAGGGACTCGCTGATGTCGCGCCGTTCGGCGACGGAATAGTCATCGAGTTCATACTCGGTGACTTCGTCCTCATCATCGACCCCGCCCTCGACGGCCAAAGTTCCGATGCCCAACTCCTTTTCGAGACGATCAAAGAGAGTGTCCATGATGTCTTCGTACTCAGCAGGTACAACAAGTTCGGTTTCGACCCAACCATGTGGTACATCGGCTTGGGCCAAACTGGCGGTCAATTCGGCCTGCTGATCAGAGGTCCACGCCGAAAGGTCGTAGAAGACGTTTTCGAAATCGGGGTCGAGCGGGTTCCAATCGGTCACGGCTGTGACGCTACCTCTCGGGGTGTCATGACGCTCCGCGGACTCCAACGAACTACTTCAAAGATGTCTCATTGCCGAGATGCCGTTCGAGGAATCTCTCAGTGCGTTCGTATTCGGCGATCTTGTTCTCCAACAATCGGAATCCGTGCCCCTCGCCCTCGAAGACCACGTATTCAAGCGTGGCCCCATGGTTGCCAAGGGCGGCGACCAAAGATTCCGATTGGGTGATGGGCACGACAGGATCCTCCGTCCCATGGAAGATCAACAGTGGTGTGGCCGCAATGGCTTCTACCAAGTGACGCGGCGACCGCTCACTCGAGCGTTGCCGAGTCTGTTTAGGCGTACCCAGCAGCGTCCGGTTGTAATGGGCTTCGAAGCGGTGCGTGACTTCGTCGAGGGCGGCCATATCACTGACCGGGTAAGCGACAACCGCGGCCGCCGCTACGCCGGGATACCGCGCCAGAAAAGCCAAGGCCGTCATTCCCCCAGCCGAAGAACCCATGAGCGCAGTCGAAGTATCGGGGCGATCACGCAGAACTTCAGTGAGCAGACACCGCACATCGGCTACGTCTAGATCCCCCCATCGACCCCGTAATGCTTGGGTGTAAGCCCGACCGTGGCCGGTCGACCCGCGATGGTCGGGGACCAAGATGTCGTAACCACGATCCAGCCAGTAGAGAAACCGTGGCATGAAGGTCACCGTCCATTGATCAGTGGGTCCCCCATGAATCCAGCAGAGCACACGATTGCGAGATATCGGACTTCGATAAAGGCGACCGAAGAGGACGGCACCATCAGGAGCCTGTGCTTCGATCAGTCGTGGTTCGACCATTGATGAATGGTGACCCGATGAATAGTGACTTTCGATGGCCGCGGCACCAGTGAGAACGTCATGACGCGTCCATTGTGGGCCGCTCGTGTCGTAGGCCACGATACGGGTTGGAGTTTTCGCCCCAGTGCGCAGGGCAACCAGAGTGTCACCACTCCAGGACAATTGCCCGTGAATGGCCTTTCCTTGTTCAACGACACGTCCGGTCCCTATTTCCAAACAACAGAGCCGACCAAAACCACCTTCGTTTCGGACGTAGGCCACCTTGGTTCCCTCATCGTTGAAACACCAACTGCGTTGTCGCTCGCCCCAACTTGGCCCACCGTGCTCGTATTGCTCACTGGCCCGAGTTCCGGTGGCGAGCTGCACATTGAGCCATCCTGAGGAATCGTCAAGCCATCCCCATACCTGACCAGATCGCGACACCTGGGTTTGTTGCACCTGGCAGGAAACGGATCCGTGTCGTTCACCGGCAGCATCCGTGATCACGCTCATATCCCATGGCATATTCGGCACATTCCAGACGACCCAATGCAGTTGCCCCTTCCACCACACGGGATCCGAGACGAAATCATCGTCTCCGGTATCCACCCGCTCACATCGACCAGTGGCTATTTCCACCGAATACACCCGCGATTGATCAACAGTGACCGCCACAAAGTGACCGGTCGGATCGACTACCGGCAGTGCAACCGGACCTGGGACACGACTGATGCCAGCAGGGTCGGCGAGATGCGAATCGGCCTCGGATGAATCACTGGACCAGGTGAGTAACCGACGCGGCTCGTTAGCGGAGTCGTTGGCGCCTTTCAATGTCAGTAGCCAAAGGTCTCCGGTGCGGGCCACGACGACAACACCTGAACTATCGGGCAACCAAGCAAAACTTCCTCCACCCAGGGAGCGGCCGGACCGAACGGGCCAGGGAGACCAGGCAGTTTCAGCGTAGAGATCATCGGCGCGCAATGGTTGTTGGTTTGGGCCGCGGTGTATCGCACCGATATCGATGCAATGGAGAAAGGCGCCGCGATCCCCATTCAGAACACTGGCAATCCATCGTCCATCCGGTGAAATCTGAGGTTCAACGATGTCGACTCCAGTCAGACACGTGGCAGCACTGAGAGGCATGCTCCGAGGGTAGGGGCAGGACGGCATAAGGCGTACTACCGTTGGGGCATGCCTGAACAACCTTCTCGTAACTTGGCCATGGAACTCGTCCGCGTCACTGAATCTGCCGCTCTGGCGGCGTCTCGGTGGGTGGGTCGCGGTGACAAGAATGGTGTCGACAAAGCTGCAGTCGAGGCTATGCGCACAGTTTTGGCCACTGTTCCCATGAGCGGACGGGTCGTGATCGGCGAGGGCGAAAAAGATAATGCTCCGATGCTCTATAACGGCGAGTCCGTTGGCGATGGCTCATCCCCGGAGACTGATGTTGCTGTTGACCCCATTGACGGCACCACTTTGACCGCCTTGGGGCGAGGTAATTCTTTGTCGGTCATAGCCGTTTCCGAAAAGGGTTCGATGTTCGATCCCGGTCCGTGTATGTACATGGAGAAGATTGCGGTTGGACCCGATGTCAAAGGAGCAATCGATATCACGGCATCGTGTTCGGAGAATTTGAAGTGGATAGCCAAGGCCAAAGGCGAAAGTGTGCGTGATCTGACCGTGGTTATTTTGGATCGTGATCGTCACCAAGGGTTGATCGAAGAAGTTCGCTCGACTGGCGCCCGGATCAAGTTGATCAGCGACGGTGATATCTTCGGCGCCATTGCCACGGCCTGGCCAGATGCCGGTGTCGATGTGTTACTGGGTATTGGAGGCACACCTGAAGGCGTGACGGCAGCGGCCGCTCTGAAATGTATGGGCGGGGAGATTCAGGGACGACTGTGGCCCCGAAACGAGCAGGAGAGGCAAGCAGCGATTGCTGCTGGCTACGAAATCGACCGTGTCCTCACCACCGATGATCTGGTTCAAGGAGACAACTGCTTCTTTGCCGCTACTGGCGTAACCGATGGGGAGTTGTTGAATGGTGTCCGCTTCCAAGCGGGGCGGGCGGTGACTCAGAGTCTGGTCATGCGCTCCCGATCGGGAACGGTACGACTGATCGAGGCTCGCCACCGCCTCGACAAACTGAACGAAATCTCCTCGGTCGACTACGCCTGACTCGTTGAACGACGGGTTCGCTCGTCCGACTGGCTCAGAGATGAACGCCAGAGCCCTCGATCCCGCCGGCGGCGGCCAGACGAGCGTGGGCTTTGCTGAGTTCGGCTGCACCCATCGCGTCGTGCGTATGGCGCAGTTGCTCTTCGAGGCGAGCCACATCGGCTTGAGCAGCTGTCTTGTCGATCTCGGATCCGAGTTCGGCGAAGTCGGTCAAGATCGAAACCTTGCCATTGCTCACCTCGACGAACCCTCCGTGGACGGCCACATCGAGAATCACACCGTCGGCCAAATAGATCCGAGTGTGATTCGGAATGAGAGCCGCCAAGAACGGAGCGTGACCAGCAAGAAAAGCAATCTCGCCACCACCCAGAGTGCGGGTGATGACTTCAGACGCTTCACCCGAGAACAAAACGCGTTCGGGTGAAACCACTTCAACTCGCATCGTGGCGGACTCCGCCATCAGACGTTCTCCTGCAGCGACTTGGCCTTAGCCAGCACCTGCTCGACACCGCCCACGTTCAAGAATGCCTGCTCTGGAACGTAATCCAGGTCTCCGGCCAAGATGGCTTCGAAGCTCGACACCGTCTCTTCGACCGGCACGAATTCTCCTTCAATACCGGTGAACACCTTGGCCACGAAGAAGGGCTGCGACAAGAAGCGCTGAATCTTCCGAGCACGAGACACGGTCAGACGGTCCTCTTCGCTCAATTCGTCGAGACCGAGAATGGCGATGATGTCTTGTAGTTCCTTGTAGCGCTGCAAGTTCTCCTGCACTCGACGCGCCACCTGATAGTGACGGTCGCCGACCACTTCGGGACTCAGAATCGTGGACGTCGAAGCCAAGGGGTCAACGGCTGGATAAATACCAAGCGCTGCGACCTGACGGGACAACTCGGTGGTGGCATCCAGGTGGGTGAAGGTGGTGAACGGCGCCGGGTCGGTGTAGTCGTCGGCTGGCACGTACACCGCCTGCAGCGACGTGATGGAGCGACCGCGGGTCGAGGTGATGCGCTCCTGCAGCTCGCCCATTTCGTCGGCGAGTGTGGGCTGGTAACCCACCGCTGATGGCATACGACCAAGAAGGGTCGACACCTCGGAACCGGCCTGCACGAAACGGAAGATGTTGTCGACGAACAACAACACGTCCTGGTTCTGCACGTCACGGAAGTACTCGGCCATGGTGAGAGCCGAAAGTGCAACACGGAGACGAACGCCCGGAGGCTCATCCATCTGGCCGTAGACCAGAGCGGTCTTGTTGATAACGCCAGACTCCTGCATTTCGATCCAGAGGTCGGTTCCCTCACGGGTGCGCTCGCCCACACCGGCACCACCGAACAGGCCGATCTTGCCGCCTGAGAGGTACGGGGTGAGAAGGTCGATGACCTTGATGCCAGTCGGGAAGACCAGCGCCTTGGGCTCAAGGGTG
>JBEIGJ010000086.1:0-8710 GCA_040381935.1 Acidimicrobiaceae bacterium | reverse complement strand
GAAAGTCGTAGATTGCGACTGCTCCCCCGACATGACAGCGGCAATACCCCACAGGACAAGACTCAGAATGCCGAAAAAAGCTAATCCGGCCACGACAGGAGCCACTGCCCGGGCGGCCGGAGAGCGAAATTCTGGTTGACGCACTCGTCCAGTCTGCCGGGTGATTCCGGTGGTTCGGGACTCGAACCACGAGGTGCTGGGAAATTGTGTCGAGCGACCGCGGACTATGTCGAGCGACCGCGGACTATGTGGTGTCGCCTGCCAGGGCGTAAGGTTTGGAACTTGTGAAGCGGCCTTATCGCGTAGTCGTTGCCAAACCGGGCCTTGATGGTCACGATCGGGGTGCCAAAACTATTACGCGTGCCCTGCGCGACCATGGGTTTGAGGTCATCTACACCGGTCTGCACCAAACACCGGAACAGATTGCCGAGACGGCATTACAAGAGGATGTGGATGCTGTGGGCCTGTCTTTGTTGTCCGGAGCGCATTTGACTTTGTTCCCGCGAGTCATGGAAGAGTTGCGTCAGCGTGATATGGACGATGTGCTGATCTTTGGTGGTGGAGTGATCCCCGATGCTGATGCCCGCACTTTGCGAGAGCAGGGAGTATCAGAGATATTCGGTCCCGGCTCATCACTCAAAGCAATTGCTCAATGGCTGGAAGAGGCTTTGGACGCTCGGGAAACCGTGGCCTAGGGCGATCACGCTCAAAACTCACGACAGAGAGGATCATTCGTGGATCTATTCGAATACCAAGGCAAACAGTACTTCGCTCGCTATGACATTCCGGTCAGCCCGGGCGGGGCAGCCGACACCGTGGACGAGGCCGTGCGAGTTGCGGCAGCTGCCGGCTATCCCGTTGTGGTGAAGGCTCAAGTCCAAGTTGGCGGCCGTGGGAAAGCCGGCGGTATCAAGTTGGCCAACAATGCCGATGAAACCCGAATGCACGCCGGGAACATCTTGGGTATGGACATCAAGGGCCACGTGGTGAAGCGGATCTGGGTTGAACACGCCAGTGATATTGATGAGGAGTATTACGCCTCGTTCAGTCTCGATCGGGGAGCTAAAAAGCATCTGTTGATGCTCTCGGCTCAAGGCGGTGTGGACATCGAAGAGGTCGCGGTTCGCGACCCCGAAGCCATCGTCAAATTGCACATCGATCCGGTTGACGGTCTTTCTGAGTCGGTTGCTCGTCAAGCGGCATCTGATGCGAAAATCCCCGCCAAAGCCCTTGATGGTGTGGCCTCGATTTTGGTGAAGCTCTATCGCTGCTACACCGAAGGTGACTGCGATCTGGCGGAGATCAACCCGCTGATCTTGAAGCCCACCGGCGAAGTTCACGCTCTTGATGCCAAAGTATCTCTCGATGCCAACGCCGCTTTTCGCCATCCCGAGTGGGATGAGTTCCGGGCTGCGGAGGAGTTAGATGCCCGCGAGCAACTGGCGCGTACTCACGATCTGCAGTACATCGGCCTGGATGGAACAGTTGGCATCATTGCTAACGGAGCCGGTTTGGCCATGAGCACTCTTGACGTGGTGAATCAGGTCGGGGGAACCGCTGCCAACTTCTTGGATATCGGCGGTGGTGCCAACGCCGACGTGATGGCGGCAGCGCTTGAAGTCATCAACTTCGATCAGAAGGTGAATGCCATCTTCATCAACATCTTTGGCGGTATCACCCGCGGTGAAGAAGTGGCCAAAGGTATCGTCGAGGCGCTGTCGCGAGTCGATTTGCGGGCGCCGATCGTGATTCGACTTGACGGGACCAACGCCGAAGAGGGTCGCAAGATCTTGGCGGCGGCTGGAATTCCAGAGTCGAAGTTGATCTCCAAACCCACCATGCTCGAAGCGGCTCGTGCTGCTGTGGCCCTCGCAAACGGGAAGTGAACGGAAAATGTCGATTTTTGTTGATCAAAACACCAAGGTCATCGTTCAAGGTTTGACTGGGGGTCAGGGCAAATACCACGGATTGCGCAACAAGGCCTACGGCACCCAGGTCGTAGCCGGTGTGACACCGGGTAAGGGAGGCACCGACGTCGAAGGCATTCCGGTGTTCAACTCCGTTGCGGAAGCAGTGGCGGCCACCGGAGCCAATGCCTCATTCGTTGCTGTTCCACCCAAGGCGGCCTCTGCGGCCATCTTGGAAGCGGCCGCTGCCGGTGTGGCTTTCGTGGTCTGTATCACCGAAGGAATTCCAGCTCAAGACGAAGCACTGGTGTACAACACGCTCGTGCGTGACTTCCCCTCGACGCGCCTTCTCGGCCCGAACTGTCCGGGGATCATCAGCCCGGGGAAGTGCAATATCGGGATCACTGCCGGTGAGATTGCAGAGTTGCCAAGTGCCACGAAAAAAAACGTGGGTATCGTCAGTCGCTCGGGCACGCTCACGTATCAGGCCCTGTACGAACTCAAGCAGCGGGGTATCGGCGTCAGTACGTGTGTGGGTATCGGTGGTGACCCGGTACCGGGTACTAACTTCATCGACTGTCTACGGGAGTTCCAAGCTGATCCAGAGACGCACGCCATCATCATGATTGGCGAGATTGGCGGATCGGCTGAAGAAGAAGCCGCTGAGTTCATCAAGGCCCATGTGACCAAGCCGATGAGTGCTTACATCGCTGGGGTCACCGCTCCGGCCGGCAAGAAGATGGGTCATGCGGGAGCCATCGTGTCTGGTGGCAAGGGAACTGCTCAGGGCAAAATGGATGCGTTGCGGGCCGCAGGAGTGCGTATTGGCCAGAACCCCACCGAAGCTGGTGACTTGATGGCCGAGATCATCGCTGAAATGGCCTGAGACAACCCTCGTTGGGGAAGCACAATCGAAAAACGGCCGTTCGAGTCTGGTGACGTGGTCGCCAAGATCCGAACGGCCGTCTACGTTTCACGGTGAGATCAAGACCAACTATTTGTCGCCTTGGCCGAAGCTGTCCTTCAACTTGTTGACATCGGTCAGATCTTTGAGGTTGCCGCCTCCACTGGTGAAAGCCATGACCGAGCCGACAAAGGCCACGATCGTGGAGACGAAGGCCAGATACAGGCCGATGGTGGGCTTCAGGTCGACTCCTGATTCATCTGGTCCGAGGATCACCAGGAGCAACATCAAGATGGTGGCAATTCCGGTTGCCAGCACCGAAATCATCGGCCATTTCATCTTGCCTACTTCTTTGCCCTGGGTTCCGAGCAATGTCACGACACCGATGCCGATCACCAGGACCCACGAAATAATGCCACGGAAAGGGTAACTGAAGACGTTGTTACCCGACGACGACATGCCCATGAATTCGAACTTGGCCCAGTTGAAAAAACCAAAGATCAGCATGCCCGCTGCTCCGCCGACTTTGAGCCAGTCGGTGGTCTTGAGTTTTGAAAAGTCCATAGCTCTTGCTCCTTCTCTGTGGCGGACCTCCCACCACTGTCCGCACCGTACTCCACGGTGAACACCACTTTGTTCGTTTGTGAGCACCTCTGGTCAGTGGTTGTGATGACCGCCTGCCGACGGAGCCAAGGCCAGCCGTCATCTGTAGTGTCGGGGCGTGCCCTTAGCCCTGCTGAGCGTCTACGACAAGACGGGAATCGTCGATTTTGCCCGCGCCCTCACTGATGCCGGGTGGGAGCTGTTGTCGAGTGGCGGTACGGCCAAGACTCTGATCGACGCTGGGATCGCGGTCACCGATGTGGCTGACGTGACCGGATATCCAGCCCTACTTGGTCATCGGGTCGTCACTTTGCACCCGGCGGTGCATGGAGGCATTCTGGCCGACCTCGATGACGCCACTCATCGTCAAGAACTTGCCGACCATGGCATCCGGCCCATCAGTTTGGTGGTGGTCAATCTGTATCCGTTTGCTTCGAAGCCCAGTATCGATCTCATCGATATCGGAGGACCTGCTTTGGTTCGAGCGGCAGCCAAAAACCATGCCCATGTGGCCGTGGTGACCCGGAGTGCGGACTACGGGAAAGTCCTCGCCGATATTTCCCGTGATGGAGAGGTGAGCCCGTCCTTGCGACACGAATTGGCGCACCGGGCCTTCGTCACGACTGCTGAATACGACCTACAGATTGCCCATTGGCTCGAGCCCATCGACGATGCCGGGCCAAGTCTTCCAACGCAACTGATTGTGGTGGCCGATGAGGTGCGCTCCTTGCGTTATGGAGAAAATCCGCATCAAGATGCCAGTCTGTATCGCATCCGTGGCCAGAGCAGTTGGTGGGACACGGTTGTCCAACATGGCGGCAAGGAATTGAGCTATCTCAACGTCTACGATGCCCAAGCCGCCTGGCGTTTGGTTCATCGATTCACTGAACTGGCCTGTGTCGTTGTCAAACATGCCAACCCCTGTGGCGTGGCGATCTCACCCAAGTCGGTCTCATCGTTGTCGGTAGCCGAGGTTTATCAACGGGCTCTCGCCTGCGATCCGGTCAGCGCCTTTGGCGGCATCGTTGCGTTGAACCGACCCGTGGACGAACAAGCGGCGTTGGCCATGGTTGAGGTCTTCACCGAGGTCGTCGTGGCGCCGTCCTTTTCCTCAGAGGCGCTCGCCATTTTGACCAAGAAGAAGAATCTGCGCCTCATCTCGGGATCGGCACCGGTCGGTGATCAACTCGATGTGCGTTCCGTTGATGGTGGTCTTTTAGTGCAGACGCCGGATCGGATTTCTCTGGATCGCGAGAACTGGCGCGTGGTGACTGCACGTCAGCCAACCGACCATCAATGGGCCGATCTCGTATTCGCTTGGGAGGTCTGCGCGGCAGTCAGTTCCAATGCCATTGTCGTGGCTCGAGATAGTCAGGCATTGGGGATCGGAGCCGGTCAGCAGAATCGTCTCGACTCGGCCCGGATTGCCATCGAACGCGCCGGCGATCGGATCATTGACGGGGTGGCGGCCAGTGATGCCTTCTTCCCCTTTGGCGATGGCATCGAAGTTCTTGGTCTGGCGGGTATCAGTGCAGTCATTCAGCCAGGGGGAAGTGTGCGCGATGAAGAAGTCATTGCGGCTGCCGATGAATTTGGAATGGCCATGATTTTCACGGCTGAACGCCATTTTCGTCACTGACGTCGGGTCATCGAAATGCGGTAACAGGGATGACGCAGGTGGGAAACTGTGGCTGCACCACTTCTACACTGGACCCATGGCGCGTATCTCTGACCTCTTGGCTCAAGGTCGGACGTACTCGTTCGAGTTCTTCCCTCCTAAGTCCGATCAGGCCCAACAAGCTCTAGTTGAGGTCATTGCCGAATTGGAGTCGCTTGAACCGAGCTTTGTGAGTGTCACCTATGGCGCGGGTGGAAGTACCCGTCAACGCACACAGGAATTGGTCTCCTGGATTCGCCGGGAAACGGGGATCACGCCCATGGCGCATCTCACGTGCCAGGGGCACAGCAAAGATGACATCGCGTCGATCCTCGACAGTTATGCCATTGGCGGTATCGAGAACATCTTGGCCCTTGGCGGTGATCCGCCCCGTGATGACCAGGGTGGGCCTAGCGTCAGCGACTATCTCTATGCGAGTGAGTTACTCGATGATGTTTTAGTAGGTGAGCGGTTTTCTGTCGGGGTGGCAGCTCATCCCGAGGTCCATCCGCGCTCGCCTGATCGAGCCTCTGACCGTCGGTATTTGGCCGAAAAACTGGGTCGGGCCGATTTTGCCATCACCCAGTTCTTCTTCGACGTCGAGGTGTATGTCCGGCTTTGCGAGGAACTGACATCGCTCGGTGTGGACAAGCCGATTCTGCCGGGAATTATGCCGGTGACCAATAAGTCGCAGATCACCACCATGGCCCAGATGTCCGGAGCAGTTTTCCCCCAATGGCTGGCGGATCGACTGGCCGATGTTGAAGACCCTGAGGACGTGCGCAAGATTGGCGTCGAAGCGGCCACTGAACTGAGCCAGGCCCTGCTCGACGCGGGGGCCCCCGGATTGCACTTCTACACCTTGAATCGGAGCACCGCCTCACGAGAGATCTACGCCAACTTGGGGCTTTTCCGCCCCAAGTGACAGCTCCAGACCCCCTCGTGCGGGCAGACTGAGTATCCATGCCCACAACCCCGACGGTGCATAAATCGGCCTCAGTGAGCCGGGTTCCCTATCTTCCAGGAATCGATGGTTTGCGCGCCCTGGCAGTTGTTGCCGTCATCGTCTACCACGCCAACTCTTCGTGGTTACCAGGAGGCTTCCTCGGAGTTGAGGTGTTCTTCGTCATCAGCGGCTATCTCATCACTTTGTTGTTGGTTGCTGAACACGAAAGAACAGGGGCACTGAGCCTGCGAGATTTTTGGATCCGCCGGGCGCGACGTCTTTTGCCGGCCTTGTTGGTGATGTTGTTGTTGCTGACGTTTTGGACGACCTTTTTCGAAAAGGATGCGCTCGGTGCACTACGTGGAGATGTTGTAGCCGGTTTGTTCTATGTCTCCAACTGGTTTCAAGTTTGGGTGGGAGCGGGATACACCGCGGTCAACGATTTTGCTCCGTTGCGTCATCTGTGGTCACTGGCGGTGGAAGAGCAGTTCTATCTCGTTTGGCCTTTGGTGATGATGTTGATTCTTCGTCAAGGCCGTCGACGATTGCCGCGAGTGGCGATGTGGTTCTTGCTGATATCGCTGACCATTGTGATCGTCGTGGGTGTGCTCATGCCGACGGGACGCATCGGTGCCGACTGTGTGGGAACGCCTGATGCCTACTGGACGATTGGTGAACGATGTGTGAGCAAGATCGATGTGCTGTACCTCTCTACTCCTTCTCGCGCCACTGGGCTACTACTGGGTGCGGCGATGGCTCTGGTCTGGCGACCGTATGCGCTCTTGCGCGGTCCGATGAGGAAGAAAGGTACTTTGCTTGATCCATTCGCCTTGAGTGGCCTGCTTCTTCTTGGCTATCTGATTTGGAATCTGCACATCACCGAATTGGTCGGTGAAGAGGGAACGTACGCCGACCCATGGCTGTTCCGCGGTGGCTTTTTCTTGACCGGTTTGGCCACACTTCTGATCATTGCCGCCGTGGCCCACACCAAATCGTTGAGTGGGGTGGTGCTCGGCAACCCCGTGTTTCGAGCAATCGGCGAGCGGTCGTACGGTTTGTACCTCTATCACTGGCCGATCTTTCAAGCACTCCGGCACGAAACAGGGATCCCTCTCAAAGTCCACGAATTCGTGGGAGCAATGGCAGTTACCGCACTGGTCACCGAGATTTCGTTCCGCTTCATCGAGTTGCCTATTCGCGAACGTCGGTTCAGAGCTACGTGGGCCGCCATCTTCCGTCGAGGATCGAGGAATTCCCGCATTCCTGCTGTGGTCATGGCCAGCGCTCTCATCGCCCTCCCGGTTTTCGCCGGTGTCAGTTTGGTGACCGCCGAAAACAAGCCCAATGCGGTACAGGCTTCTCTCGATGAGGGAGATGGGGTCGTCGTGGACAGTTTGGAAGAGGTGACCAGCGGAACGACGAACCCGCCAGCGGTTTCGTTGGCGCCCGATGAAACTGCCCCACCGGATACCAAGGCTCCGGCACCGCACTATGAAGTTTTTGCACTTGGCGATTCGGTGATGAAAGGAGCGGCAGTGGCCCTGGCCGAACTTGGTGTGGTGGTTGATGCCGCCCAGGATCGCCAAGGGAAGATGGGTGCCGATATCTTTCAGCAACTCAAGGACCTTGGAGCAACGATGGACTCAGCGGTCATTCACCTTGGAACCAACGGCCCAATGAGTCAGGAGACACTCGATCGAATGATGAGTTCGTTGACCGAAGTGCGCACTGTGGTCATCCTCACTGGAAAAGCACGTCGAGAGTGGACAGCATCGAACAATGAGAAAATCCGTGCTTTGCCAACGCGTTATCCGAATGTGATAGTGCTCGATTGGGAGCGCGAGGCGGAGTCCTGTGTTGGGGCTTGTTTGACGCAAGATGGTATTCACCTCGACAAAGACGGCCGACCTTTTTATGTGCAGCTCATCTGGAAGGCGCTGGGCAAGTCCTGAAATCTGGATTCAGGCTTTTCACAATGGCACTCGGGGGACCTACGCTGTTTCCATGACTTCCCCCGTACGTGTTGCAGTAACCGGCGCAGCCGGCCAAATCGGCTACAGCCTCTTGTTCCGCATCGCTTCTGGTGCCATGCTCGGACCGAATACCCCGGTCATCCTTCAATTGTTGGAAATCACGCCAGCGTTGAAAGCCCTTGATGGAGTTCGAATGGAACTCGACGATTGTGCCTTTCCTCTACTTGCCGGTGTAGTGGCGACTGATGATGCCAGTACCGCCTTTGGTGATGCCGAAGTGGCTCTCTTGGTTGGCGCCATGCCCCGTAAAGCGGGAATGGAACGAGCTGATCTCCTTTCAGCCAACGGAGGAATCTTCAAACCCCAGGGTGAAGCCTTGTCTCGTAGTGCCAAGCGTGATGTGAAGATTCTGGTCGTTGGCAACCCAGCCAATACCAATGCCTTGATTGCTCAGCAAAATGCCAAAGATCTCGATCCCGGCCGCTTTACGGCGATGACTCGTCTTGATCACAATCGTGCCGTCACTCAGATCGCCCAGAAGTTGGGTTCGCCGGTGGCGGCCGTGAAGAACATGACCATCTGGGGTAACCACTCGACAACGCAGTATCCCGATCTTTTCCATTGTGAGGTGGCGGGAAAGAACGCGTATCAGGCCGTCAATGACCATGCGTGGGTGGATGGAACATTCATTCCGGCGGTCGCCAAGCGCGGTGCGGCCAT